>NZ_JBFAHO010000010.1:10829-226058 GCF_040654215.1 Nonomuraea sp. NPDC050733 | reverse complement strand
GGGGGGCGGGGGGGGGGGGGGGTCAGACCCCCCCCCACACGCCCGTGGATCTTCCGGGGGACCGGCCTTCGGCGGCCGGCGTGTGCGGGACCCGCCGGACCGGTCAGTAGGGGATGCCGGTCTCGTTGGGTTTCTTCTCGCCCATGCCGGTCTGGTCCGGCCAGCCGGTGCCCGAGTCGTGGTCGTGGCCGCCCAGGAACGGGATCTTGTCCTGGAGCGTGCCACCGACCCGCTCACGGGCCACACCGGCCACCTTGGACACCTGCGCGCCCACGACCCCCGCGGCCTCCTGGACCCTCGGGTCGTCGCTCAGGCGCTGGGCCATCTTCTTGATCTGCTCGTACCGTTCGCGACCTGCCCGGCTGCCGAGCACGTACCCGACGGCCATACCGACGGCGAATGTCATTCGATATCGCATTTCGCACCTCCGCTTGTCTCCGGGCCTACCCCGATGACGATGCGACACGCACTCCGGGAGTGCGCTAATGTAGTCCTGCGCCGAACGGAAGGGCCCAAAAGCCCCCCGATCAGCGCCGAAGCGCGATCCCGCGTAGCTCAACGGCAGAGCAGCCGGCTGTTAACCGGCAGGTTATAGGTTCGAGTCCTATCGCGGGAGCTTTGCAGTCCTGAGGGACACAGCTCAGGCCCCCTTCCTGGTCCAGGAAGGGGGCCTGAGTCGTTCCGAGGGTCGCTGTCCGGTTCGCGTGGCGTCGGGTGCCGAGTGTCCGGCGAGATCGGCCGATGCGTTCCACCGGGCCTCCCGTCGACCGGCGCGCGGGTGGGCGTGGCCCGTGAGCGGTCATGCTTCGCGCACGGGTCCACGGCCGGCGTACGGCGGTGACAGGGAAGGGCGCGGGTCAGCGGGTTCTCGTGCGCCGGTCGGCGCCGACGACCCCGTAGAAAGCCCAGCCGAGGCCCAGGAGGACTCCGCCGACGCCCGCGACCACTCCCACCTGTTCGGAGCCGAGCAGGGCGAGAACCGCGATCAGGGCGGCGAAGGCGAGCGACAGGCCGAGCATGACCCTGTTGTAGACGTGCTTGTTCATGCTTCACACGATCACGATTCGGGAGCCCGCAGGGTATCCACCGATCGGTGGACATGTCCCGTCAATTGGAGAAAACTGCACTTCATGGGTGGCGGGGGGCGCGCGGGTGCGCGGGCGGAGGACGTCTGGCTGCGCTCGTACCCGTACTGGGACGCCTACTACGCGGTCGTGCTCGCGGTGACCGTCGTCGTGGTGGCCGCGCAGGCCGGTGGCGTGACGAGGGGACCGGCCGGACCGGCGGGGCCGTTCGTGGCGATCGGGCTGCTGCTCGTGCTGGCGCTCGCGTACGCGCTCGTCGGGCGCAGGGCGGTGCGCGACCGGCGGCGGCACGTCCGCGAGGCCCGCTGGTACGCCGCCGCGATGCTGGTGCTGTTCACCGCGGCCGTCCTGGCCGAGTCCGCTTCGGCGATCGCGCTGTCGGCGCTGCTGCCCATGGCGTTCATGTCCCTGCCGACGGCGTGGGCCTTGGGGGTCATGGTGGGGCTGTTCGCGGCTCCGGCGGCCGGGCTGCTGCCGAGTGCCGGGGTCGATCCGTGGGGGGCCGTCATGACGCTCGGCGTCGGGCTGCCCGCCGGAGCCCTGCTCGGCACGTCCATCGGCCGGCTGTCCGCGCAGAACCGGAAGCGTGCCCGGCTCATCGAGGAGCTGGACCGCACCCGGGACGAGCTGGCCAGGATGAGCCAGGAAGCCGGGGTGCTGGCCGAGCGTGAGCGGCTGGCCGGCGACATCCACGACACGCTGGCCCAGGGGTTCGCGGGGATCATCATGCTGCTCCAGGCCGCCGAGGCGGTCACGGGCCCCGATCGGCACCTGGAGCTGGCCGTACGGACCGCCAAGGACAACCTGGCCGAGACGCGGGCGCTCATCGCGGCGCTCGCGCCGCCCGCGCTGAGCGGCGCGTCGGTGGAGGAGGCGCTGCGGCGGCTGGCCCAGGGGTTCGGGCTGCCGGTGGAGGTGGCCGTCGGCGGCGCGCCCGTGCCGCTGTCCCCCGCGGCCGAGGTCGTCGTGCTGCGCGTCGCGCAGGAGGCGCTGGCGAACGTCCGCAAGCACGCCGGCGCCCGTTCCGTCCGTCTCGCGCTGGAGTACGGGGACGGCCGGGTACGGCTGACGGTGAGCGACGACGGGCGCGGCCTCGACCCGGTGCGCCTGACCGCCTGGCCCGGCCCCGAGGAGGGACGTGCGGAGCGACACGCGGACGAAGCCGGGAGGGCCGGCGCGCTGGGCGGCGGGTTCGGGGTGCCGGGGATGCGTCGCCGGGTGGCCGGGGTCGGCGGCACGCTGACCCTGGACGGGGCGCCGGGCCAGGGCACCACGGTCACCATGGAGGTGCCGTGCTCACCGTCCTGATCGTCGACGACCATCCCGTCGTACGGGAGGGGTTGCGCGGCATGCTCGCCGCCGAGCCCGGCATCGAGGTGGCCGGGGAGGCCGGGTCCGGCGACGAGGCGGTGGCCGTGGCGCCCCGCCTGCGGCCGGACGTCGTCCTCATGGACCTGCGCATGCCGGCCGGCGACGGGGTGAGCGCCATCCGGCGGCTGGGCCCGGGGTTCCGGGTCATCGTGCTGACGACGTACGAGGGTGACGCCGACGTCGGGCGGGCGCTGGCCGCGGGCGCCGCCGGCTACCTGCTGAAGGACGCGTCGCGGGCGGAGCTGGCCGCCGCCGTGCGCGCCGTGGCCGGTGGCAGGACGGCGCTGGCGCCCTCGATCGCGGCCCGCCTGGCGGGCGCCCCGGCGGGCAGCACCCTGACGGGCGGTTCCCCGGCGGGCGATCCGGCGGCGACCGGCCCCTCCGCGGCGGGGGCTCCGGCGGCCTCCGAGGGCGCCGCGCTGTCCGCGCGCGAGCGGGAGGTGCTGGAGCTGGTCGCGCGGGGCCTGACGAACGCCGAGATCGGCCGCCGCCTGTTCATCGGCGAGGCCACGGTCAAGACCTACCTGTTGCGGGTCTTCCGCAAGCTCGGCGTGGGCGACCGGACCTCGGCCGTCCTGGTGGCCATGGAGCTGGGGCTGGTCCGCGGAATCGGCCGTTCGACTCCCACCTGATGAAGGTTCACTGTTTGTAGCGGTAAGGTCACACCTTCTTGCATTTGCGGTGACAAGGAGGGGGCGAGCCGCCAGGATGAGGTGGCCGTGCCCCGGTTCGCGGGACACGGCAGCCGCGGACAGGCCGTGTGAGCGGTGTGGAGAGGGCACCGCCGGCAGGAGTGTGCCGCCGACCCGGAATCGGTGGGGTGCTCCGTGAGCGAAAAGTGCTGGTTTCTGCGTGCGTACCTGGATCAGGTCTCTCCGTCCCTTCGACTCCATCGCCGTGCAGACGCTCATCGAGCGGACGATCGACGTCCGCGAGGCCGAGCGCTTCATCAGGCTGTTCCACGCCGAGAACCCCGCCGCGGGATCTCCCCAAGGCCGCCTGCGTGAGGTGGCCGCGGACATCGCCCGTTACGGCACCTACGCCCACACCTTCGCCGAGCTGGAGTTCGGCGCCAGGGTGGCCTGGCGCAACAGCAACCGGTGCATCGGCCGCCTCTACTGGCGCTCGCTCAGGCTCCGCGACCGGCGGCAGGTCACCAGCGCCGAGGGGGTGGCGATCGAGTGCGTCGAGCACCTGCGCGAGGCGGCCAACGGCGGCCGCGTCCGGCCCACCATCACGGTCTTCGCCCCCGACGTCCCCGGCCGTCCCGGGCCCCGGGTGCTGAACGAGCAGCTCATCCGCTACGCCGGATACCGCACCGCCGACGGGCGGGTGGTCGGCGACCCGCGTAACGCCGCCTTCACCGACATGGTGACGGCGGCGGGTTGGCGGGGGGCGGGCGGCCGGTTCGACGTGCTGCCCCTGGTGGTGCAGGCCGGGCGCGGCAAGCCGCTGGTGTGCAGCCTGCCGGGTGACGCGGTCCTGGAGGTGCCGATCGTCCACCCGCACTACCGGTGGTTCGAGGAGCTGGGGCTGCGCTGGCACGCCGTCCCGGCCATCTCCGACCTGTGCCTGGAGATCGGCGGGATCTGCTACCCGTGCGCCCCGTTCAACGGCTGGTACATGGGCGCGGAGATCGGCGCCCGCAACCTGGCCGACGCCGACCGCTACGACCAGCTCCCGGTGGTGGCCGGGCGGCTGGGGCTCGACACCTCCACCGAGCGGTCCCTGTGGCGCGACCACGCGCTGGTGGAGCTGAACGTGGCGGTGCTCCACTCGTTCGAGCGGGAGGGGGTGACGATGACCGACCACCACACCGAGTCGCGGCGCTTCCTCACGCACCTGGAGCGGGAGGAGAAGGCGGGGCGGGTCTGCCCGGCGGACTGGTCGTGGATCGTCCCGCCGATCTCGGGCGGGGCGACGCCGGTGTTCCACCGCTACTACGACAATTCGGCGCTCACCCCGGCGTTCGTGCGCCACAAATGACCTGCTGCGAGTGAGTGACGCGCCGCAGGTCAGGCGCCGCGAGTGAGCGGCGGTCTTGCCCGCGCCTGCTAGAACATGGTTCGGTTGGCGCATGGACGAACTCGTGCTCTCCTCGCTCGACCAGGGCGTTCTGACCCTCACCTTCAACCGTCCCGACCGGCTCAACGCGTGGACGGACGCGATGGGGAGGCGCTACTTCGACCTGCTGGAGGAGGCCGCGAGTGATCCGGCCGTGCGCGCCGTCGTGGTCACCGGCGCGGGCAAGGGCTTCTGCGCGGGCGCCGACTTCCGGACGCTCGGCCGGATCCAGGACGGCAGCTACGACGAGAAGCCGGACCCGCGGCCCAACACGTTCCCGGCGACCGTCGGCAAGCCGGTGGTCGCGGCGGTCAACGGGGCCTGCGCCGGGCTCGGGATGGTCCACGCCCTCGTCTGCGACCTCGTCTTCACCGCCGACGACGCCAAGTGGACCACCGCCTTCGCGCGCCGCGGCCTGATCGCGGAGTACGGCCTGGCGTGGGTGCTGCCCCGGCTCATGGGGCAGCAGCGGGCCATGGACGTCCTGCTCTCGGGGCGCGTCTTCACCGGCCGGGAGGCGTACGAGATGGGGCTGGTCAACCGGTCGGTGCCGGCGGACAGGCTGCTCGCCGAGGCGCAGGAGTACGCCGGGGAGCTGGCGGCGCACTGCTCGCCCGCGTCGATGGCGGTGATCAAGCGGCAGGTCTGGCACGACTGGGAGGTCACGCTGGCCGAGTCGGCCGAGGCGGCGACCGCCGAGATGATCGCCTCGTTCGGCCGGCCCGACTTCGCGGAGGGCCTCGCGTCCTTCCTCGAACGCCGCCCCCCGAACTTCCCGTCCCTGTGAAAGGGGGAGCGCTAGGCGCGGCGGCGCGCGCCCGGGCTCGGGACCGCGGGCAGGAAGCGCGGCGCCCGCCAGCCCCGCTCCGCGTACGCGGCCGACACGCTCTCCCGCACGCCGTCGAGACGGTCCTCCGCCACCAGGGCGATCGCCGAGCCGCCGAACCCGCCGCCGGTCATCCGCGCCCCGCGGGCCCCGCCCCGGACGGCCGCCTCCACCGCGACGTCCAGCTCCGGCGACGACACCTCGTACTGGTCGCGCAGCGACAGGTGAGAGGCGTTGAGCAGCGCGCCGATCTCGGTGACGGCGCCCGCCCGCAGCAGGCCGACCAGGGCCTCGACGCGGTGGTTCTCCGTGACGACGTGCATGGTCCGCTTGCGCTCGGTGCCCTGCAACCGCTCCAGCGCGCCGGCGAGGTCGGTGACGTCCCGCAGCGCCTCGACGCCGAGCTTGCGGGCCGCGGACTCGCACTCGGCGCGGCGCTTGGCGTACTCGCCGCCCGCGTGCTCGTGGTGGACCTGCGTGTCGATGATGAGGATGCGCAGCCCGTGGGAGGCCAGGTCGAGCGGGATGGCCCGGGAGCCGAGCGAGCGGCAGTCGAGGAAGAGCGCCTGGCCCTCCTGGCACAGCGCGGAGGCGGCC
Organism: Nonomuraea sp. NPDC050733; assembly: GCF_040654215.1. Lineage (NCBI taxonomy): Bacteria > Bacillati > Actinomycetota > Actinomycetes > Streptosporangiales > Streptosporangiaceae > Nonomuraea > Nonomuraea sp. NPDC050733. Next base: position 220,115 of record NZ_JBFAHO010000010.1, on the reverse strand, counting down.
TGGTCCATGATGCCGCAGGGCATGCCGACGAAGTCGTTCTCGGCCCGCTGCGACAGCAGGGCCAGCTCCATGGGGGTCATGTCGAGGCCGTGCAGGTCGTTGAGCGCGGATGCCACCGCGACCTCCAGGGCGGCGCTGGAGCTGAGCCCGGCGCCCTGCGGCACGTCGCCGTCGATCGCGATGTCGGCGCCCGGGACCGGCTCGCCCAGGCGGTCGGCCAGCATGGCCAGCACGCCGACGACGTAGCGGGTCCAGCCGCGCGCGTCCTCGTGCCGCTCGATCGTGACGGGGTCGCCGTCCGACTGGAGGGACAGCAGCCGGATCGTCCCGTCGCCGCGCGGCGTGACGGCGGCCGTGACGCCCCACGGCACGGCGAAGGGCAGCACGAAGCCGTCGTTGTAGTCGGTGTGCTCACCGATCAGGTTGACCCGGCCGGGCGCGTGCCAGACCGTCCGCGGGTCCGCGCCGAACGCCGCACCGAAAGCTTCAACAACCCGCATAATCGAACACTCCTCAACAAAGGCCCGGTCGTAGACTAGCGCGCGTGGAGGAGCTCCTGGATCCCGGCCTCGGCTCGGTCCGGGTCTGGCTGAAACGCGACGACAACAAGGCCCGCAAGCTGAGGTACAACCTCGGCCACCCGCGCGTGCTCACGTTCGGCGGCGCCTACTCCAACCACCTCAGGGCGGTGGCCGCGGCGGGCCGGCGGCACGGGTTCGAGACGATCGGCGTCGTCCGGGGCGAGGAGCGGCTGCCGCTCAACCCGTCGCTGGCGTACGCGGTCTCCTGCGGCATGACGCTCACGTACCTGGACCGCGCCGCGTACCGGCTCAAGCACACCCCCGAGGTGCAGGCGGCGCTGCGCGAGCGCTGGGGCGAGGTGCTGATCCTGCCCGAGGGCGGCAGCAACGCGGCGGCCGTGCGCGGCTGCGCCGAGCTGCCCGCCGAGATCGAGGCCGAGACCCGTGGCGGCTACGACGTCGTCTGCTGCCCTGTCGGCACGGGCGGCACCCTGGCGGGCATCGCGGCGGGGCTGCCTCCTGGCCGGCGGGCGCTCGGGTTCGCGGTGCTGAAGGGCGCCGGGTTCCTGGCGGGCGAGGTGGCCCGGCTCCAGCGCGAGGCGTACGGGCGCGTGTGGGAGAACTGGTCGATCGACCTCGACCACCACTTCGGCGGGTACGCGCGCACGACGCCCGAGCTGCGCGCCTTCGCCGCCCGGCACGGGGTGGAGGAGGTGTACGTGGCCAAGATGCTCCGCGGCCTCGTGGACCTCGCCCGGCGGGGCATACTCGCGCCCGGCACCCGGGTGGTGGCGGTCGTGACCGGCGAGCCCTTCCCGCCGCGCTCCTAGCATCGGGTCAGCCCTCGACGCTCGTCGCCGTGTGCGCCGCGCCGACCGGCTTGGACTCGGGTGAGCCGCGCTGGCGCAGATAGATGGAGAGCACCACCATCGACAGCACGGCCAGCAGCTCCGACTGCCAGTTCTGCAGCGACCGGTTCCAGAACTCGGAGGAGGTCACGTACCACCCCCAGTCGACCGGGTCGCGCAGGTCGGTGATCCGCTCCGAGTTGTAGGCCGCCAGCCCCGCCACCGACTGCGCCAGCCACGACAGCACGAAGATGGTCCCCATCACCAGGCCGAGCGAGTTGCTGTAGAGCCAGAGCCGCGCGCCCCTGACCTTGGCCCAGGCCGGGGAGTCCTCCTTGGCGTGTTCGCCGACGAGCTGCTCCTCGTCCGACTCGGCGCCCTCCTCGCCCGGCTTCTTGGACTCCGGCGAGCCCTTCTGCACCAGCCAGACGGTCAGCACGATGAACAGCAGGAACTGCAGGTACTCCGACTGCCAGTTCTCCGCCACGTCCACCGCGAACGACGACGACGTCGCGTACTCCCAGACGGACACGGGCTGCAGGCCGTTGACCAGTTGCTGCTCGTTGAACTGCGTCGCCCCCGCCCAGGCCTGTCCCGCCAGCGTCAGCAGGAACAGCACCAGGAACGTCAGCGACAGCGTGCTGTCCTTGATCCGTCTCATACGTCGATCCGCCTCATGCGTCCCCCCTCGGCGCGCTCACAGGTGCGCCAGTCCCAGCGCGAAGAAATAGATCAGCCCGGCCGCGATCAGGACGAGCGTCAGCGTGAACATGACCCGCATCAGTCCTCCACCTCGCAGTCGTAGGGGAGGTCGTGCCGCGGCTCGCACCCGGCCGCCGTGATCCGCCAGCCGTCGGTGAACTGGTGCAGGAACACCGTGTCGTCCTGCAGCCGCACGAGGGCGTCGGAGCCCCACACCTCGACCCCGGTGACCCGGCCGCCCGGGCCGAGCTTCAGCGCGGCCAGCGCCTGGGCACAGGTCTCGTCCGGGTCGGGCAGCTTCTCGGCGGTCGTGCGGGTGAGCATGGCGCAGGCCGCCTCGTCCTGCTTCGCCGCCACGGCGGCGTGAAAACGCTCCGCCGCGCGCGCGGGCGACGTCGTGTCGACGGCACAGCCCGCGGCCAGCGCCAGCGCGAGCACCGCGAACGCAAGTCTCATGCGCCTCTGTTACCCCGCCATGAACCGCTCATGCCAAGGCCATGTCGCGCTGTGACCGAGTGACTCCGCCGGGCCGGGGGACCTCAGGGGAGCTGGTCCAGGATGGGGCTGATCAACGCGTTCAGCTCCCGTACGAGCACCACGAGGGCCCGCTCGGCGGCCCGTTCGACCTGGTCGTGCGGCCCTTCGGGCTCGGGCGGCAGGTCGCCGAGCGGCACCGGCGTCTCCACCAGCAGCGTGGTCCGCAGGAACGGGTGGTGGGCCAGGTCCTTCTCGGTCGGGTCGAGGTACTGGCCGAACGTCTCCTGCCAGCCCGCCCAGCCGCGGTCGCGCCACCAGGCGCGCGAGCGGGTCAGCTCGGCGGGGAGCGGCGAGACCAGCGTCACCCGCGCGTTGAGGCTGCCGTCCCAGGTGTTGCGGCGGCAGTCCGCCGACAGGACGCGCCGGTCCCACCGCACGTAGCCCGGGTTGAGGGCCGGCGGCGTCGCCAGCCGCCACGCCGCGCAGGCGAACCTGACCGGCGCGATGTCGCCCCACTCGAACTGCTCCAGGTTCTTGCGCACGTGTACGGCATAGCGCCCGTCACGGTCCCTGTCGTATTCCTGGTCGATCCAGAACGCTCTGCCCATGCGCCCTACGCTACGGCGATCCGGCCCCGGCCGGACGGTGGCGCGAACGCCGGGTGGAGGAGTATCCCCCGCCGCCCGCCGGTCCTGGATCCGCCGGGACGGTGGGCAGGGCCAAAACGCCTGTGACGTACGTGACACCTGGGTAGCTTTTTCACATTATTGGGTGACTCAGGAGTCGATATGACGTCAGAACAGCTCGCCACGGCCATGAAGCGCTGGGAAGAGGGGGATCTCGGCGGCGCCGCCGTTCTGTTCAGGGAGATCGCGGCCACCGGCGATCCCGAGGCGTCCCACCTGCTGGCGTGCCTGCTGGAGGAGCAGGGCGACCTCGACGGCGCCGAGGCCGCCCACCGCTCGGTGATCCTCTCGGGTGACCCCGTGTTCGGGCAGCGCTCGGCCATCTCTATGGGGATGATGCTGGTCGCCGCCCGCGAGTGGCCGGCGGCGTACCGGGTGCTGACCATCGCCGCCGACGGCGCCGACTTCGAGGTCGCCGCGCTCGCCGACACGGCCCTCGTGCTGGTGCTCACCGAGCTGGGCGACGTCGCCGGCGCGGAGGAGGCGCTGGAGCGGGCCCGCCGCTGCGACAGCCCCGCGGTGGCGGAGCTGGCCGCCCGGCTGGAGCTGCCCGTGTTCGAGTGGGCCGACCCCCGTACGGCCTGGGAGCTGTACGAGGAGGCGGAGAGCGAGGAGGACTACCGCGAGCTGCTGACCTGCGGCGATCCCGAGGTGGTGTCGCTGTCGGCGTTCCGGCTGTACCGGATCCACGCCGAGGAGGGCGACTTCGCGGCGGCCCGGGAGGCCTGCGAGCACGCCATCGCCGTGGGGCACCCCGGCCACCTCACCATGGCCTACAAGCTGCTCGGGGCGGTCCTCGTCGACCTCGGGGAGTACGCCGAGTCGGTGGAGGCGTACGCCAGGGCGGCCGAGGACCCCCGGCCCGAGGTGCGGCTGCCCGCCCTCATCGAGCAGGCCAAGGTCTTCGCCCAGCTCGGCGACATGGCCGCCACGCGGGCGATCTTCGAGCGGGTGATCGCCAGCGGGCAGCGGGAGCACGCCCTCGAGGCGCGGGCCTGCCTGGCGCAGCTCCACACCGAGGCGGGCGAGGCGGAGGAGGCGCTGGCGGCGCTGCGGGCGGTGTTCGCCGCCGGGGAGTCGCCGTGGGCGTCGGTCAGCGCCACGCTGCTCGGCATGCTGCTGGAGCAGCATCCGGAGCGCCGGGAGGAGATCGTCGAGCTGGCCGGGGAGATCGCCGGGCATCCGGACCCGGACGCCGCGTTCAAGGCGGGGCTGCTCCTCGACCACGACGCCCGGCAGCGGCCGCTCGCCGACCCCGTCGAGGAGCAGGCGCTGCGCGACGTGGACGACGCCCTGCTGCTCCTCCAGGACGGCCGTCTGGCGCAGGCCCGCCTGATGCTGCGCCGCGCCGCCGACTCGGGGGCGCGCACCCAGGCCGTGCGCGCCATGGTGGCGCTCGCCCAGCTGGAGCTGGCCGAGGGCGACCGGGACCAGGCCGACGAGCTGCTGTCGTACGTGGCCGAGGGGGAGGACGTGGTGGGCGGGTTCACCGCCGCGTTCATGCTGCACCTGCTGCGCTCGTCGGGGAACGCGCTCCACCCGGTGCTGCGGGCCGTCCTCGACCATCAGCGGCTCGGGCGGGAGGAGGGGCTCATCGGCTACCGGGCGGCCATGGAGGATCCCGACCCGGCGGTGGCGGCGATCGCCACCGCGGTGTTCGCGCAGGTGCTCGTCACCACCGGGTACGACGTGTCCGAGGCGGGCACGCTGTTCCGCTCCGCCGCCGGCTCCGGTGACCCGCTGGCGCTGTCGTACGCGGCGCTGGTCTTCCGGGAGATCCTGGAGAGCCGGGGCGAGGCCGGAGAGGCGATCGAGCTGCTGCGGCGAGCCCGCGCGGAGGGGCACGCGGCGCTCGCCCCCTGGGTGGGGTACGCGCTGGGAGGGCTGCTCGACGGCCACGAACGCCACCTGGGCGAGGCGCGGGCGGCGTACGAGGCGGCGATGGAGACCGGGCACCGGGGGCTGCGGGCGGAGGCGGCGGGGGCGCTGCTGGGCGTGTACGAGGTGCAGGGGGACCTGCTGGCGGCGGGCCGGCTGCACGAGCGCATGATCGCGGAGAGCCGGCCGGGACAGGCGGCGCGGCACGCGCTGCTGCTGGGGCTCACGCAGGTCCGGCTCGACGACCTGACGGGCGCGCGAGCCGCCTTCGGCCTGGCGGCGGAGGGCCTCGGGGCAGGGGGAGAGCAGGCGGTGCCCGGTCGCTACGCGCGGTGCCTGCTGGACGGCGACCTCGACGCCGCCGGGAAGGCGCTCGCCGTCCTCGCCGGCGTCTCCGGCGACGGCGGGTGGCCGCTGGCCACCCTGCTCGGGCTGGAGTGCGCCCACGCCTGGCGCCGTGCCGGTGCGGTGTCCCGCGCCGACGCGGTCCTCTCTCTCCTGGTGGAGGGGGGTCATCCCGAGTACCGGTGGCAGGCGGCCTGCTACCTGGGGGCGCTCCGGAACGACGCCGGCGACCATCGCGGCGCCCTGGCCGCCTGGGAACGCGCGCTCGCCGAGGACCAGGGGTCGCCGGTCGTCGCGCTGACCGGCATGGGACACGCCCTGCACCGGCTCGGCGACCTGGACGCGGCGGCCGAGGTCCTGTCACGGGCAATGGAGCGGGCGGACACGGGTGGCGACCCCGGCGACCCCGGTGACCCCGACGGCCACGGCCTCGGCGGCAGCGGCGGCGCCCACCACACAGGCAGCGCCGGCGCCGGGGAGGCGGCGATGCGGCTGGCTCGGGTGCTGGCGGCGCTCGGGCACGCCGGCGAGGCCCGTGAGCTGCTGGAGGAGCTGGACCGGGAGGCGGCGCCGCTGTGCCTGGCCGGGTTCCTGCGCGACGGGGGAGACGTCGCGGCGGCCCTCGCCGTGGCGGAGGAGACGGCGGGCGTCGCGCCCGAGGAGCTGGCCGGGCAGGCGGCACGGGTGCTGGGCTCCGCGCGGGCGGCGGCGGGCGACACCGAGGGAGCGCGGGCGGCGTTCGACCGGGCCGTGGAGCTCGAACCGGACCTGGCAGGGGAGATCCTGCTGGAGCGGGGGGACGCGCTGGCCGCGGCGGGCGACGAGGCGGGCGCCCGCGCCGCCTACCGACGCGCGGAGGAGCAGGGCGCGGGCCCGCTCGTGACGGTCGTCGCCCGTCTGCGGCTCGGCACGGCAACCCCCGAGGAACGACCCGCGGCCCTGGCGGCCGGCGGCGACGTGGAGGGCGCGCTGGCGGCCCTGGCGGGGCTCCGCGCGGAGACGGCGTCCGGCCCGGTGCTCCGAAGGGCGGGTGACCTGGTGCTGGAGGTGGCGCGGGGCCTCGGGGGCGAGACCGGGGAGGTGCTCTGCCGGTACGTCGCCGAGCACGGCGACCCGGTGCGGGCCGCCCGCGCCCGGGTCGGGCTGGGCGCGATCCTCTCCGGCGCGGGCCACCACTGCCGCGCCGAGCTGTGCCTGCTGCCCGTCACCGGGTCCGGCGACCCGGAGCTCGTCGAGACGGCCTGGCGCGGGATCGCCGCCGCCCGGCGCGGGCGCGGCGACCTGCCCGGCGCCGCCGACGCGCTGCGCCACGCGATGCCCGCCACCGCGACCACGCTCGCCGGCGTGCTGGAGGACCTCGGCGACGCGGAGGGGACCCGCCGGGCACTGGCCGCCGGGGCCGAGGCGGGCGACCTCGAATCCCTGCGCCGGTTGGTGGTCCACCTGTTCTGGCAGGAGGACTACGAGGCCGCCGCGGCCGAGGCCGAGCGGGCGGTGGGCACGGGCGACCCCGAGACCGTCGCGCTGGGCTACTGGGTATGGGGCGACTCCTGCCAGGCCGTGGGCGACCTGCGGGGCGCGGAGGTCAGGTACCGCGAGGGTGTCGGCACCGGGTTCGCGGGCCTGACGGACAGCATCCGGGCCGACCTCGCCGCCGTTCTGCACGCGCTGGGCGACCCGGCCGCCGCCGTGCGCGAGGCGCGGCTCGCCGTCGGGTCGGGGCACCCGGACGCGATGGCGCGGGGCGGCCTGCGGCTCGGCGCCTGGCTGCGCGAGGAGGGCGATCTCTCCGGCGCCGCCGAGGCGTTCGCCGCCGCGGCGGGCACGCCGACCGCGCTGGCGCGTACCGCGCTGGACGAGCTGGAGGCGATGGCCCGCCAGGCGCACGGCGACGGGGACCACGCGCGGGCCGTGCGGGTGCTGGCCCTGATGGGGGAGGACGGGGCGGCGCCCGCGCGTGAGCTGGGCGCGAGCTGCGAGGACCCCGAAGCGGTCCGCTCCTACTACGAGCTGACCGGCTCCGGCCCGCTCGCCGAGCTGGACGTCGCCGAGCGGCTCGCCGGGCTGGGGCGGACCGCCGAGGCTCGGGCGGTGTTCGAGCGGCTGAACGAGCACGAGGACCCCGACGTGCGGTTCGTGGCCGGAGGCAGGCTGCTCACGCTGCTCGACGCCGAGGGCGACTCCGACGCCTTCTACAGCCTGGCCGAACGTCAGGCGGGCGACGCCGAGAGTCCCGTGCCGGGCGTGTTCGGCAGCCTGCTCGGCATGCTCCAGGAGCGCCAGGGCGACACGGAGGCGGCCCTGCGCACGCTGCGCGCGGCGGCCGAGACCGGCGAGGCCACGGCCCTCAGCGTGCTGGGCCAGGCCCTGGTCGCGGCGGGGGAGGTGGACGAGGGGCGCGAGGTCTACCGGCGCGTCCTGGGCGCCGGCGACCACGGCCTGGCGGCCCGCGCGATGATCGCCATCGGCCGGACGTACCACGACGAGGACGAGGCCGAGGCCCGCGCGTGGTATCTCAGGGCCCTCGACGCCGAGAACGGCCTGACGGGCGGTTCCGAGCCGCCGCAGACCCAGGTCCCGGACGGTCGCACGGCTGCGTCGGCGGCCATGTACCTGGGGGCGCTGGCCAAGCGGGCTCGTGACTTCCCCGAGGCGCTGGGCTGGTACCAGAGGGTGATCGACGCCGGTGACACCGAGTCCGGCATGGCGGCGGCCCACCTGGGCGAGCTGTGCTACTGGCTGGGCGACCGCGACGGTGCCTTGCGGTACTACGAGCTGACCCTGACCCTCACGGACCGGCCGGACCTGGTGGCGGAGGCGGCCTGCCGGCTGGGCGAGATCAAGCACGCCCACGGGGACGTCGGCATGGCCCGCCGCCTGCTGGAGCTGGCCGTGGCGACCGAGGATCCCGCCTTCGCCCGGCAGGCGGCCGAGCTGCTGGCGAAGATCGGGTGACCTTGTGATGAATTGATTGACCGTATAGTCTCATCCAGTCATGAAACTGAGGTGAGGCGAGATGGCCAGGACGGGAAGGCCGCCACAGGACCCGGCGAGCCGGTCGGAGCGGGCGCACCGGATTCTCGACGCCGCCGCCGAGCTGGTGCTGCGGTGGGGCTACGACAAGACGACGATCGACGACGTGGCCCGGCACGCGCGTGTCGCCAAGGGCACGATCTACCTGCACTGGAAGACCCGTGAGGCGCTCTTCTCCGCGTTGCTGCGCAGGGATCGCGTCGCCATGCTGGAGGAGGTGGCCGCCGCCGCGCCCGCGACGCTGCGCGGGCTGCTGCGCGAGATCGCCGCCGGCCTGCTGCGCCGGCCGCTGATGACGGCGTTGCTGACGCACGACTCCGAGGTGCTCGGCAAGCTCGTACGGCAGAAGCGGCTCGGCGCGGTGGACAGGGTGGGCGCATCCGGGACCGGCGGTGGCGCGGGCCAGGTGATGCTGGGGCGGATGGCCGCGTTCGAGGACTATCTGGCGGTGCTCGACCGGCACGGCGCCCTGCGGCCCGGGCGCACGCCGCAGGAGCAGGTCGCCGTGCTGAGCGCCGTCCTCCACGGGTTCCTCCTGACGCGGGACATGCTGCCGCCGGAGTCCGCGCCCTCGGGCGAGCGGCTCCCGGACCTGATCGCGGAGACCGCGGACCTGGCCCTGAGCTCCGGGGCGCCGCAGGGGGAGGAGGGGGCGCGCGCCATCCGGCAGGCCACCCACCGCTACCTCGGCAGCATGCGCGAGATCGCGCTGAGCAAACTGGCGGCGTCCCTGGGCGTCGACGCCGAAGCCCTGACGGCCCCGGCGGGAGTCACGCGAGCCCCGGCGGGAGTCACGCGAGCCCCGGCGGGAGTCACGGGTGCTCCGGCGGAAGTCATGGTCGCTTCGGCGGGAGTCATGGGAGCGGACGCTCCGGCAGGCGGAGAGGAGACCCGGGCATGAAGCTCGTGCTGCCGTTCGACGACGAGGGCGCCGACCTGGAGACGGTGGGTGGCAAGGGCGCCTCCCTGGCCCGGCTGAGCCGCGCGGGGCTGCCCGTGCCCGGCGGGTTCCACATCACCACGGCGGCCTACCGGGAGTTCACGGCCGGGCTCCGCGACCTGATCGCCGAGGCCGCCGCCCGGCACGACGCCGCCCGCATCGCCGAGCTGTTCGCCGAGCGGGAGATGCCGGCCGGTCTGGCCGCGGAGATCCGCGCCGCCTACGACGCGCTGGGCGTGAGCTCCTCCGGGGCGGGCGAGCAGGGCGGTGGGAAGGTCGTCGCCGTGCGGTCGTCCGCCACCGCCGAGGACCTGCCCGACATGTCGTTCGCCGGCCAGCAGGACACTTACCTCGGCGTCGAGCGCGACGGGCTGCTGGACGCCGTCAGGCGCTGCTGGGCCTCGCTGTGGAACGAGCGGGCCATCGCCTACCGGGAGCACAACGGCGTGCCGCACGACGACGTGGCGCTGGCCGTGGTCGTGCAGGAGCTGGTCGACGCCGACGCGGCGGGCGTCATGTTCACCGCCGACCCCGTCACCGGGGCCCGGGACACGACCGTCGTCAACGCCTCCTGGGGCCTGGGCGAGGCCGTCGTGGGCGGCCAGGTCACCCCGGACACGATCGCGGTGTCGGACGGCGCGGTGACCGCGACCCGGATCGGGGACAAGGCCGTGATGACCGTGCGCGTCCCCGGCGGCACCCGGGAGGAGCCCGTCCCGGCCGAGCTGCGCCGCCGCCCGGTGCTGGACGACCGGCAGGCCGTACGGCTGGCGGAGCTGGGCGCCCGCGTCCAGGACCTGTACGGCATGCCGATGGACGTGGAGTGGGCGCGCGGCGGCGGCGCGTTCCTCATCCTCCAGGCGCGCCCCATCACCGGCCTCGCCCCCGAGGTCGAGGAGTGGAACGACAGCCTCAAGGCCGACCACCTGTGGACCGCCGGCAACCTGGGCGAGGCCATCCCCGACGTGATGACGCCCGCCACCTGGTCATTCGTGCGCCTGTTCATCCACGAGGCGATGCACGCCTCGACGCTGCCCGGCTTCGACCTGGTCGGCAACATCGGCGGCCGTTTCTACATGAACCTCAGCGTGACCTTCTCCATCGCCCGCGCCCTCGGCATGCAGGGCCGGCTCGGCGCCGTCGAGCAGGTCTTCGGCAAGCTGCCGCCCGGCCTCGACGTGCCGCTGCTGACGACCTCGCGCTGGGAGATCCTCAAGGGCACGCTGCCCATGGCGCTGACCCTGCGCCGCCGCGTGCGCGACAACCTCAAGGGCATGCGCCCGTTCCTCGCCACCTCCCAGCGGCGCTGCGAGGAGCTGCGCGCCCGGATCGCCGCCACCGGGACCGGCCCCGGGCTGGCCGCGCTCTGGGACGACGAGATCGGGCCGCACCTCGTCACCGCCTGCCGCATGCTGGAGGCGGCCGGCCGCCAGGGCGGCGCCACACTCGTCTGGACCCGCGACCGGCTGCGCAGGCTGGTCGGCGAGGCCGACGCCGACGCCATGCTGACGGGCGCGGGCGCCGACGGCGAGCTGGCCAGCCTCGGCCCCGTGACCGGCCTGGCCCGGCTCGCCGCCGGTGAGATCGACCGCGACACCTACGCCCGGACGTACGGGCATCGCGGGCCGCACGAGTTCGAGGTGTCGATGCCGCGGCCCGGTGAGGACCCGGCCTGGATCGACACGGCGCTCGCCGGTCTGCGCGACGTCACCGCCGGCACGGAGGCGCTGCTGGAGCGCCAGCGGGAGGCCCGCGACGCCGCCTGGGAGCGCTTCGCCCGCCGCTACCCGCGCCGGGTGGCGGGCATGCGGAAGCGGGTACGCCGCTGGAACGCGGTGGTGCGCGACCGCGAGGCCACCCGCTCCGAGGTGGTGCGGGCGTTCTGGGTGCTGCGCGCGTTCGTGGTGCGCGCCGGCGAGCTGACCGGGCGCGGCGACGACCTGTTCTTCCTCTACCTGGAGGAGATCCTGGCCGTGCTGCGCGGCTCGGACGCGCCGCTCGCCCGTGTCCCGGTACGGCGGGCGACCTACGAGCGGTACGCCGCGCTGCCGCCGTACCCGGCGCTGATCGCCGGCCGGTTCGACCCGGTGCGCTGGGCCGCGGACCCGGACCGGCGCGCCGACCTCTACGACGCGCGTGGCGCGTCCGCGCCCGCGGGCGACACCGTGACCGGCTTCCCGGGCGCGCCGGGCGTGGTGGAGGGCGTGGTGCGGGTGCTGTCCGGCCCCGAGGACGGCGAGCGGCTCCAGCGGGGGGAGATCCTCGTGACGACGCTGACGAATGTCGGGTGGACGCCCATGTTCCCGCGAGCGGCGGCCGTCGTGACGGACATGGGGGCGCCGCTGTCGCACGCCTCGATCGTGGCGAGGGAGCTGGGCATCCCGGCCGTGGTGGGCACCGGCAACGCCACCATGAGGCTGCGCGACGGCGACCGCGTCCGGGTCGACGGGGAGCGGGGCACGGTCGAACTGCTGCCGTGAGCGGGCGACCGGCGGCGGACGCCCGGCAGCGGGTGACCGGCGGCACGGGGATCTTCCGAATCGGGAGGGAAACCAGACCGGCGCGAGCGGCCCCGGCCGGTACGGTACGAGGCATGCGCGCCGTCGGCAAGGCACCGGCGATCGCCGCCGCGCTGCTGGCACTGGCCACGGCGTGCGGCGGCGGCGCCAGCCCGCCCGTCCGTGAAGCCACCACCCCCGCGTCCCCGCCCGGCCCGTCCTCGTCACCGCCCCCTTCGCGGACCGGCACGTCCGGCGCCTCCACCCAGCCGCAGAGCGGCCAGAGCGGGCACGGCGGGCAGCCCGGGAAGCCGCTGGCCGGGAAGGTCATCGTGATCGACCCCGGCCACAACGGCGGCAACGCCGCGCATCCCGCCCAGATCAACCGCCAGGTCGACATCATCACCGGGCGCAAGCCGTGCAACACCACCGGCACCAGCACCGACGCCGGATACCCCGAGCACGCCTTCACCTGGGACGTGGCCCGCAGGCTCCGCCCGCTGCTCCAGGCCGAGGGCGCCACGGTCGTGCTCACCCGGCCGGACGACAAGGGCGTCGGCCCGTGCGTCACCCGGCGGGCCGCCATCGGCAACAGGGCCGGCGCCGACGCCGTCCTGTCCATCCACGGCGACGGGGCCGTGCCGTCCGGCCACGGCTTCCACGTGATCCTGCCCGGCCTGGTCGCCGGCCACAACGACGCCATCGTCCGGCCGTCCCGGCGCCTGGGGCTCGACGTCCGCGACGACTTCCACCGTGGCACCGGTCTGCCGTACGCCACGTACACCGCCAGGAACGGCCTGTCGGTCCGCACCGACCTCGGCGGCCTCAACCTGTCGACCAGGCCCGCCGTGTTCATCGAGTGCGGCAACATGCGCAACCGCGGCGACGCCGCCAGGATGTCGGCCCCGGCCTTCCGGCAGCGCATGGCCACCGCCCTCGCCGCGGGTCTCACGCGCTATCTCCACGGATGACAGGTCGGGACCGGGGCTGCGCGGCACGGCCGGGTGTGTGCTAGGTTAGATCCAGTTGCAGTTGTGGTACCCATAAGAACTTGTGTGCACCTGACGGAACGTAACCTCAGGTGCATTTTTGTTTTCCGGTCTTCTCCGGGTGTGGTCCTGTCGCGGCGACGCGGAATCCGTCCGATGCGGGTTCCGGCTTTGCACCTACCAAGAGGAGATCAACATGGCTTCCGGCACCGTGAAGTGGTTCAACGCGGAAAAGGGCTTCGGCTTCATCGAGCAGGACGGCGGCGGCGCCGACGTCTTCGCGCACTACTCCAACATCGTCTCTCAGGGCGGCTACCGCGAGCTGCACGAGGGCCAGAAGGTCACCTTCGACGTCACCCAGGGCCAGAAGGGCCCGCAGGCCGAGAACATCGTTCCCGCCTGACACCGACGCACGACACGGCTGGGGCCCGCATGGGCCCCGGCCGCGTTGCTTTTGTGGCACCCGATGCGCCGTGACGGCCTCACGAACCGCGAAGAACGGCATGTCCGTCCTTCCGCCGCACACCGGATCGACCACTGACGGCTCCGGTCCGGGCACATGTCCGCTCCAGCCCCTCTGACCGGCATCGGATGCCGGCCATTTCGACGTCCGAGGCCAGGCTGTTCTCCGCCGGCTCGGCTCGTCTTTTCTTCGGCTCGTGCCTGCCATTCTTCGTGCCGCTCGTCGCGCCGGGAATCACTTGACACGTGCCGTATCGAGGAAGGTTCCGCATGAACCATGCGACTCGCACGCACGACCGTTACTCCCCCAGCCGCACGGGCGGCTCCGCCAACAGGGGCGGCCGATCCGGCTCGCCGGCTTGGGGCCGTTCCGGCGCCTCCGGCCGTTCCGGTGGTAACGGGCGGCGTCCCGCCGCGCTGAAGGGGGAGTTCGCACTGCCGGTCACCGTCACTCCGCCCCTGCCCGCAGCCGCGACGTTCGCCGAGCTGAACATGCCGGCCGAGCTGATGAAGACGCTCACCAGCCTGGGCATGAACGAGCCGTTCCCGATCCAGGCGGCCACGTTGCCGAACTCCCTGGCCGGCCGGGACGTCCTCGGGCGGGGGCGCACCGGGTCGGGCAAGACACTCGCCTTCGGCCTGGCCCTGCTCGTCCGCACCTCCGGACAGCGTGCCCAATCGCGGCAGCCGCTGGCCCTCATCCTCGTTCCCACTCGGGAGCTGGCCCAGCAGGTCACCGACGCGCTCACCCCGTACGCCCGGTCACTGAAGCTGCGGCTGGCCACCGTCGTCGGCGGCATGTCGATCGGTCGGCAGGCCAGTGACCTGCGCGGTGGAGCCGAGGTCGTCGTCGCGACCCCGGGACGGCTCAGGGACCTCATCGAGCGCGGCGACTGCCGCCTGGACCAGGTCGCCATCACGGTGCTCGACGAGGCCGACCAGATGGCCGACATGGGCTTCATGCCACAGATCACCCACCTGCTCGACCAGGTGCGCCCCGGGGGCCAGCGGATGCTGTTCTCCGCCACTCTGGACCGCAACGTCGACCTGCTGGTCCGCCGCTACCTGACCGACCCGGTGGTCCATTCGGTCGACCCGTCGGCGGGCGCGGTCACCACGATGGAGCACCACGTCCTGCACGTCCAAGGCGCCGACAAGCATGCCACCACCGTGGAGATCGCTGCTCGCGACGGCCGGGTGATCATGTTCCTGGACACCAAGCACGCCGTGGACCGGCTCACCGAGAACCTCCTGAACAGCGGCGTACGCGCCGCCGCGCTGCACGGGGGCAAGTCCCAGCCGCAGCGCACCCGGACCCTCGCCCAGTTCAAGACCGGCCACGTCACGGTGCTGGTGGCGACCAACGTCGCGGCCCGCGGGATCCACGTCGACAACCTCGACCTCGTCGTCAACGTCGACCCGCCGAGCGACCACAAGGACTACCTGCACCGCGGCGGCCGCACCGCCCGCGCCGGCGAGTCCGGCAGCGTCGTCACCCTCGTCCTGCCCAACCAGCGCCGTGACATGACCCGCCTGATGGCCGACGCCGGCATCGTCCCGCAGACCAGCCAGGTCCGTTCGGGCGAGGCCGAGCTGAGGCGTATCACGGGCGCCCAGACCCCCTCGGGGATTCCCGTGACCATCACCGCACCGGCCGCCGCTCGCCGGGCGGGCCGGAACCGCCGGCGATTCGGGTAACGGTCGGGCCGATAGCCTGGGCGTCGTCCCGGACACGTACGAGGGAGAGGCACCGGATGGCTCCGAACATCGCGACCGCGCGCCGCGTCGACCTGCCCGACCTGCTGGAGTTCCTGCGCCCCAGGCACCACGGCCTGCTGGCGACCACCCGCGCCGACGGGCGGCCCCAGCTCTCACCGGTGACGTGCGGCGTGGACGGCGAGGGCAGGATCGTCGTCTCGACCTACCCCGACCGGGCCAAGGCCCGCAACGCCCGCCGTGACGAGCGGGCGTCGATCTGCGTGCTGTCCGACGACTGGAACGGCCCGTACGTCCAGGTGGACGGCCGGGCCGAGGTGCTGGACCTGCCGGAGTCGCTGGACGCGCTGGTCGAGTACTACCGGTGCATCGCGGGCGAGCACCCCGACTGGGACGAGTACCGGACGGCGATGGAGCGGCAGGGCAAGTCGCTCATCCGGCTGCACATCGACCGCTGGGGGCCCATCGCCACGGGCGGGTTCCCGGCGCGCCTGGTCGCCGGCGACTGACCCGCCTCCGGGCCGGCCGCCGCCCGCTGGAGGGGGGCGGGCGGCGCCGGGGCCCGGGGAACCTGTCCGGTCAGGTGGAGGCGATGTCGTTCGCGGCCACGTAGCCGAACGTCATGGCCGGGCCCAGCGTCGAGCCGGCCCCGGCGTAGCTGTGGCCCATGACGGCGCCGCTGGCGTTGCCCGCCGCGTACAGGCCGGCGATGACGGACCCGTCGGCCCGCAGCACGCGCGCCCGCGCGTCCGTGCGCATGCCGCCCTTGGTGCCGAGGTCGCCTGGGACGATCTTGAACGCGTAGAACGGCGGCAGCCACAGCGCCGCGAGGCAGGGGTTCGGCTTGACGTACGGGTCGGCGTAGTAGCGGTCGTAGACGCTGTCACCGCGGTGGAAGTCGGTGTCCTTGCCCGTGGCCGCGAACCCGTTGAACCGGGTGACGGTCGCGCGCAGCGCCGCCTGCGGGACGCCGATCTTCTGGGCGAGCTGCTCGACGGTCGCCGCCTTGAACACGGCCCCGCTGTCGTACCAGGAGTCGGGGAACGGCAGCAGCGGCGCGACGTCCTTGAACAGGTACTTGTTGCGGTAGTTCTGGTCCACGATCAGCCAGGCCGGGATGTGCCGCGCGGACGGGGTGTCGCGGTCGTACATGATGTGCACGACGTCGCTGTACGGCGCCCCCTCGTTGACGAAGCGCTCGCCCTTGCCGTTGACCAGGATGCAGCCGGGCAGGGTCCGCTCGGCCAGGCAGAAGTACGGCTCGCCGGGCAGCGGGATGGCCGGGCCCCACCAGGCGTCCTCCATGAGGTCCAGGGCGGCGCCGGCACGCTCGCCGGCCTCGATGCCGTCGCCGGTGTTCTCCCGGGCGCCGACCGTCCAGGACGTGCCGATGGGCTGCCGCTGGTACTCCGCGCGCATGGCGGCGCTGTGCTCGAACCCGCCGGAGCCGACGATCACGCCGCGGCGCGCCTTGACGAGCGTCTGGGTGCCCTCGCGGTTGACGAGCACACCGGTGGCGCGGCCGTTCTCGATGCGCAGGTCCGTGAGCGGGGTGTTGAGCCAGACCGGGACGCCGGCCGCGAGCAGCCCGGCGCGCAGCCCGCCGGCCAGGGCCTGGCCCATGGTGAGGGGCTTCTCGCCGCGCAGCGCGGCCGCGGTGCCGCGGGCCAGGCAGGCGGCGCTGACCTCCAGGCCCTTGGGGTTGACGGCGGCCAGCGTCAGCCACTTGTAGTCGGCGCTGAAGACGACAAGACCGGCCGGGGTGGGGATGTAGGAGGGGTTGAGGCGGGCCAGCTCGGCGCCGAGGATGCGGCCGTCGAGCTGGTCGGGCTCGATGGAGCGGCCGTTCGGCATGCCGCCGGGGTACTCGGGATAGTAGTCGGAGTAGCCCTCCATGAAGCGGAAGCGCAGTGGGCTGTTGCGCATGACGAACGAGATCATGGCCGGACCGTTGGCGAGATAGGCCTGCTGCCGGGCGGCGGGCACCGTGTCGCCCACGACGCGGGCGAGGTAGGCGGCGGCCTTGGCCGGGGTGTCGGGCACGCCGGCGGCCAGGATCACCTCGTTGTTGGGGATCCAGATGCCGGCGCCGGAGCGGGCGGCCGAGCCGCCGAAGGTCGGCGCCTTCTCCACGACGACCACGCTCAGGCCGCGCTTGGCGGCGGTCAGCGCGGCGGTCATGCCGGACGCGCCGGATCCCACGACCACGACGTCGTACTCCGCCTGCGCGTAGGCGGGGGAGGGGCGGCCGAGGGTGGCGCCGGCGACGAGGGCGCCGCCGGTCAGGGCGGCGCCCCGGAGCAGGGCGCGGCGGGTGGGCCCGGAGGGCGGGGCCGTGGGGACAGTCTCGGACGTGCTGAGCTCAGGCATGCAGGATCCGATCCCTTCGACGTGCGTGCGCCGCGACGGCGGAGAGCTCGCCGGCGGCGGCCGGAGGAACAACCGCGATGGCACCTCGCGCCGGTGCGAACGCTGCGAACGGGCCGGGGATGTGGCCCCCGTCACAGCATGAAGCATGCGCTTGGTTGGTACGCCTGTCAACGTTCCTCTGTCCACACGACGCGCCGTCCGCCCCCTGCGACCCGCCCGTGGCCCGCTGGGACCGACAATGGGACATGCGCAAATATGTGATCATGGGCGTTCAGGGGAGTGGCAAGGGCACCCAGAGCAAGCTGCTCGCGGACGGCCTCGACCTCACCCATATCAACGTCGGCGAGATCTTCCGGTGGCACGTCAAGCAGCACACCAAGATCGGGGCCCAGGTCCGCCGCGTCGTCGCCGCTGGTGAGCTGGTCGGCGACGACCTGGTCGAGGACGTCGTCCGCGAACGCCTCCAGCAGCACGACTGGAACTACGGGTTCGTCGTGGACGGTTTCCCGCGCAACCGGCGGCAGGCCGAGTTCTTCCTGGAGAGCTACGACATCGACGGCGTGATCCACCTCGACCTGCCGGACGAGGAGGTGCGGCGGCGCGTGCTGGCCCGGCGCCTCTGCTCGCGCTGCGGCATGGACTACAACCTCATCGCCCACCGCCCCGAGACCGAGGGCCGGTGCGACGTGTGCGGCGGCGAGCTGGTCGCCCGCGAGGACGACACGCCGGAGGCACTGGCCCGGCGGCTGCGCGACTACCACGACAAGACGGACCCGGTGCTGGAGCTGTTCCGCGGCAAGGAGTACGTCACGAGCGTGGACGCCCGCGGCGACAAGGCCACCATCCAGCGCACCATCCGCGAGCGCCTCGGCCTGCCGCCCTACCAGCCGTGACGGGCCGATCGTGACAGGCCGCCCGTGACGGCCGGTCGTGACGGGCCGGGCCGGTGCTCACCGGACCTGGGCGGGGCCTCCCAGGTCCGCGACGTCCCGGGCGGCGTCGCCCAGGAGCTTGTCGGCCAGGTCCATCAGGGCGCGGCCGGCGGCCAGCTCGTCGCCGATCTCCGGGACCGGACGGTCGGCCGGGTTGCGCCGGGCCACGCCCACGCTCTCGTGCCACCTCGTGCCGCGCGCCGACAGGACGGCCCGCGCGAGCGTCTGCTGGTCGCTCTCGTCCTCGCTGATGTAGATCTGCACGGTCCACTGCTTGGCGTTCATCGCCGCCTCCTCGCCTCGCGTCCCCTGCCCGTCTCGTCGCGGCTCTCGTCGCGCTCTCGTCGCGCCGGGCACCCCTCCCTGGGAGGCGTGCCCCGCGCGACGCCGCCGAATCGCCCCAGCTCGACGCGGCGGGCTCTGGCGGGGCGCGGCCTCCGACTGCCGTTCGGCCTCGCCGGTCGGGACCAACGGCCCTGCCGTCCGGCGGCGCTTTCCCGTGGGATGGAAGTGGACCGGGAGGCAACCATGATCATCGTAGGTGTCGACGGCTCGCCGCACTCGCGCGCGGCCGTCGAGTGGGCGGCGGACGACGCCCTGCGCATGCACCAGCCGCTGCGCGTCGTGCACGCCGTGGACCGCTCGCCGTACCAGATCGCGAAGTTCCCCGCCGCCCAGTGGCCCGACGCGCTCATGCGGGGCGGGGAGCAGGCGCTGGCCGAGGCGCTCGCGGTGGCACGCGAGCGGCAGCCGTCCGTCGAGACGAGCACGCGGCTCGTCGAGGGGCCGCCCGCGATCGTGCTGCGCGACGAGGCGGCCGGCGCCGCCGAGCTCGTCGTCGGCAACAGGGGGCTCGGCGGGTTCGCGGGCGCGCTGCTGGGATCGGTCAGCGTCCACGTCGCCGGCCAGGTCCGCTGCCCCGTCGTCGTCGTACGCGGCGAGACCGACCGGCGGCACGACCGGATCGGGGCCGGCGTGGACGACTCGCCCGAGTGCGAGCCCGCCCTGGCGTACGCGTTCGAGCAGGCCAGGCTGCGCGGCTGCGCCATCCGCGCCGTCTACGCCTGGTACATGCCCGTCTACGCGTTCGCGCCGTGCCCGAACGACATGGACGCGATCCGCGAGGCCGCGCACCAGATCGTCACCGACCGTCTCGAACGGTTCAAGAAGGAGTACCCGCAGGTCACGGTCGAGGAGGACGTCCGGGCGGCGCACCCGGTGGACGCGCTGCGCCAGGCGTCGACCGAGAGCGACCTGCTCGTGGTCGGCTCGCACGGGCACGGCGCGCTGGCCTCGACGCTCGTCGGCTCCGTCAGCCGCGGCATCCTGCACCACGCGGACTGCCCCGTGGCCGTCGTGCGCGCCCGCTGAGAGGCCGTGGCCGACGGCGTGAGCCGTCACCTTGTGGGCGCGCCCTCTTAGCAACCAGAGTTGACTAACCCGAATTTAGTCAACTAAGGTTGCTCGCATGGCCGCACCTGAACTCCCCGACATCCCGGCCCCGCAGGATCCCGCCGACGCGCCGGCGGCCGTGGCCGCGTTGCGGCGGCTGGCCGACCAGCCAGAGGACGCCGCCGCCGCCGAGCAGGCCATGCGGGCGGGCTGGGGCTGGCCGCGGGTCGCCGAAGCGCTCGGCGTGACGCGGCAGGCGGTCCACAAGAAGCACGCCAAGCGGCTCATCGCCGCGGGCGTCCGGCTGAGGAGACGCTGACGATGGCCCCCATCGACCACTACATCAACACGATCATCGAGCGCGGAGCCGACGAGGCCCGCGAGGACGGATCGGCGGCCATCGAGGCCCGGCACCTGCTGCTGGGCCTCGCCGCCGAGCGCGACGCCGCCGGCCGCGACGCCGTCGTCCACGAGGCCCTGGCCTCCGCCGGGCTCGACCACCGGGCGATCCGGGAGGCGCTGGACAAGGAGTACGAGCACAGCCTGGGCGCGGCCGGCGTGTCACCGGCCGCCTTCGGGCGCCTGCCCCAGCCCTCCCGCCCTGCCGAGCGCCCGTCGCAGCTCGGGGCGTCGGCGAAGCTGGCGCTGGAGCGCGGCTTCACGTGCGTCTCCCGCAAGAAGGACCTGCGCCCCGGCCACCTGCTGCTGGGCATCCTGCGGGCCGAGGCCGGCACGGTGCCACGGGCACTGGCCCTGGCGGGCGTCGACCGCGAGGACCTGATGGAGCGCCTTCAGCGGGCGCTCGCCCAGGAGACGCCCGTGTGAGCGCCGTCCCGTTCAGGGGGCCGCGCCCCTCCGGTGGGCAGGCTGAGCGCGGCCCGCCCACTCCCGATCACCTGAGATGTCTCACCCGGACGACACCGGGCACGGTGCGGGCCAGCACGTCCGTGACGTGCTCGGCGAGCGCGTCGTCCGATCCCGCGCCGGGCACGTCACCTGGCGCCGGTGGCGGCTCGGCCGCCGGGCGCAGCTCGGCGACGCCGTCGCGCACGGTCACCTCCCAGAAGGGGCCGTGCGGGTAGTGGTCACGCAGGGCGGCCACCACCTCCTCGCACAGCTCCTCGTCGGGGCGGGCGAGTACGCCCATGAGGTCGCGGCAACCTACCATGCCCACCACCTCCTGGCCGGCGAGCACGGGCAGGCTCTTGATCTGCTTGCCCACCAGGAGGTCGATGGCCGTGGTCACGTCCGTCGTCTCCGTCACGGTGATCACCGCGTGGGTCATGACCTGCCACACCTCGCCGGGCGGCGGCGCGGAGGCGGCCGGGAAGGGGCGGGCGGTCGTCCCCGGGCCGGGCTGGAACTCACCGCGCAGCAGGTCCAGCTCGGACACGAGGCCGACCAACCGGCCCGTGTCGTCGAGGACGGGGGCGGCGGCGATGTCGTGGCCGTGCAGCAGCCGGATGGCCCGGCGGATCGACGTGGTGCGCTCGACCGTCACGGCGGGGCTCGACATGACCTCCCGGACCAGCATGGCTACCCGTCCCTCCCCGCCCGATGCTCGTGGGCCTGGCCGGACACCGCGGACCTTCGCCGGCGCGGTCCGGGCGGCGGCGGTGGGCGTCACCTCCGGCCGCAGGCTTGATGCCCGCTCCGACCTGGGAAGATTCCCTTCGTACGGCACGATTCCGGCCATGGTGCCGACGGGCGCGGCGGCGCAGGGCGCAGCGGGGGAGGCGCTCCAGGGCCGAAAGTCCCATCGTGCCGGGCTGGAAGGTCCCGGTGAACGGGTCCTTCCGGCTCTGCTCCCCGAGCGGCGGACGCGGTGTTCTTGAACTGCGCAAGAGATCCCCCCGACCCGGTAACGAAAAGGAGGCCGTCATGGCCGCCACCCTCCCCCGCACCGCCGCTCACGCCCCCACGGCCGGGACGGCGCGCCACCCGGTCGACTACGTCTGGGCCGCCGCCCGGATCTCGATCGGCTGGGTGTTCCTGTGGGCGTTCCTGGACAAGACCTTCGGCTGGGGCTTCGCCACGCCCGCCGTCAAGGCGTGGACCGCGGGCGGCAGCCCGACCACCGGCTTCCTCAAGGGCGCCGGCGAGAACGCGCTCGGCGGGCTGTTCTCCGCGCTGGCCGGTCAGGCGTGGGTGGACTGGCTGTTCATGACCGGGCTGCTCGGCATCGGCCTGGCCCTGGTCCTGGGAGCCGGCACCCGGATCGCGGCCGTCGCCGGCGGCCTGATGCTGGCCCTGATGTGGGCCGCGGAGCTGCCCCTCACCACCAACCCCTTCATGGACGAGCACATCGTGTACGCCATCGTGCTGGCCGGCCTGGCCCTGACCGGCGCCGGCGCCACCCTCGGCCTGGGCGCCCTGCCCCTCGTCCGGCGCCACCCCATCCTGAAGTAGATCCCCGGCAGGCCCGCGCCCACCCCGATCCCAGGGGTGGGCGTCCGCGCGTTCCCAGCGGTTGTGATCCGGGCGAAGACCATGATCGAATACGGTTGATCACGAGCACACCTCATCTTCACCGTGTCACGCCCTCCGTCCACCAGCAGGGAAGCCGGTCGATGTCCATGCCCTTGCTCACCCCCACGCGACGCGTGGGCCCCGGTTGGATCGTCGCCTACGTGGTCGCCGGGTTCGGCGCCCAGATCGCCTCCCAATCGCCGAGCACGTTCCTGATGCCGCAGCAGATCGCCGGCATCGACCCCACGGGCAAGGTCGGCGGGTTCATCACCCACCTCGGCGGCTACCCCGGCCTCTACCTGGCCTCGGCGCTCGTCTCCGCGCTGGGAGCGGCCCTCATCTGGAGGGTCAAGTCGGTGCTCTGACCAGTACGGTGCGGGATATCCCGGCACCGCCCCAATTCCCGGCAAAGCCTCATCCGAGGAGAGGGCTACTCATGCGCCGGAACTTCCCCTTCTAAATCCTTGCCACAGTCACATCAATGGCAGGGGGAATTGTCATGCATCCTCACTCCGGCGGGACGGTCCGGGCCAGAGCGCTCGCGGTCCTCGCCGCGCTGCTGCTCGTCACGGCCGCGCTGGCCGCCGTGGCCGCGCCGGCCAAGGCCGCGACCGACGTCCGGCTGAAGCTCTCCATCACCTGGATCCAGCAGGGCGAGAACCCCGACGACGACGGCGGCGACGGCGACTACTTCCCCGAGATCCGCATCGGCGACGGCCCCCTGCTGCGGAAGCCGTACGTCCAGGACGACGTGTTCGACCCGAGCAACTTCCCCGACCCGTGGGTCTTCACCCAGGACGTGCAGGTGCCCGACGACAGGACCACCGTGCCGGTCCTGGTGCGGCTGTGGGACTACGACGACGGCACCAACTTCGGCGACGACCACATGGACATCAGCCCGCAGAACCAGGACGACGACCTCGACCTCCAGTACGACATCGGCACCGACACCTGGACCGCCCCCGGCGACCTCATCACCCCCGGCCAGGAGCGCATCACCGGTGACGGCGACCCGAACTTCCCCGACACCAACGACGGCGTCGCCATCACCGTCGGCATCAAGATCGAGCGGCTGACCCGCTGCCCGACATCGACGGTGACGGCATCTACGACGTCATCGAGCGGTTCGGCGTGCGCGACAAGGACGGCTCGATGAAGTACGACCTCAAGGCCATGGGCGCGAACCCCTGCCGCAAGACGGTCGTCGCGCAGATCGACTTCATGACCGGCGCCGCCGACGGGCACAGCCACCAGCCGAAGGACGCGGCGATCGAGGAGGTCGAGCGGGCCTTCGAGGACGGGCCGGTCGATCCCGTGTCACCGTGCCCGTATCCCGGCTTCACCACCACGCAGGGCGTCGACTTCGTGCACGTGGCGGGCAAGCCGATCCCCGAGCAGACCGTCATGGGCCTGGACGCGGCCTACCGCGCCGCCCGCAACGCGAACTTCAGCCCGCTGCTCGCCCCGTACGCCCACTACGCGATCTTCGGCCACCAGCTCACGGCCGGCGGGCTGAGCTCCGGCCGCTGCTGCGAGACGAACCGCGGAGGCAAGGACTTCATCGTCACCCTCGGCGGCTGGCGCACGGTCTGCGTCGCCCCCGGTGACAACGGCACGCTCGACACGACACCCGCCTCCACCGACGTGAAGATGGGCGACGACGTGCTCGTCGGCACCGATCGCGCCTGCGACACCGAGGTCAAGCCGGGCACCGACGACCGGCAGATCCTCAAGAAGGGCGCCGGGGCCGCCGACGCGGACGTGGGGACCGTACGCGACCAGTCCGGCAGCATCATGCACGAGCTCGGCCACGCCCTCGGCCTCCCGCACGGAGGCACGGACCGCACCAACTTCAAGCCCAACTACCTCAGCGTCATGAACTACGCCTTCGACCCCATCGGCATCCCCACGGGCCCCGAGCCGCTGCCGCGCCGCCTCGACTACTCGCGCCGGTCGCTGGCCGCGCTCGACAGGACCGCGCTCATGGAGGCGAACGGCATCGCCGACGGCGAGGACCTCACCCGCTGGCGGCTCCCCGGAGGGAACCAGCTGTTCGGTCCCGGCACCGGCGCGCTGAACTGGAACGACAACGTCGTGGCCGGCACTCCGGCGATCGACCCCGCTCCCGTCGCGGCCGACGTCAACTCCGACGACGACGTCTGCGTCCTCGCCGGCACGGACGGCGTCCTGACCACGATGCCCTCCGGCAACGACGAGAACGTCGGCGACGCCATCCTCAACGGCGGCGACGCCTGCAACACGGCGCCCGCGCCCGGCGACACCGGCCGCGCCACCATCCTGACCGGCCACGACGACTGGGGGACCCTCAAGTACCGCGCGGTGGGCTCCAAGGACGCGGGCGCGGCGGCGTCCTCGCCGTCGGGCACCGAGATCGCGTTCCCGGCCGTGCTCGGCGCCGAGCTGGCCCTGCGTGACTTCTACGACCCGGACGTCACCGCGGCCAAGACTGTGGACAAGGCCGAGGCGCTGCCCGGCGACACCCTCACCTACACCGTGCGGGTGCACAACGAGGGCCGGGGGACCGCGGCGGCCGTACGGGTGATCGACACCTTCCCGGACGGCACCACGGCCGAGCGGCGGCGGACGACCCTCGCCCCCGGCGCGGACCACACCGAGACGTTCGCCTATCTCGTCCCCTGCACGGCCGACGACGGCTCGTCCCTGACGAACACCGCCACCGTGCAGGCGCAGAACCTGGCCGGCGGGCCCGAGGCCGACACGTCCGACAACACGAGCACGGCGCGCAGCACTGTCAGAGCGCCGCGACTCACGCTGGCCGCGACCGCGACCCCGACCGCCAACGCCGGGGAGGCCGCGACCACCACCCTGACCGTCCGCAACACCGGCGGCGCCGCCGCCACCGGCGTCACGCTCACCTACACCCTGCCCGGCGAGGTGTACTACAGCACCGCCCTCGACCAGGGGAGCGGGCCCCGGCCGGACGAGGTCTCCGGGGGCACGCTGACCTGGCGGCTCGGCCCGGTGGAGCCGGGGGCGACGACGGTTGTGCGGTTCACCACCCGCTCCAGCCTGCTCGTCACCGGCGGCACGGCGCAGACCGGACAGGCCAAGGTCGTGTACGTCAACGCGAACGGCTGCTCGTACGCCCCGGTGACGGCCTCGGCCACCTCGACGGTCACCGAGGTGACGCCGAGCCGTGACCCGCGGCCGTCCACGGTGTGGGCGGTGCTGACCTCGCTGCGGACGCCCGAGCTGCTGGCCCGGGTGCAGGCCACCGACACCCGCTTCGACGGGGCCGACGGCTCCGCGCCGGACGGGCGGCTCTCACAGCAGGAGGTGTCGGCCGCGCTCATGCCGCCGCTGCCGCAGCCGCGCGCGCTGCGGGCCGAGCTGCTGGGCGCGTACCTCAACCTGGGCAGCCGGCGCGTCAACGCGGCCACGGCGGTGCGCACCTTCATCCTGGACCGGCTCGGGGTGCACACGGTCGGCGCCGCCGCCCGTCACTCCCGGACCGTGCTGACCGGGCCGCCCGGGAGCGACATCACGGCGTACCAGAACGCCACACTGGGGCTCATCGAGATCAACTCGGGAGCCGCCGAACGCTACTGAGGCCCTGAGGAACGAAGGGCGCCGCGGCTCGCGGCGCCCTTCGCTTTCGCAGGCATTCCGGGCCGGTCAGGCGGTGAGGCGGGTGAGCTCGCGGAGCTCGCGGAGCTCGCCCTGGGTGGTGGCGCAGTCGAGGAGCCGAAGCTCCGCCAGCAGCCGCACCGCCCGCGCGCCGTGCTTCAGCTCCTCCGGGCTGGTCTCCGCGACCTTGCGGAGCAGGGCGGCGGCGGCGCGCGGGTCGCGGTCCCCGGCGTGGGCGGTCGCCAGCGTGAGGAGGTGCCGGACCCGGTGGTCCCGCGTGGACAGGCGGGCCGGATCGATGCCCTCCGCCAGCCGCAGGGCCTGGCGGTGGCGGCCCACCCGGACGGCGGCCGAGGCGGCGCGCAGGTCCAGCTCCACCAGGAAGGCGTCGCGGTCCTCGCCGAGCCGGCCGGCGAGCCTGCGGGCGCGGTTCAGCAGCTCCTCGGCGCCCAGCACGTCGCTCTCCGCCGCGGCGGCGAGCGCCGCCGCGAGCAGGCACGCCCCGGCGGCCGACGCCGGTGCATCCTCCGTACGGGTCGCGCCCGTGCGGGGCGGTCCTGGCGCCTCGGCGGCGAGGTCGGCGGCCGTCAGGGCGACGCGGCGGGCGTCGGCCGGGCGGCCCAGCCGCACCAGGGCCTCGGCCGTCTCCGCCCGCGCCAGCGCCACGGCCGAGGGGTCGCCCGGCGCGGCCGACACCGCCCGGTCCGCCGCCAGCAGGGCCAGCGCGTGCTCCCCGCACCCCCGCAGCACGGTCGCGAACAGCCGGTACACCCGCCCCAGCTCCACCCCCGCCTCCGCCTGGTCCTGGGCGGGGGCCCCAGCTTGGGCCTCAGCTTGAACCTCCGCCTGGGCCTGGGCCGGGTCGGGTTCGCGGCGGGCTGTGGTGTCCGCCATGAGCAGCAGGCCGGGCAGGTCGCGGCGCAGCTCCGTGTAGCGGCGCGGCGAGCGCCGCCACACCTCCCAGGCCGCCGTCACGTGCCGGCGAACCCGGTGGACGCTCGCGGCCGCCTCGCCGTCCGCGGGACGGCGGGGGAACAGCAGCGCGAGCCCCATCTCGTCCGCCCCGCCGTAGCGCCCGCCCGCGTGCCCGCCGGGCCCGGCGCGCCCGCCCGCGTGCCCGCCGGGCCCGGCCATGGAGCGCCCCGACATGGCGGACCCCGACACGGCCGGCCCTGACACGGCGGGCAGCGCGATGGGGCCGCCGACCAGCTCCGACATGTCCACGACCCGCAGGACACCGGCGATGCGCATGAGGGTGGACAGCCGGTCCAGCGGCCGCACCCCCTTCTCGACGAGTCGCAGCCACTCCTCGCTGCACCCCACGAGGTCGGCCAGGACCCGCCGGGACAGACCGCGCGCACGGCGCATGGCCATGATCCGCGCTCCGTCGACCAAGTAATCGCCGGCCATGCGGCCAGGTTAGGCGCCAGATCACGAACGGGCCGACGGCCAGAAACGGCGGCCGTTTCCTGCCGCCCGCCGGCACCGCACCTGCGGCCGGAACCCGGCTATCGTACGGAGGACATCGTGGGCTCCAGGTGGCGCAACTCCAGTTGGGTCCGCCCCCGCCGGAGCGGGCGACACTGCCGCTACACCGCACGGCAGAGGAGGCCACGATGGCGATCGACGTCGAGTCGATTCGGAAGGCATTCCCGTTCTTCGAGACACCCGCTGACGGCTCCCGCCCACCCGTCTACCTCGACAGCGCCGCCACCACGCAGAAACCCGCCGCGGTGCTCGACGCCCTGGCCCACTACTACACGCGCGCCAACGCCAACGTCCACCGCGGCGTCTACCGCCTGGCCGTCGAGGCGACGGAGCTGTACGAGGGGGCCCGCCGTACCGTGGCCGCCTTCGTCGGCGCGTCCCGCCCCGAGGAGATCGTCTTCACCAAGAACGCCACCGAGGCCGTCAACCTCCTGGCGAACTCCCTGATGTGGGCCGGCGAAGGGCTCCGCGTCGGCCCCGGCGACGAGATCGTGCTGACCGAGATGGAGCACCACTCCAACCTCATCCCGTGGCGGCTGCTCGCCGAGCGGGCCGGCGCCACCGTGCGCTACCTGGGCATCACCGACGACGGCCGCCTCGACCTGTCCCGCCTGGCCGACGTGGTGACCGAGCGGACGAGGGTGGTGGCGGTCGTGCACGCCTCCAACATCCTCGGCACCGTCAACCCGATCGCGCCCATCGCCGCCCGCGCCGCCGAGGTCGGCGCCCTGCTGGTGGTGGACGCGGCGCAGTCGGTGCCGCACCTCCCGGTGGACGTGGCCGCGCTGGGCGCGGACTTCGTGGCGTTCTCCGGGCACAAGATGTGCGGGCCGACCGGGATCGGCGTGCTGTGGGGCAGGCACGAGCTGCTGGAGGCGCTGCCGCCGTTCCTCGGCGGCGGCGAGATGATCGAGACGGTCAGCGTCGACGCCATGCGGTACGCCGCGCCGCCGCTCAAGTTCGAGGCGGGCACGCCGCCGGTCGCGCAGGCCGTCGGGCTGGGCGCGGCCTGCGACTTCCTGACCGAGATCGGCATGGACGCGATCGCCGCGCACGACCAGGCCCTGGTCGAGTACGCACTGGACCGGCTCGGGCGGGTGCCCGGCATCCGGTTCATCGGGCCGGCGGACGGCGTGGACCGGCTGCCGCTGCTGTCGTTCGTGGTGGACGGCGTCCCGCTCCAGCGGCTGCGGACCGACCTCGACGAGGCGGGCATCGCGGTGCGCTCCGGCCACCACTGCGCCCAGCTCGCGTGCAGCCGCTTCGGCATCCCCGCGGCCATCCGGTCGTCGTTCTACCTCTACAACGCGCCCGACGAGGTGGACCACCTGGCCGCGACGCTGGAGCGGGCGACCAGGTCGGGCCGGGGCGCGGGGCCGGGGCCGGCGTTCGAGGCGGGCGGCGTGGAGCTGGCCCGGCCGTACCAGGAGGTGCTGGTGCCGGGGATCTTCGGCCCGTGGGCGGAACGGCTGGTCGCCGCGCTGGCGCCCGCGCCCGGGGCACGGGCGCTCGACGTCGGCACCGGTCCGGGGACGGTGGCACGCGTGCTGGCGGCGGCCGTGGGCCCCCGGGGTGCGGTCGTCGGCACCGACCCCAGCCCGGCCATGCTCACACTCGCCCGCGAGGACCCCGCGCCGGTCCGGCCCGCGTCCGCGTCGAGTCCCTCCGTGCCGATCCGGCCTACGCTCGTGCAGACCCCGCCCGCGCGGGTCGAGTCCGCGCAGGTCCGGTCCGCGCAGGTCCGGTCAGCGCCGATCCAGTACGTCGAGTGCGGGGCCGCGCCGCTGCACGTGTCCGACGAGGCGTTCGACGTCGTCACCGCGCAGCAGGTGCTGCAGTTCGTCCCGGACCGGCGGGCGGCACTGGCGGAGATGCGCAGGGCCGCCCGGCCGGGCGCGCGGATCGCCGTCGTCACCTGGCTGCCCCTGGCGCGCAACCCGCTGTTCCGCGCGTTGCGTGACGCGGTGGCCGCCGTGCTCGGGGCGGAGCAGGCGGAGCTGTTCGAGGAGCCGTGGTCGCTCGCGGGGGAAGAGGTCGCCGCCCTGGTGGAGGAGGCCGGGTTCACCGAGGTCGAGCGGCACGAGTGGACGGTGCCGGTCACCTTGCCGGGCGGGCCGGACGCGCTGTGCTGCCTGTTCGGGTTCTCGGCCGTGGCACCGTACGCCGCCGCCCATCGCGAGGCGCTGCACCGGGCCGTACGCGAGGGCCTGGCGGGGCACACGGACGGCCGCGGCCTGCACGGGGACACCGCGGCGAGCGTCGTCATGGCCCGCGCCTGAGCGGCCCGCCAGCCTGAGCGGCCCGCGAGCCTGAGCGGCCCGCCTGTCTGAGCGGTCCGCCTGTCCGGCGGGGCGACTGCCTCACCGGCCCGCGCGCCGGCGCGCCGGTACGACCAGCGCGCCGGCGCGCCCGTACGGCCCAGCGCGCCGGCGCACTCCAGGACGGATCGGTACATGCCGGGCGCGTTGGCGCGGGTTCCGGGTTCGGCATACAGTCTGTAAGAATCTTCATGAAGGGCCCGCGGGGCGACGGACCGGAGGACTGATGGCCGAGCGACCTGGGAAGGCACGCGTGGAGGAGCCCGCTGCGCGACGGAGAAGACCGCGCGCCGGCAGCGGCGAGTCCCTCGGCGACCAGGCGTACGAGCACATCCGCGCCGCGATCCTCGAAGGCGTCTACCGCCCCAACCAGCGCCTGCCCGAGGACGAGGTCGCCGCCCGTCTCAGCAGCAGCCGCACGCCGGTCCGCGTCGCGCTGATGCGCCTGGCCGACCAGGGGCTCGTGGTCCGCGAACGCCAGGGCTGGGTGGTGCGTGAGCACACGCCCGACGAGATCCGCGAGATCTACGAGGTGCGCTGCGCCCTGGAGTCCATGGCGACCGGCCTGGCCGCCGTGCGCGCCTCCGAGGAGCAGCTCGCCCGCATCGCCGCGTTCTACGACGCCCCGGTGGAGGAGTACGAGCGCCGTCCCCGCGCCGAGCTGGGCCGCATGAACCGCGACTTCCACCACGCCATCGTCCAGGCGTCGGGCAACGGGCGGCTGCTCGGCGAGTGGCTGCGCAACCGCGACTTCGGCGTCACGTACAACATGGCCGCCGTCTTCACCGGCGACGAGGTCGTCACCTGCGTGGAGGGCCACAAGCGCATCGTCGCGGCCCTGCTGCGCCGCGACCGCGAGAGCGCCGAGCGCGAGGCGCGCACGCACGTCGAGGACGTCCAGGCCGCGGCGAGCCGTCGCCTCGACGCCCTGCGCATGCCCGCCGGCCTCTACCTGTCCTAGGAGGGCGCTGTCCCTGGAGGGCGCTGTCCCAGGAGGACGCGGCCAGGGTCGGCTGGCCCAGAGGCGAACTCTCCCAGAGGTGAACTGCCTGCCCAAGGGCCGGCCGTCATGGGGGCCGGAAAAGCCTCACCCGGCCGCGCCGTTTCGATGATCCGCGCGAAATCCGCAGGTAACGCCCCCTTGATGCGTTGGATCCAAGTTTGTACTCTACGTTGCATGCAGCCTGGCAGCGACTCCTCCAGCGACCCCCGCACGTTCACCGGCGCTACCCCCGCCGACCGCTTCCTGCGCCCGGTGGCGTACCAGGACAGCCCCGAGGACCAGCTCCCCCCGCCGCCGCGCGACACGAACCCCCCGCGGATCCGCCGGACGGTGGCCGGCGAGCCGACCAGCGAGCCCGTCATCACGACCGAGCGGGCCGACGCCGCCCGCGGCGCCGTGCTGCTGCCGTCACTGCCCGCCAAGCCGGAGCTGAGCGGCGAGGCCGCCCGGGTGATCGGGGAGGTGCCCGGGTACCTCGGCGTCCCGTTCGTCAGCCCCGTCTTCCAGGCGCTGGCCAACTACCCCGGCTACCTCGTCCCGGCCTGGGACCGGTTCAAGCCGGTCATCGGCTCGCCGGAGTTCAGGCGGGCGGCGGCCGGGCTCGGGGTGCCCGTCGGGCTGCTGCCCGGCCCCGACCCGGCGCTGCTCGCCGCGGACGCCGACCTCGACCGGGTCCGGCGCTACACGGTCACCTTCCACCGGCTGCTGCCCGAGCTGCTGCTGCTGGCCTCCTGCTGGTACCGGGGGATCACCGTGGGGGCGCCCGCCTCGCTCGCCCTCGACGGCCGGACGCCGGTGGAGGGTCCCGGCCCGCGCGGCGTGCCGTCCGAGGCGATCTCCATCGCGCCGGACGCCTCGGAGCCGGGGGCGGATCTGGCCCGCGCCTACCAGGAGATCCGCGCCCTGCACGACCATCCCCGGGTGCTGAGTTACTACCGCGCGCTCGGCACCTGGCCCGGCCTCATGCTCGGGGTGTGGGAGCGGCTCGGGCCGCTCGCCCGCGGGGACGCGTACGCCGCGGCGCGCGACCAGGTGCTCGCCAGGGCCGCCGCCGCTGCCGCCACCCTGCCCGTACCGGTGATCGAGACCGAGGACGCCGAGGAGGTCGCGGCCGTGCTCGCGCTGTTCCGCACCCGCCTCATCCCCGCTCTGCTGCTCGACACGGCCGTCGTCCTCGCGCTGCTGGGGGAGGACGCCTCGATCGTCACCGCCTGAGCCGCCGGGCTCCCCGTCACCCTCCTCTCTGTCACCCGCGGCATCGGGGGATTGCCGCCCACACCCTCCCCGCTCTCCATCCCCGCCGGCCCCGGCCGTCCCGAGGTCTCCTTCGCGTGCCCTCGGGCGGTCACGGCCGACCCCATCCCTTCGAGGGGTTGCCCATGTACCAGCAGATCTTCGACCCCGTCCTCGGGCAGCTCGGGCTGTCCGCCCTCGTCGCCGCACTGCCGCTCGTCGTCCTGTTCGTCCTGCTCGGCGCCTTGCGCTGGAAGGCGCACTGGGCGGGCCTGACGTCCCTGGTCGTGGCCGCGCTCATCGCCTTCGCCGTGTACGGCATGCCGCTCACGCAGACCGTGAGCGCCGCCGGCTACGGGGCCGCCTCCAGTTTCCTCACCGTCATCTGGATCCTCGTCAACGCGTTGTGGATCTTCAAGCTGACCGAGACGACCGGTCACTTCGCGGTGCTGCGCCGCTCCTTCGCCGGGGTGAGCGACGACCAGCGGATCCAGGTCATCATCATCGCCTTCGCCTTCGGCGCGCTGCTGGAGGCGCTGGCCGGAGCGGGGACGCCGGTCGCGATCAGCGCCGTCATGCTCGTCGCGCTCGGCCTGCGGCCCTTCCGCGCCGCCGTGGCCTCCCTGGTGGCCAACACCGCCCCGGTCGCGTTCGGCGCGCTGTCGGTGCCCATCACCACCCTGTCCAAGGTGACCGGGCTGGACTTCGAGACGCTCGGCGCGATCGCCGGCCGGCAGACCTCGGTCGTCGCCGTGTTCGTGCCGCTCGTGCTGGTGTTCCTCGTGGACGGCCGCCGCGGGGTGCGGGCCGTCTGGCCGGCCGCGCTCGTCGCCGGGGCCGCCTTCGGCGCCGGGCAGTTCGTCTTCTCCAACTACATCTCGGTCGAGCTGGCCGACATCGGGGCCGCGTTGTCCTGCGCGGTGTTCCTCGTCGCGTTCCTGCGCGTGTGGCGGCCCCGCGAGGCGCTGACCGTCGCCGCCCCGCCCGTGATGGCGGGCGGCTCGGGCACCGGCAGCGCCGAGGAGGAGGCCGCCCTGCTGGAGCGCGCCGGGCGTGACCGCCGCCGCGACGTCGTCCGTGGTGCTGGGGGTGTCGCCCGGCCGGTCGGCCCGCGCCTACGCGGCCACGGTCAGGCAGCTCACCTGGACCATCGTGTGCGTGCTCTGCGTGCTCGCCCTCGCGTACGTCATGAACCTGTCCGGGCAGACCGGCTCCCTCGGCCGCGGCGTGGCCGCGCTCGGCGGGCTGTTCGCGTTCTTCTCGCCGGTCATCGGCTGGATCGGCGTGGCCATCACCGGGTCGGACAACTCCTCCAACGCCCTGTTCGGCGCCGTCCAGGTGACCGCGGCCCAGCAGACCGGGCTGTTGCCCGAGCTCATGGCCGCGGCCAACTCCTCGGGCGGCGTCGTCGGCAAGATGATCTCCCCGCAGAGCCTGGCCATCGCCGCCGCGGTGGTCGGCCTCCAGGGCAAGGAGGGCGACGTCTTCCGTAAGGTCATCGGCTACAGTCTCGCGCTGCTGCTCGCCATCTCCCTGCTCGTCTTCCTCCAGTCCACCCCGGTCCTGGGCTGGATGCTCCCCTGAACACCGATCACACCACTGGAGACACCACCATGACCAACCGGTACCGCGCCCTGTTCGACCTCACGGGAAAGGCGGCCCTCGTGATGGGCGCCGCGTCCGGCATCGGCGAGGCCACGGCCCAGACGCTGGCCGGTCTCGGGGCGAGCGTCGTCTGCGCCGACCTCGACGGGCCGGGCGCGGAGGCGACGGCCAAGGCCATCACGGCCGAGGGCGGCACCGCCCAGGGGCTCGCCGCCGACCTCGCCTCCCACGAGCAGGTCGCCGACGCCGTACGCGCCACCGTCGCCGCGTACGGCAGCCTCGACATCGGCGTCACCACGCCCGGCATCAACATCCGCAAGCGGCTGGCCGCCTACACCGAGGAGGAGTTCGACCGGATCGTCGGCCTCAACCTCAAGGGCACGTTCTTCTTCCTGAAGGAGGCCGGCGCGGTCATGGCCGAGCAGGGGAGCGGCAGCCTCATCGCCTGCTCGTCGATGCGAGGGCTGATGGTCGAGCCCGGCCTGGGGGTGTACGCCTCCACCAAGGCCGCCATCCTGCAGATGGCGCGTGGCCTGGCCACGGAGGTCGGCCCGCAGGGGGTGCGGGTCAACACCATCGCGCCGGGCGTCATCGACACCCCGCTCACCCGGCCGCTGTGGGACGACGTCGAGGCCAGGGAGGCGTACAACGCGCACACGGTGTTCGGCCGGTGGGGCACCGCTGACGAGGTCGCCTCCGCGGTGGCCTTCCTCGCCAGCGACGCGGCCTCGTACGTCACGGGCGCCAACCTGGTGGTGGACGCCGGCTGGACGGTCATCGACGGCCGCTTCGACCCGGGCCGCTGACTGCCGGGACACCCGTCACGGGACTGCGGCCCGGCGGCGCGCGTGACCCCTCGCGCGCCGCCGGGCCTGGCCTGGAGCCGGGTCAGCCGTGCGAGTCGGTGACCGAGCGGGCGAGCGTCACCTCGCAGCCCGGGCCGTTCGGGCCGCCGACGCGGACGGAGTTGAAGAAGTCACGGAAGGCGCTGTAGAAGTTGCCCTTGCCGCCGGGCGAGGTCACGGCCGAGCAGCCGCCGTAGTTGGCCCCGGAGTACAGGTGGATGTACGAGCTTGTGCGGTTCCAGTCGGACTTGGAGCGGCTCGCCATGTTCAGTGCGGCGAGGTCGGGGGTGTCGCTCTTGAGCTCGACGATGTCGCCGGAGCCGTCGAGGCCGGAGAACAGGCAGTAGTAGCCGGCATGGCATCGGTCGTAGCCGTCCGCGGCCTGGGCCGGGCTGCTGGTCAGGGTGGCCAGCGCGATGGCCGCCACCGGTAACGCCAGCAACTGAAGCTTCTTGCCCACTGTCCCTCCAGGGGTGAAACTTTTCTTCGAGAACGGATCCGACCATACCTGTTGGGATCTTGCGGGTGAAGGGGTCAGAGCGTGCTTATGCGTGGCCGGCATTCGCGCGGTCGGCGTTGGCGAGGATGGCGTCGTGGATGTAGCGGGACAGGCCGGGGGCCACATCGTCGAAGTTGAGGCCGATCCGCTCGTTCGCGAGGTAGGCCTTGGCCAGCGCGCGGTGCGTGTCGTAGTCACAGTCATGGAACCGGCGGTCCACGTGCAGTCGGTGTTCCTCCGCCAGATCCATCGTGGCCGGGTCGGTGGCCGGGGTGCCGGCGCGCATGGCCTCCAGCAGGCGCAGATGAATGCCGGACTGCTCGGCGCGGATCTCCCGCCAGTCCTCGGCCGAGTACTGTGACGTGCGTTGCTGCCGCTGGGGCCACAGTTCGGAGTCGCCCCATTGCTGCTCGGCGCGGTCGGCGTTGTCCTCGAGGCGCGTGCTGCCGAAGACTTCCAACCGCTCCTCGGGGGTCAGGGCGATGCCTATCTTGCGCGCCTTCAGCTCCTTGTCGATCACGGCGACCATGGCCTGATGCCGTGCGATCCGCTCGGCGAGCAGGCGTCGCTGGTCGTGCAGGCGGTCGGCATCGCTGATCGCCGGGTCGGCGAGGATGACGGCGACGGTGTCCAGGTCGAAGTCCAGCTCGCGATAGAACAGGATGCGTTGCAGCCTGCGCATGTCGTCGGCGGAGTAGAGCCGGTAGCCGGCTGTGCTACGGTCCTGGGGCTTCAGCAGGCCGATCTCGTCGTAGTGGTGCAGGGTGCGCACCGACACACCGGCCAAGTCGGCCACGACACCGACGGTGTATTCCTTGGCGTTCATGCCGTCACTGTGTGCCCTGACGTCACGTGAGGGTCAAGCCGACGTTCTCTCCGGGCGTTCCAGTATCGTTCGTCGTCGACCTGAGGCAGGTCGGACGTTCTGGGGCACGTCGGTCGTTCTGAGGCACGAGCGGAGGAGAGGGACAGCGCCGGCCGAAGGGCCGTCCACCCGCATCCCGGCCGGGCGGTATGTCCGGGAGTGACCGGGTGAGGCCACTCTCTGGGACGACCCTTGACGCTGCTGTAACGGCCGTGCACACTGCGGAATGCGCTTTCCCACCGACGAAACTCGCCGTGGCAGGATCGACGGCGCCTGACGCCACCCACAGGAGCTTCACCTTGTCTCAACGGAACTACCGGTCCGCGATCGTCGGCACCGGTGGGATCGCCACCGCCCACGCCCGCGCCGTCACCGGCTCGGGCGGCCGGGCACACCTCGCCGCCGCGGTCGACGTGGACCTCGAACGGGCTGAGGCGTTCGCCGGGACGTGGGAGATCCCCCGCGTCCACGCGAGCCTGACCGACCTGCTGCGCGAGGAGGAGGTGGACCTCGTCCACCTGTGCACCCCGCCCGAGCTGCACGCGCCGCTGGCGCTGGAGTGCCTGGAGGCGGGGGTGACGGCGCTGGTGGAGAAGCCGCCGACGCTGTCGCTCGCCGAGATGGACAGTCTCGTGGAGGCGGAGCGCCGCTCGTCCGCGCACGTCGCGACCGTCCTGCAGCACCGCTTCGGGGCCGGCGCGGTACGGCTGCGCCGCCTGACCGGCGCCGGCGAGCTGGGCCGGCCGCTGCTGGCCACCTGCGCCACCCAGTGGTACCGCGACGAGGAGTACTTCGCGGTGCCCTGGCGCGGCACGTGGGAGAAGGAGGGCGGCGGGCCGACCATGGGGCACGGCATCCACCAGTTCGACCTGCTGCTGTCCGTGCTCGGGCCGTGGAGCGAGGTCACCGCGGTCGCCGCCCGCCGGGCCCGCGACGTCGACACCGAGGACGTGTCGATGGCGCTGGTCACCTTCGACAGCGGCGCGGTCGCCACCGTGGTCAACTCCGTGGTGTCGCCGCGGCAGACCTCCGAGCTGCGCTTCGACTACGAGCACGCCACCGTCGAGGTGGAGCACCTGTACGGCTACACCGACGACGACTGGACCGTCACCCCGGCCCCCGGCCACGAGGACGTCGTGGCACTGTGGAACCGCGAGCACACCACCGTGCCGAGCGGCCACGAGGGCTGGTTCGCGGCGGTGCTCGACGCCCTCGACCGGGACGAGGCGCCGCCCGTCACGGCCGGCGACGCCCGGCGGACGATGGAGTTCATCGCCGCCCTGTACGCCTCCGCCTTCACCGGCGAGCGCGTACGCAGTGGACAGATCACGCCCGATCACCCGTTCGCGCCGCGCATGGACGGGACGGGCACACCCTGGGAAAAGGTGAGGAACTCGTGACCCTTCAGGTCGACCACGCTCTCGGCCGGTCGGTCGCCGTCTCGGCGGGGGGCGTCCAGCTCTTCACCTACGTCTACCGGCCCGACACGCCCGTGCTGGAGTCGCCGAAGCCGTACCTGCACCCGATCCGCACGCTCGGCGGCGCGGAGGTGTCGCTGTTCCGGCCGCACGACCACGTCTGGCACAAGGGCATCGCCTGGTCGCTGCCGAACGTGGGCGAGCACAACTTCTGGGGCGGCCCGACGTACGTGCATGGGCGGTTCTACGTGCAGCTCGACAACAACGGCAGCGCCACCCACCAGGAGATGACCACCCTGACGGCGGAGGGAGACCGGGCCGGGATCGGGCACACCCTCGCCTGGACCTCGCAGGCCGGTGACCCGGTCATCGACGAGCGGCGCGGGCTGGAGGTCGCCGTCCTCGACGACGCCACGTGGGTCCTGGTGTTCGACACGGTCATGACGAACGTGTCGGGCGCGCCGCTGGCCTTCGGCTCCCCGACCACGAAGGGCCGTGAGAACGCCGGCTACGGCGGCCTGTTCTGGCGCGGCCCGAGGTCGTTCACCGGAGGCGTCATCCAGTCGCCCGCCGGGGCCGGCGGCGACGAGCTGCGCGGCACCCGCGCCGAGTGGTTCGGCTTCCGCGGCCGGCACGACGGGACCGGCGGCCACTCGACGATCGTCATGGTGGACGACACCGCGAACCCGCGGCACCCGCCGCAGTGGTTCGCGCGCACCGAGGAGTTCGCCTGCCTGTGCCCGGCGCCGTTCTTCAGCGAGGAGCTGGAGCTGCCGGACGGCGAGACGCTGCGCTTCCGGTACGCGGTCGTGGTGGCCGACGGCGACCGGGGCGAGGAGGGCACCGCGCTGCTGGCCGGGCGGGGCCGGGCGGCGCTCGCGGGGGGAGCGCCGGCATGACGTTCCCCGGTGGCACGTCGGTCAGCCGGTTGTCGGTCTACTCCGGCGCCTGCGCGGCCGACGGCCTGGCGGGCGGCACGCCGCATCTGCACACCGCCTCCACCGAGGCGTACGTGGTGATCGGCGGCAGCGGCGCGTTGCAGACGCTGGACGCGCGCGGGCTGCGCGAGACCGAGCTGCGGCCCGGCTCCACGGTCTGGTTCACCCCGGGCACCATCCACCGCGCCGTCAACCACGACGACCTGCGGGTGGTGGTGGTCATGCAGAACGCCGGGCTGCCCGAGGCCGGCGACGCGGTCATGACCTTCCCCCCGGACGTCGTGGGCGACCCCGGCCGCTACCGCGAGGCCGCCGCGCTGCCCGCCGCAGCGTCCACCGAGGAGATCGAGCGGGCCGTGGCCCGCCGCCGCGACCTGGCCGTGGACGGCTTCCTGCGGCTGGCCGCCGCCGCCCGCGACGGCGACCCGGAGCCGCTGCGCCGCCTCTACGCCGACGCCGTCGCCCTGGTCCGCCCGAACGTGGCCCGCTGGCGCGACCTGTGGGAGCACAACGTGGCCGCCCAGACCCGCCATACCGCCGCCGTCCTCGACGCCCTCGAAGCAGGCGACGGCGCCCACCTGCTGGACGCGGCCCTCATGGAGAGCCCGCCCGAGGACCGCTGGGGCATGTGCGGCAACCTCGTCACCCACGACGTCACGCACCCCACCGCTCTCTCCAGCTGATCCGTCCACCGGCGCGCCCTCCGCGAGAGGGCGCGCCGGCCGCCCTTCTGAGGAGCACGGCGATGTCACCCGATGCCGCCCCCGCCGGCGACCCAGGACCGGCCGTCACCACCGTCCCCGCCACGGTCGTCCTGCGCGACAGCACTCCGCCCCGGTAGGCGATCAAGATTGTCGTAAGCCGCCGCTAATGTCCCGGAACCAGTGACACCGTCCTGGAAAGGGGCCCCATGGCCGCCTGGCACGACCTGCGCAAGCTCATCGTCGGCGGCGACGTCGCCGGCACGGCCGCCCACGTCGCCGGGCTCGGCCCCGCCGACCGCAGGGCCGTCGCGGCCGAGCTGGCCGAGCACGTCCGCCGGCGCCCCAGGTGGGAGGGGCGGTGGCGGCACGAGGTGCGGCCCCTGATGATGGCGGGCGCCGGCTGCCTCGGCGGCTCGGCGGCGGTGGCCTCGTGGCTGTTCCGGCGCGACTTCCGGTGGGCCAGGCAGGACCCCCGTGACGTGGACCGCCTCCTCGGCCTGCTGCGCGACCGGCCCGAGCCGTGGCGCGCCGACCTGGCCCGCCGCCTCGCCGCGCGGCTGCGCCTCCCCGACCTGCGGCACTGGGAGCTGACCGCCGCCCTCGTCCGCGAGACCGGCGTCGAGCCGCCGGACGTCGCCGCGTTCACGATCGGCTGGCTGCGAGCCCTCACCCCCGGCTCGGCGGTCACGGACCCGCTGCTCCCCGCGATGGCTCCGCGCGTCTTCGCGACCGACGGCCTGGGCGAGGCGCTGCCCGGCGCCCTGCACACGCTCGTGACGCTGACCGAGACCGGGGTGCTGGAGCGCCGGGCCGTGCTCGACGGCGTCGTCGGACGCCTCCTGCGCGACGGGCAGAACGGGCTGCCCCTGCTCGCGACCCTGCACGACCGGCTCGACCCCGGTCTGGACGAGACCGCCGGGCGGGCCAGGGACTACGCCCGCCTGCTGCCCGCGGCGCCCGTGGCGGTGGCCGAGACGGCCGTGGCCCGGCTGCGGGCGCTGGACGAGGCGGGACGGCTGGACGGGGACCTGTTCGCCGAGGCGGCGGAGTCCCTGGCGTTCCGGCCGGAGCCCAGGCTGCTGCGGTCCCTCCTGTCCTGGCTCGCCGCCCCGGCCGCCGCCCCCGCCGCCGTCCGATCGGCCGGCGGCGCCACACCCGGTATCGGGGCCGTACGCACGGCCGGCCCCGGCGGCGCGGGCCGGGTGGACGTCGCCCTCCGCGCCCTCGCGCGGGTCGCCGGCCACGACTCGCTGGTCCTGCAGGCGCGGGCCGTACGGCTGGCCGTCAAGCTCGCCCCGATGGCGGGGGAGCAGGGCCGCGAGGCGGTCAGGGAGGCGGCGGCCGGGCTTCCGGCCGAGCTGCGCGACCGGGTCGCCGCGGCGTACGGCGAGGTCGGCGAGGAGACCCCACCAGACGTGCCGGTCCTCGTCGCCGCCCCGGCCCCGCAACCGCAGCCGCCCATCGCCTCGCCCCGGGAGCTCGTCCGTGAGCTCACCGGTTTTCGCCGGCCGTACGACTTCTCCGCCTTCGAACGCATCCTCGCGGGGCTCGCCGACTGGTCGCACCGGGAGCCCGGCGCGCTCCGCGAGGCGCTGCGCACCTGGTGGTGGCCGCATCGTCCGGACGCTTACCGCTATCTCGTCAGGGACGCCGACGACGCCCTGGACGAGGTCCTCGACCGGGCGTTCTTCGCGTTCGCCATGCCGAAGGTCAGCCGCGAGCTGCCGCACGACCCCGAACGGGCCCGCACCTGGGGCGCCGCGGACGCGGATGCGATCAGCCGGCTCTCCCGGCGTCGTGCCTTCGAGCTCGTCGCCCCGTTCGAGAGGGGCGAGGTCTATCCCGTCCTGCTGGCCACGCCCACCTCGGGCACCGGCCACGTCGACCCCGGCGTGCTGCTCGACCGCCTCGCACGCCTGGAGGCCGCCGGGGCGCGGGCCCTGCCCGCCGACCTCACGCAGGCCCTGCTCAGGCTGCCCCGGGAGATCGACGCGGCGACCGTGCGGCGGGCCAGGACGTTCAGCTCGGACGCCGGCCACGCCTGTGCCTCCTGGATGGCCGGCGACCGCCTGCCCGACCCCGAGGTGTCCTGCCGTCCGCGCGTGTCCCGCATGTTCGGCCACGACCGCGAGAGCATGGACGTCGTCGTGACCGGCTCCGACGCCGCTCTGCCCCAGCCGGTCGCGGGGCTGTTCGAGCCGGCGCCAGGGCACGCGTACACGCTCGGGTGGTGGCCGCTCGCTCTTCCCTCGCACCGGGAGCTCGCCGCCGCCCACCTCGTCGCGCACCTGGCCGCCTCCACGGAGGCGCGCGAGGGCGACGTCGCCGTGCTGACCGACCTCGCGCGCTGCGAGGGGGCCGCCGGTACGGCGACGGCGTACGCGCTGGCCTGCGGCATGAGCCACGCGGGCCCGGCCGCGCGAGCGAGCGCCACGGACGCCCTGCTCACCCTGGCCGCCCGCGGCGAGGTGCCCGTCGCGGCCATGGCCGACGCGCTCACCGAGCGGGTCACGAACGGCTACGCCAAGCTCAACCGCGTGGTCGCGGTCCTCGGCGACGCCACCCGGGCGGGCGCCCACGAGGCGGTGTGGGCACTGTCGGCGCGGCTCGTGCCGGGACTCCTGCTGGGAGTCCTGCCGGGACTCATCCCGGAGCTCGCTCCGGAACACGTCCCCGGGCTGCTCCCGGCCGACGGCGACAGGCCCCGCGCCGGACTCGCCGACCTGCTGGCCGTCGCCGCCGCGGCGGCCCGTCTCACGGACGCCCGCGCCGACCTGCCGGGGCTCGCGGAGCTGGCGTCCCGCAGGGGCTCCAGCCGGCTGCTCCAGGAGGCGCGCAGGCTCCAGCGGCTCATCGCGCCCCGGCCGGACGAATCTCCGGCGACGAGCTGACCTCGCGGCGCCGGCACGTACGGTGGAGGGATGGGGAAGATCCTTGTCGGTACGGCCTCCTGGACGGACAAGTCGCTTCTCGCCTCCGGTTGGTATCCCCCGGATGCCGCCACGCCGGAGGCCAGGCTGGGGTACTACGCGAGCCGGTTCCCGCTGGTGGAGGTGGACGCCACCTACTACCACCCGCCCGCCGAGCGCACCGCCGAGCTGTGGCGGGACCGCACCCCGGCGGGCTTCACGTTCAACGTCAAGGCGTTCTCGCTGCTCACGCACCACCCGACCCGCCCGGCGGCGCTGTATAAGGACTTACGGGCCGCGCTCGGCGAGCCCCGGCGCACGCTCTATCTGCGTGACGTTCCGCCGGAGGTGGCCGAGCAGGTGTGGGCGCGGTTCCTGAGCGCGCTGCGGCCGTTACGGGAGGCGGGCAAGCTGGGGGCGCTGCTGTTCCAGTTCCCGCAGTGGTTCACCCCCGGCGCCGCGAGCCGCCGGCACATCCTGGAGTGCCGCGACCGCTGCCGGCCGGCGCGCGTCTGCGTCGAGTTCCGCAACGCCGCCTGGCTGGACGGCGACCACCGCCGCGAGACGCTCGCCTTCCTGGAGGCCCACGACCTGCCGTACGTGGGAGTGGACATGCCGCAGGGGCACCCGTCGTCGGTCCCGCCCGTGCTGGCCGCCACCTCCGACCTGGCCGTGGTACGCCTGCACGGCCACTCGGACAAGTGGACGAGCCGGGTCATCGAGGAGCGGTTCGGCTACCTGTACGCGGAGGAGGAGCTGCGGGACTGGGCCGGTCGGATCGCCAAGCTGTCCGGCGAGGCCGCCACCACGCACGTGCTCACGAACAACTGCTGCGCCGACAACTCCCAGCGCAACGCCGCCCGCCTGGCCGAGCTGCTGGCGGAGCACGGCGCCGACGTGTCCCACCCCGCCGGCCCGGCCGGAGCATGACCAGGCACTACCGGGTGAGGAGGTCGACGGCCGGTTCCGTGCGGTGGACGCCTCGGGGCCGGTAACCCAGGGACTCGGCCAGGCCGAGCAGGTCGGCGACGTACCAGAGCGTGGCCGGCCCAAGAGTGTACGCCGTCTACGCCGGACCGCCGGGAAGGGGTGACGCGTCCACGAACGCGTCGGCGGTGGCGCGGGCGGCGATGCGGGCGGCGAGCACGTGCTTGCACGGGCCGCGCGAGCCGCGGTGGTCCCACCACCACGGGCACGTGCAGGAGCCGTCGGCCAGCCCGACCTCGCGCACGCCGCCGTCGGTGCGCACCCGCGCCGTGTCGCCGTCGAGCCGTACGGCCCCCGCCTCGACCAGCGCCTTCGCCGAGGCCAGGCGCGGGTTGAGATGCTGGACGTGCTCGCGGTCGTACGGCAGCTCACGGTGGAAGTGCGCGGCCTCGGACAGGTCGTAGCCGACGCGGCCGGCCGTGCCGAGCTGGGTCAGGGCGACCCGGACCCGGTCGGTGGGCAGGCCCGCGCGGTCGGCGAGCAGGCCGATCTCCACCTCCGGCTCGAAGTTGAGCAGCATGCCCACCACGTCGGCGTCGGCCTCGGCCTCGTCGGTGGCGAGGTCGGCCAGCACCGCGCCCTCGCCGGAGAAGCCGCGCCAGCGCTCCGGCGACAGGACCAGCGTGTAGCGCATGCCGGGCAGCTCCAGCTCCCAGGCGCTGGACGCCGGGCCGCCGGTCCCGGCCGGGCCGTACACCTTGAGGCTCCTGGCGAAGCGGAGCAGGGGGAGCAGCGTGGCCAGGCGGCCCACGCCGGACAGGCACACCGCGCCCGCGGCGGGCCGGTCGGTGACGCGCAGGTCGCGGCCCGCGGGGGCGACCCAGAGGTCGGCCGTCGCCCGCTTGGGCAGGGACCGCAGGAAGCGCACGGCGCTCATGCCGGGCAGCTCGGCCCGCAGGTCCATGCCCGCCGCGATGACCTGGACCTCGGCGAAGCCCCGCAGCCACCGCTCCGGCAGCGGCACCTTCTTCTCCACGACCGCGCCGTCCAGCGTCGTCACGGTCAGCTCGTCCGCGCCGACGCCCAGGTGGAGTGGGTCGCGTCCGCCCACCCGGGCCAGCGCCTCGCGCAGCGGGCCGTTGACGTCGACGTTGGTGGTGCCCCGGTCGAACACCTCGCCGTCCAGGGCGCCGCCGAGCAGGTCGAGCCGGGAGTAGACGCCGCCGCAGGCGGAGAACGACTCGAAGCGCAGCAGGTCGCCGCCGCAGGTGACGACCGGGTCGCGCGTCCAGCCGGGACGCGGCTGGTGGTAGCGGGTGAGGGCCACGTCGGCCACGCCCAGCAGCGCCGCGGCCGCGGGCGCGGCCTGGGTCACCACGCCGCTGAAGAACCGGGGCGCCAGGGAGGGACCGCTGAGGGCCCGGCCACCGCAGGTGGACAGTCCCAGACGCCCGTCCACCATCGCGGAGGGCGCGGCGTAGCTGTAGGTCTGCGTCGCTTGGGTCATGGGCGGGACAGTAGAGATCATCACTGACAAAAGAGCGGAACGCGGCCTGTCCGGCATGTGGGTGGCGGCTGTTCGCGGACGTGCTGCTGCGCGAGAATGGGTGGAATTGGTACATGTAAGGACAGATCTGCTGATGTTGAACCCGGTTCACCTCCGGACGCTCGCCGCCGTGCTGAACGCCGGATCGTTCGCCGGCGCCGCCAGGAGCCTCGGCTACACCGGCTCCGCGGTCTCGCAGCAGATCGCGGCGCTGGAACGCGTGGTCAAGGTGCCGCTGTTCGAGCGCGGCGCCCACACGATCACGGCGACCCCGGCGGCCCGCTACCTCGTCCTGCGCTCCGTGGACGTGCTGTCCGCGCTGGACGCCCTGGAGGAGGACGTCCGCGGCCTGTGCGAGGGCACGATCGGC
Source organism: Nonomuraea sp. NPDC050733 (assembly GCF_040654215.1). Taxonomy (NCBI): domain Bacteria; kingdom Bacillati; phylum Actinomycetota; class Actinomycetes; order Streptosporangiales; family Streptosporangiaceae; genus Nonomuraea; species Nonomuraea sp. NPDC050733. The sequence continues at coordinate 175,580 of NZ_JBFAHO010000010.1, read as the reverse complement.
CGCCTCCGGTTGGGCAGCTTCCCCACGGCCAGCCAGCGGCTCCTGCCCATCGCCCTGGCCGCGTACGCCCAGTCGCACCCGTCCGTCGAGACCCTCCTCGACGAGGGCGAGCCCGACGAGCTCATCCCCCTCGTACGCGCGGGGGAGCTCGACATGGCGCTGGTCTACCGGTACGACCTGGTCCCGAGGGCCTGGCCGCGGGACCTGCACCAGGTGAGGCTGCTGGAGGAGGAACTGCTGGTGCTGCTGCCCGAGCGGCACTCGCTGGCCGGCGCCGAGACGGTCGGGCTCGACGACCTCAAGCACGAGACGTGGGTGGCCACCCGGGAGGGCACCGCCGGAGCCGCGTTCCTGCGCGGCCTGTGCGCCCAGGCGGGCTACCAGCCGCAGGTCGACTACCGCAGCAGCGACTACGGCATCATCCGCGGCTTCGTGCGCTCCGGCCTCGGTGTGGCCCTCGTCCCGGCGCTCGCCCACCAGCCCAGCGAGGGCGTGGTCGCGACCGGGCTCGCCGGGGTCGCGGCGCGCCGCCGCATCAGCGCCGTGTACCGTTCCCAGACGACGAACCCGACGGTCGGCGGCGCGGTGCGCGCCCTGCGCCAGGCCGCCGCCCGGCTGGGCGACGGCGGGCACCCCGGCCTCTCCGGCGTCGGCGATCCACCCGATGAGCGGCGATGAGCGGCGACTCACGCGGTGATGAGCGGTGAGCGGTGAGCGGTGATGGAGCATAAGAAGTTCTTCCGCCACGCCGACAGATGCCCGCGCTCGCCCGCTTCCGCCGGCGTCGCCCGCTCCGCGATGCTGGACCTGCCGTCGCCGGAAGGAGCCGTCTGATGCAGGAGTCCGGGCGCGAGCTGCCCTCGCGGGCCTCGGCCGTGATCATCGGGGGCGGCGCCATGGGCGTCAGCTCGGCCCACGCGCTGGCCGCGGCCGGGGTCCCCGACGTGGTCCTGCTCGACAAGGGGCCGCTGGGCTCCGGTTCGACCTCGAAGGCCGCCGGGGGAGTGCGCGCGCAGTTCTCCGACCGGGTCAACATCGAGCTCGCCGTCCGCAGCCTGGAGATGTTCGACGCCTTCGCCGAGCGCTTCGGGCAGGAGATCGACCTGCACAAGCCCGGCTACCTGTTCCTGCTGGACTCGCCGGAGGCCGTCGCCGAGTTCGAGAAGAACGTCGCCGTCCAGAACGACCTCGGCGTGCCCAGCCGGATGATCTCGCTGCGCGAGGCCGCCGAGCTGTCGCCGCTCATCGACACCGACGGGCTGCTCGCCGCCGCCTACTCGCCCACCGACGGCCACTGCACGCCCGAGTCGGTGGTCCTCGGGTACGCGGGCGCGGCCCGGCGGCTCGGCGCGCGGCTGCTGCCGAACTGCGCCGCGACCGGCATCGAGACCGTGGACGGCCGCATCGTCGCGGTCCACACCGAGGGCGGGCGCATCGAGACCGACACCGTGGTCTGCGCGGCCGGCGCCTGGTCGGCCCCGGTCGGCGGCTGGGTGGGCGTCGACCTGCCGGTCACCCCGCTGCGCAGGCAGGTCCTGGTCACCGAGCCGATGCCGGACCTGCCGCCGACGGCGTTCACCATCGACTTCGCCACCACGTTCTACTTCCACCGGGAGGGGCCGGGCCTGCTGCTCGGCATGTCCGACCCCGACGAGACCCCCGGCTTCAAGCTCGACCGGTCCGACGCGTGGCTGCCGAGACTGGGCGAGGCCATGGCCCGCCGCGTCCCGGCGCTCATGGAGACCGGCATCGCCACCGGCTGGGCCGGCCTGTACGAGGTGACGCCCGACCACAACGCCCTCATCGGGGTGGCCCCGGACGTGGACCGGTTCATCTACGCCACCGGCTTCTCCGGCCACGGCTTCCTGATGAGCCCGGCCGTCGGGGAGGTGGTCCGCGACCTGTACCTGGGCCGGGAGCCGTTCGTGGACGTCAGCGGCCTGGACGCCCGCCGCTTCACGCACGCGGGGGCGCGGCCCGAGCTGAACATCGTCTAGCGGGAGGCGGCGTCCAGCGGAGGCGGGCCACCCCCGCCTGACGCCCTCCGACGTCGGGGCGGCCGGGGTCAGGACCGGAGGGCGAGTTCCACCACCTCGGCGACCGCGCCGTCCGCGCAGGCCCCGGTGACGACGTCGGCGGCCGCGCGGACGTCCGGGTGGCCGTCGCCGACCGCGACGCCCACCCCGGCCGCCGCGATCATGTCGAGGTCGTTGGGGTTGTCGCCGACGGCCGCGACCCGCTCCAGGGGCATGCCCCGGGACGCGGCCAGCTCGCGCAGCGCGGTGCCCTTGGTCGCCCCCGCCGGCAGCACCTCCAGGTAGGTCGCCTCCGACCGGACCGTGACCGTCCCGGGGATGTCCAGGTGGGGCAGCCGGTCGCCGATCAGCATGCACTTGGTGATGCCGCCGGGCGGCAGCGCCGTCCAGTCGCCCGGGTCGCGCAGCTCGATTCCGTCGCGCCGCGCGAAGTCCCGCAGCTCGGGCACGTCGTGCACCGCCAGCGCCTCCTCGCCGCAGAAGACGACCGGGTGGACGCCCCGCCGGGCCAGCTCGTCGAACCCGCCGAGCAGCGCCTTCCACGCCGTGGCCGGCAGGTGACGCGAGCGCAGGACGGCTCCGGTGGCCAGGTTGACGGTCCGGGCGCCGTTGTAGAGGATCGCCGGCCCGTCCAGGCCCAGCTCGTCGTAGTAGCGGCGCGCCGACGCCTCCATCCGCCCGGTCGCGATGACGACCTCCCCGCCGGCCTCGCGGAAGCGGCGCAGCGCGTCGCGGCCGGCGGGCACCATGGCCAGGTCGCGCCCCACGAGCGTGCCGTCCAGATCGGTGACGATCCAGCGGATCACGCGGTCATCCCCGGCCCGGCCACCTCGGCCATGACGGAGCCGGCCAGGTCGTACCCGCCCACGCAGGCGAGGTAGCCGCCGGGGGCGAGGACGTCGCCGGACAGCGGGATGTAGACGCCCCCGGCCTGCCGGACCAGCAGCGACCCGGCCGCCACGTCCCAGGCGTTGACGTGCGTGCCGTAGGCGACGTCCGACCAGCCCGCGGCCACGTGCGCGAGCTTCAGCGCGGCGCTGCCCGGCCGGCGGGTGGAGGCGAAGGCGTTGACCATGCGGGCGAAGCGGTGCAGCGCCTCCTCGCCCTCCGCCTCCAGGTCGCGGGGGCTGGGATAGCTGGACAGCAGCACCGCGTCCCGGTCCGTGCGGGCGCCGGAGCTGCGGATCGGCTCCCCGTTGTACGCGGCGCCGCCGAGCCAGGCGGTGAACTCGTCGTCGCGGACGGGGTCGTAGACCACGCCGGCCACCACCTCGCCGTCCACGGCCGCCCCGATCGAGGTGCAGAAGAACGGCAGGCCGGCGGCGAAGTTCGCGGTGCCGTCGATGGGGTCGACGTACCAGTGGACGGCGCCCTCGCCGTGGGTGCCGCCCTCCTCACCGACCACGACGCTGCCGGGGGAGCGCCGCGCCAGGACCTGCCTGATGTGGTCCTCGGCCGCCTTGTCGTGCTCGGTGACCGGGTCGTGGAAGTCGCGCTTGGTGCGGACCTCGGGCCTGGAGCGGAAGGCGTTCCTGAGCCGGTCGCCGACCGCCCGCGCCGCCTCGGCCGCGATGGCCGCCAGCTCGCGTGAGGTGTTCACGTCCATGTCGCCTCCAGAAGGTTCAGCAGGCCGCGCGGGTCCTCGACGGTGGCCTGCGGGCTCTGCCGCACGGGGTACGGCATCTTGTCGGTGCTGGGGGAGACCATGAGGACGGTGGCCCCCACCCCGGCTCGCGCGCCGCACACCACGTCCCGGTCGTGGGTGTCGCCGACGTACCAGACGTCGGCCGGATCGACTCCGAGCGCGCGGCAGGCGAGCAGGATCATCTCCGGGTTCGGCTTGCGGACGCCGACCTCGTCGCTGTAGACCTGCGCCGCCACCTGGCGGTCGAGGCCGGTGCGGGCCAGGAAGTCGCGGTGCACGGCGCCGCACAGCGCGTTGCTGACGACCGCGGGCGTGACGCCGTGCTCGCGGCAGGCGGCCAGCAGCTCCTCGGTCCCCGGCCGGATCTTCCGGTCGCCGCGCAGCTCGCCCATGCGCTTGCACAGGGCCGTCGCCTCGACGGTCACCAGCGTTCGCGCCTGGTCCGGCCAGTCGGCCGCGACGAACTCCGCCCAGAAGCGGCGGTGGGTCAGCTCCTCGGGCGCGATCCGCCGGGAGGCGGCGTTCTTCCAGGACGAGTCGGCCCGCGCCCCGGCCCGGATGTCGCCCTCGACCTCCTCGGCCGTGAGAGCGCCGAAGCCCGCCCCGAGCAGCAGGCCGTGCACCTCGGCGGCCAGGTCGGCAGCCCATGACGGGCGCTTGCCCGTCTGCACGATCACGCCGCCGAAGTCCAGCAGCAGCGCCTTGGGGCGGATCACGCGCCCACCCCCTCGGCGTCCCAGGACGAGATCCGGGTCCCGTCCGCGCCGAACAGGTGCAGCCGCTCGGTCCAGACCGTCAGTACGTCGCCGGGCTCGGCCAGGACCGGCGTGTAGGACACGGCGTACAGCTCGGTGTCGAGGACGCGCAGCCGTACGGTCCAGGAGGAGCCCGCCGGCAGGACGGCCTCGACGACCGCCTCCTCGCGCCAGGCGGAGCCGGGCGGCGGGTCCAGTCGCAGCGCCTCGGGGCGGACGCCGACGGCGGCGGGCGGCTCCGGGCGCGGCATGCGCCGCTCGACGTGGCGTGACAGGGACGCGGCCAGTCCGGCGGGGGAGGGGCCGACGTCCACGATGGCCATGGGCGGGCTGCCGACGAACTCGGCGACGAACCGGTTGGCGGGCCTGGCGTACATCTCCATGGGCGCGGCGAGCTGCTGCAGCTCGCCCTCGTTCATGACCGCGATGTCGGTGGCCATGGTCAGCGCCTCAAGCTGGTCGTGGGTGACGAAGACGATCGTGGCTCCCGACTCCTCGTGGATGCGCTTGAGCTCGGCGCGCATCTCCAGGCGCAGCCGGGCGTCGAGGTTGGACAGCGGCTCGTCCAGCAGCAGCACGGACGGGTTGACGGCGAGCATCCTGGCCAGGGCGACGCGCTGCTGCTGCCCGCCGGAGAGCTGCGACGGGTAGCGGTCCATGGCGGCGTCGACGTGGACCATCTTGAGCGCCGCCTCGGCGCGGGCCCGCCGCTCCGGGCCGGGGACCTTGCGCATGCGCAGGCCGAACTCGACGTTCTCGCGCACGGACATGTGCGGCCAGAGCGCGTAGTTCTGGAAGACCAGCCCCATGCCGCGCTTCTCCGGCGGGACGTACAGGCCCTGCTCCACGGAGTCGAGGACCCGGTCGCCGACGGTGATGGTGCCCGCGGTCGGCTGTTCGAGACCGGCGATCATCCGCAGGGTGGTGGTCTTGCCGCAGCCGGAGGGGCCGAGCAGGCACATGAACGCGCCGTCGGGGACGACGAGGTCGAGGTTGTTCACCGCGCGGTCGCCGCCGCCGTAGCTCTTGGCGACTCCGCTCAGGGTGATGGTCGGCATCTATCCTCCTAGGCCGGACGCCAGGCCGCTCTTGGTCAGGCGCTGGGTCAGGGACGTCATGGTGAAGGAGAGCAGGGCGATCACGAGGACGACCGCGTTGGCGAGCTGGGTGTATCCGTAGTCGACGAGGCCGATGGACAGGGTCGTGAGGAGCTCGGTGCCGGTGGTGGTCAGCATGATGACGATGCTGAGCTCCTTGAGCCCGGACACGAACGGCAGCGTGATCCCGGTGACGAGGGCGCCCTTCTGGATGGGGAAGACGATCCGCCGCATCCGCTGCCACCAGGAGGCGCCGGCGACCTGCGCGGCCTCCTCCGGCTCCCGGCCGAGCTGCGTCATCGCCGCGATGCCCGAGCGGGAGCTGTAGGGCAGGTGGGTCACGGCCATCACGAGGATGAGCAGGAACGTGGTGCCGTACAGCGCGGGGACGGGGCCTCTGGCGACGGCGAACAGCGACAGCGAGGCCGCCGCGAACGCGATCCCGGGGACGAGGTAGGGCAGGAAGGACACCTGGCGGAGGAAGCCGCCGATGCGCGGCGCCGTCCCCCGGACCACGACGTACCCGATGAGCAGGCCGGCGACGGCGCAGATCAGCGCGGCCACGCCGACGACGCGCAGCGAGTTCCACGCCGCCTCCCACAGCTCCGGGCCGCGCAGGACGCCGTGGGGGAACCCGACGGCCCCGGGCAGCCGGTCGGCGAGCCAGTAGTCGAGGGTGAGGGTGGACAGGTCGAGGGGCGTGCGGGTGAGCGTGGACAGCAGCAGCGTGAGCACCGGGACGAGCACGCTGACCGCGAAGACCAGCAGGCCGAGCGCGAAGGCGGGCCAGCGGCGGCGGCGCAGGTCGCCCAGCCGGTCCATCGCCCCCTTGCCGCCCACGGTGACGAACCGGCGGTGCTCGCGCACCAGCCGCATGTCGGTGAAGACGATCAGCACGCCGATGACCACGATGACGGTGGCGAGGACGGAGGCCACCCCGGTGCCGCGGTCGCGGATCGACTGGAAGAGGCCGGTGGACAGCACCCGGTAGTCCGCGGGCAGGCCCAGCACGTACGGCGTGCCGAACGTGCCCAGCACCCGGCCCACCACGAGCAGGACGGCCGAGGACAGCGCCGGCAGCATCAACGGCGCCACGATCCGCCGCACGACGGTGCGCCGGGGGGCGCCGAGGACCCTGGCGGAGTCCTCCAGCTGGGCGTCGATGCGGCGCAGCGCGTTCCCGACGAGGAGCAGGACGAACGGGTAGTAGTGCAGCCCCAGCGTGATGATGATCGGCAGCGCGCCGTAGGCCAGCCAGTCCGGCGTGCGGACGCCCTGGGCCTGGAGGAAGCCGGGCTGCCCGCCGGAGCGCTCGTTCTTGAACAGCGTGAGCCACGCCAGCGAGAACGTCCACGAGGGCAGCATGTACGGCACCACGAGCGCGCCCGCCAGCCAGCCGCGCCCCGGGACGTTGGTCCGGGTCAGCAGCCAGGCCGTCCCGCCTCCGAGCAGCAGCGCGAACAGCGTGGTGCCGATCGCCACCACGATGGTGTTGACCAGCGGCTCCCAGAACAGCAGGCCGCTGATCGGGGAGCGGAAGACCCGCCACAGGTAGTAGCCGGTCCACTCGCCCGGCTGCTGCCCGGCGTGGACCTCGTCGCCGTACTGCAGGCGGAAGGCGTCCGACAGCACGGCGACCAGCGGAGCGACGACCAGGTAGGCGAGCAGGACGACGAGGACCAGGCCGAGCAGGGCCGTCGGGTCGTGGCGCAGCACGCGCAGCCGGTACAGCAGCCGGCGCCGCCAAGGCGGCCGGCGCGGCGGCTGCGTCCTGGTCGTTACGGCCATGGGATCTCCTCCGGGGGGATGAGGGACGTTCAGTGGCTTCGTTTGAGCATCGCGTCGGCGAGCGCGTCGGCGGACTCCCCGAGCCGGCGGCCCACCGCGTCCAGGCGGGCCAGCAGCTCGCGCTCGCGCAGGGTGTCCATCCGCAGCGACCGGGCGAACAGCTCGGTGAGCCGCGCCTGGTGGAGCTGACGGACCCGGCTGCAGCACTTACGGGTGGCCAGCACGGCCACGGTGACCGAGCCGGGGTCGTCGAAGACCTTGAGCAGGGCCTCCTCCAGCTCGTCGAGGCCGTCGACCACGGCCCGCAGCGGCTCGACGGCGAAGTCCAGGCCGGCCGGCCCGAACAGGTCCGCCTCGCGCACGAAGTCGCGCAGGTGGTCGAGGACGTCGTCGATGGAGCGGGAGAGCCGGAACAGGTCCTCCCGGTCGAGGGGGGTGGCCAGGGTCCGCCGCAGGGCGCGCACGAGCTCGGCCCGCGCCGCGTCGCCCTCGTGCTCGACCTCGGTCATCCGGGTCCGCGCGGCCGGGCGCTCGATCGCGCCGGAGGCGGCCGAGCAGGCCAGGACGGCCCCGGCCCGCGCCACGGCGACCTGGCCGCGGACGAGGTCGACGACCCGCCGGCCCGACCGGCCGCGCAGCTCGTCCCAGGCCCGCCCGAACCGCCACCTGCGGCCGGTGCCGCCGCTCACAGCAGCCTCAGCGCGAGGCCGGCCACGCAGCCGAGCGCCAGGGACGACGGCAGGGTGACCAGCCAGGCCGTGCCCACGTTCGCCACCGCCTGCCAGCGCACCCGCCGGGAGCCCTCGCTCGCCACCACGCCGACGACACCGGCGAGCACCGACTGGGTCATGCTGACCGGGCTGCCCAGGGCCGAGCTGCCGAGGACGGCGCCGGTGGCGGCCGTCTCGGCCGAGAGGACGTGCAGCGGCCGGGCGATGACCAGGCCGCGGCCGAGGCGCTCGCCCACGCGGGTCAGGCCGGTCAGGGAGCCGGCGAGGAACAGCAGCGCGAGGCAGGCCATCCAGCCGGGGGACAGGCCGACGGGACCGACCCCGCCGAGACCGTCCCGGCCCACGTCCACCGCGACGCTCACCACCGCCACCATCTTCTGGCCGTCGTTGACCGCGTACGCCGTGCACTGGGCGGCGTAGGCCAGCAGGTGGGCGGCGAGCACCAGCCGGGGCATCCGGCGGCAGGACGGCACGCGGCGCGAGAGGGCCCCCAGCAGGTAGCCGAGGACCAGACCGGCCAGCGGCGCGCAGGCGCCGACCCCGAGGACGACGGCCACGCCGTGCCACGACACCGGCAGCCCGGCGCCCAGCCCGGCGCCGGCGATGCCGCCGATGACGGCCAGCGTCAGACTGGTCGGCAGTCCCTTGCCGGTGAGGGCGGCGACCACGGCCACCGCGGTGACCACTCCGGCCAGGAACACCGCCGCGCCGCCGTGGGTGCCCAGCCCCGCCAGGCCCTCGGTGAACGTGCGCGCGACGGCGAGCCCCAGCACGTACGGCCCGGCGAACAGGACCACCGTGAGCAGTGCCGCGGCGGCCCACCCCGGGGTTCTGGGGAAGCGCAGCCCCAGCCCGATCAGGGTGGCTCCGTCGTTGGCGCCGCTGATGAGCACGAAGAGGACCGCGACCACGGCGAACGCCGCCGTCCAGCCCATCACGTGGTGACAGCGGCGGCGCCGGTGGCGCCTGTTCGACCGGGCTCCGGCGGACTCACACGCATGTCGGCTCCTCGTCAGGGGCCTTCAGTATTAGATGAACGCGAGATGAACGGTCAATACTTTGTCTTGACATTCTCACTACCTGTCGTCTTGCCGAGTGGGAAGAACAGGTCGAGTGCGTTCGCCTCCACGTAAGTATGTCTTGACAAATTATTCACCTGATGTTCATCGTTGAGCCCACCGGCGGCGGCTCGGGGCTCTGCGGGCGCCGGTGATCCGAGAGGCAAGGAGTGACGCCACCCATGAGGCGTACCGGGAAGATCATCTTGGTGGCGCTGCTGGCGGTCGCGGCGGCCGCCTGCGCGCCGTCCACCAGCGGCGCTCCGTCCCCGGCGGCGACCGCCGGGGCGTTGCCCGCCCCGTCGCTCGACACCGGCCTGGACCTGGACGCCCTGGTCGCCGCCGCGAAGAAGGAGGGCAGCCTGCTGGTCTACGACTCCAGCGGCGACATCGAGGAGGTGGCGAAGGCGTTCACCGCGAAGTACGGCATCGCCATGGAAGGGGTGAAGTCCGACACTCCGCAGACCGCGGAGAAGATGGTCAGGGAGCACGCCGCGGACAACGTCACCATCGACGCGGCCATGTACGAGGACGGCGGCGTGCTGGTCGGCCAGCTCATGCCACAGGGCGTGGCGCGGACGTGGATCCCCTCCGACCTGACGGACCAGATCCCCGCCGAGAACCGGAACCCCCTGCTCGCCCTGTCGAAGGCCACGGTCTTCGCCTACAACGGCAGGCTCTCTCCCGGCGGATGCCCGGTCAAGAACGTCTGGGACCTGACCGAGCCGGAGTGGGCCGGCAAGCTGGTGATGCAGGACCCCCTGGGCAAGCCCACCGTGCTGTCGTTCTTCACCCAGCTCGACGCACACGGCAACCAGGCCCTGGAGCAGGCGTACCAGGCGAAGTACGGCAAGGCGCTGAAGACCGAGGAGAAGAGCGCCGCCTACGAGTGGATCAAGCGGATCTCCCGCAACAAGCCGGTGCTGACCGGCTCCGACGAGGACATCTCCGCCGCGGTCGGCGCGCCGAGCGCCACCGACAAGAAGATCGGCTTCATGTCGATCTCCAAGTTCCGCAACAACGAGGACAAGGGGTACAAGCAGGCGACCTGCGAGGGGATGACGCCGTTCGCCGGCTTCAGCTACCCCAAGTACGTCGCGGTCGCCGCCAAGAGCAGGCACCCCAACGCGGCCAAGCTGTACGTCCGCTTCATCATGACCGGGGAAGGCGTCAAGCACGAGATCGGCGAGGGCGGCATGTCCGGCAACACCACCGTCAAGCCGCTCGTCACCGCGCCCGGCCTGTCGGACTGGCAGGGTCAGCTCTTCCACACCGACCCGAAGGGCCTCCTCGGGGACCTGCGCGACCGCCAGACCGTCTCCGACTTCTGGCGCGTCAACCACGGCTGACCCGTGGAGGGTCCCCGGCGTTCACCGGCCCGTCATCCGGCCCGGCGACACTCGCCCGTGTCCCTGTGTCGGCTCCCGTAGCTCCATGGCCCCATCACCCCCGAAAGAGGAGGCGCGATGCGTCCCCTGTCCAGGCTTCTCCTGGCAGCCCTGACGTTCACCGTGGCAGGAGGGCTGGCCGTGCCCGCGGCCGGCTCCGGCGTGGCGTCGATCGACCCGGACGTCGAGACCCCCGCCCTGTTCGACGACGAGGCCGGCGGCAACGCCAACGGCGACGACCCCGCGATCTGGGTGCACCCGTCCGACTCGGGCAGGAGCGTCGTGATCAGCACCGCCAAGGAGGGTGGGCTCTACGTCTACGACCTCGGCGGACAGCAGCTCCAGCACCTCCCGGCGCCCGCCGCCCCCGGCCCCGACGACGAGCCCGGCCGGTTCAACAACGTGGACGTCACCTACGGCTTCGGCGGCAGGGACCTCGCGATCGTCTCCGACCGCGGCCGCGACACCCTGCGCGTCTACGCCGTCTCCGGCGGACACCTCACCGACGTGACCGACCCGGCCGCGCCGTTCGTCTTCAACACCACCCAGCAGCAGGTCGACGACGGCGAGACGGCGTACGGCCTGGCCGCCTGGAAGGACTCCACCGGCACCTACGCCCTGGTCAGCCGCCGGCACCGGACCTCCGTCGGCCTGGTCAAGCTGCTCGCCAAGCCGGGCGGCACGGTCGGCTACCAGGTCGTCAGGACGCTGGACCTGCCTGCGTCGTTCACCCTGCCGAACGGACGGACCTGGGCCCCCTGCCTGGAGCCCGACGAGCAGGCCCAGGTCGAGGGCATGGTCGTGGACCAGGACAAGGACGTCCTCTACGCCGCCCAGGAGGACGTCGGCATCTGGCGGATGCGGGCCGACCTCACCGGGGCCCCCGTCCTGGTGGACAAGGTCCGCGAGTACGGCGTCCCCGGCACCTACGACCCGGCGACCGAGGAGTGCACCCCCGGCGCTGACCCCGGCTACGGCGGCCGGCACCTGACCGCGGACGCCGAGGGCCTGACCATCTACTACCGGGACAACGGCAAGGGCTACCTGCTGGCCTCCAGCCAGGGCGACAGCACCTTCGCCGTCTACCGCAGGGAAGGGGCCAACCCCTACCTGGGCCAGTTCCGGATCGGCCAGGACGACGGCATCGACGGCGTCGAGAACAGCGACGGCTCGACCGTGCTGAACACGCCGCTGGGCGACTTCGACGAGGGCCTGTTCGTCTCCCACGACGGCCTCAACACCCCTGCCGAGGCCGACCGGGAGAACACGAACTTCAAGTTCACCGGCTGGGACGACATCGCGGACGGGCTCGACCTGGACGTGGACACCGACGGCTGGAACCCGCGCGGCTGACGCGCCTGCCGTGACGGCCGGCCTCGCGTGGAGGCGGGAACCGATGGGTCCCCGCCTCCACGCCTGTTTCTGGGATGTCACGATTCTGTATCGCCGGTGACCTTCGCTCTTGACGGGGCCCGGCCCGTGGAGTGACAGTCGAGCCACATCGTTGAACCGGTTCGCTGGATTCCAGGAACCCAGGTGATCGCGACCCGAGGTAGTGCCGTGCCTCGGAGCCGCGTGAGCCCGGAAATTCCCAGGTGTGGCGTCCTCCACCCCGTGGGCCGGCAAGCGATACAGGGAGTCGGCGACATCGTCGAACCGGTTCGATGAACAGGGGTGGGCGTGGCGACGATCGGAGACGTGGCCCGGGAGGCCGGGGTGAGCCGGAGCACGGCGTCGTACGCGCTGTCGGGCAAGCGGCCCATCTCGGAGGAGGTCCGCCGGCGCGTGCTGGCGGCGGCCGAGGCGCTGGCCTACACGCCCAACGCCGGTGCCCGCGCGCTCGCCACCTCCCAGACCAAGGTCCTCGGCCTGCTCGCCCAGTTCCACGAGGACGAGTTCGCGCCCGCGATGATGCAGTACATCCTGGGCGTCACCGACACCGCCCGCGACCTGGGGTACGACACCCTGCTGGTCACCGAGGCGGACGGCGCGCGGGCGCTGCGGCGCATCACCGACTCCCGGATGGTCGACGGGGTCGTGCTGATGAACATCGCGGAGGCCGACCCGAGGCTGCCCATCCTGCGCGCGGCGCCCCAGCCGGGCGCCCTGGTCGGGCTGCCGGGCGACTGCTCGGGACTCGACGTGTTCGACCTCGACTTCGAGGAGGCCGGAAGGGTCATGGTGGACCACCTCCACCAGCTCGGCCATCGCGAGATCGTCCTGGTCTCGCAGCCCGAACACGTCGTCGAGCGGGGCGGCGCCTATGTCTGGCGCCTGCGGGACGCCGCGCTGGAGCGAGCGCGCCGGCTCGGCGTCACGCTGCACGCGGTGTACGGCGAGTCCCGCCAGCCGGCCGTCGGGCGCCTGCTCAACGCCCTGCTCGACGCCTATCCGGCGGCGACGGGGCTGCTGGTCAACAACGAGGCGGCGGCCGCCGCGCTGCCGTCCGTCACCTACGGGCGGGGACTCCGGGTGCCCGAGGACCTGTCGGTCATCGGGCGCTACTCCAGCGAGTTCGCCGCCTCCTTCTCCCTGCCCTATTCGTTCATCGAGAGCGCGCCCGACCGCCTCGGCTCCATGGCGGTGCGCCAGCTCGTGCGCCGCGTGGAGTCGCAGGAGGGGCGGGCCGAGCCCTTCGTGGTGCGCTTCATCTCCCCCGAGCTGGTGTCGCGGGGCAGCACCGCGCCCCCGGCCTCCCTCGCACGCTGACCGCGGCGCACCGCCGCGGCTCCCGTCTCGTCGCGCCTGTTTTGTTAGCGCTAACCATGGAGGAATCGCATGAACCCGTCATCGATGTCCGCCCGGGCGGCGGTCGTCGGAACCGCCGTCCTCGCCCTGGCCGCCTGCTCGTCCGCCCCCCAGGGTGGCGCCGGCGCCGCCACGTCCACCGCGGGCAACGCCTACACCTGGTGGGACCCGTACCCGCAGCACGACGCGTCCTCCGCGTGGGCCAAGCGGGTGGACACCTGCGGCAAGCAGGCGGGCGTCACCATCCAGCGCACCGCCTACGACACGACCGCGCTCACCAACCAGGCCCTGCTGGCCGGCCAGGAGGGCAACGCCCCCGACGTCATCCTCCTCGACAACCCCGCCGTCTCCACCCTGGCGGACGCGGGGATGCTCACCTCGATGGACGAGTTCGGCCTCGACACGGCGAGGTTCGACAAGAACCTCATCGCCGCCGGGGAGCTGGACGGCAAGACGTACGGCATCCCCATCGGCGCGAACACCCTCGCCCTCTACTACAACAAGAAGATCCTCGACGCCGCGGGCGTCGACCCGGCCACGATCAAGGACTGGGCCTCGCTCACCACGGCGCTGAAGAAGGTCAAGTCCGCCGGGAAGAAGCCGATCACGTTCTCGGCCATCGGCACGGAGGAGGGCTCCTTCCAGTTCCTGCCGTGGTTCTGGGGCGCCGGCGCGCAGCTCACCCGGCTCGACTCGCCCCAGGCCGTCGAGGCGCTCGACCTCTGGAGCTCGTGGCTGAAGGACGGCGCCGCCCCCAACTCGGTCATCAGCAACTCGCAGAACACCACCTGGGAGGAGTTCCTCACGGGCGAGTTCGGGTTCGCCGAGAACGGCACCTGGCAGATCAACAGCGCGGCGAAGGCCGGCTTCCCGACGGGCATCGTGCAGATCCCCGCCAAGGCGGGTGGGAACGCTCCAACGCCCACGGGCGGGGAGTTCATCACGGTCCCCGTGCAGAAGGACACCAAGCGCTACGACGTCACCAAGAAGGTCCTCGAGTGCATGACGACGCCCGAGGGCCTGGTGGAGACCGGTACGACCTTCGCCTACTACATCCCGTCCACCGCCGAGGGGCAGCAGGCCATCCTGGCCAAGGAGCCCGGCCTGAAGCCGTGGGCCGAGGCCGTCCGGTCGGCCAAGGGCCGGACGAGCGACAACCTCGGCACGAAGTACCCGAAGATCTCCGAGGCCCTGTGGACGGCGGTGCAGAAGGCGCTGAGCGGCTCGGCGAGCCCCGCCGAAGCGCTCAAGGAAGCGCAGGCCAAGGCCGCGCAGGCCGTCGGCGGCTGAGCGGAGCCCTGTCATGGCATCGTCACGTACCGGCGTGGTCGCGGCCTCCGGCAGGCCGGCGGCGGGGGTGAGCTCCACCTCCGGCCGCCGGCGCTCGCCGCAGTGGACGGCCTTCGCCTTCCTCGCGCCGCTCGCCGTCTACCTGCTGCTCTTCTACGCCTACCCGCTGTACCGCAACATCGAGCTCAGCGTCCACGACTACACGCCGCGCGCGTTCGTGCGCGGCGACGCGGAGTTCACCGGCCTGGACAACTACCGGGACATCGTCTCCGACGACACGTTCCTGTCGGCCCTGCGCAACACGGCCGTGTTCACGCTGGTGTCCATCGCCGCCCAGTACGCGCTCGGCCTGGCCCTGGCGGTCTTCTTCCACCGCAGCTTCCGGCTGTCCGCCGTGCTGCGCGCGATGTTCCTCGTGCCGTGGCTGCTGCCGCTGATCGTCTCGGCCTCCACCTGGTCGTGGATGCTCAACAGCGACAACGGCATCGTGAACTCCGCGCTCCAGGCGTTCGGGATCGGCCAGATCAACTGGCTGACGTCCCCGGACACCTCGCTGCTGTCCGTCACCGTCGCCAACATCTGGCTCGGGATCCCGTTCAACCTGGTGATCCTCTACGCCGGGCTGCAGAACATCTCGGCCGACCTCTACGAGGCCGCCGGGCTGGACGGCGCGAACGCGTGGCAGCGGTTCTGGCGCATCACCTTCCCGCTGCTGCGCCCGGTGTCGGCGATCACGCTGCTGCTCGGCCTCATCTACACGCTCAAGGTCGTCGACATCATCTGGATCATGACCAGGGGAGGGCCGGCGGACGCGTCGGCGACGCTGGCCATCTGGTCGTACCGCGAGGCGTTCGGCACGGGCCAGCCCGACTTCTCCCCGGCGGCGGCCGTCGGCAACGTGCTCATCCTCATCGCGTTCGCCGCCGGGCTCGCGCACGTCCACCTGCAGCGCAAGGAGGAGCAGCGATGACCGGGACGAGGACGTGGTGGAAGACCGCGCTGGGCGTCGTCCTGGTCGCGCTGATGCTCTTCCCGGTCTACTGGATGTTCAACGTCTCGCTCACCAGGACGGGCGACATGCGGGCCGACCCGCCCCACTGGTTCCCCTGGAACCCCACGTTCGAGGGCTACACCGCGGCGCTCGGCCAGCAACTGCCGGCCCTGGCCACCAGCCTCTTCATCGGCCTCACGACCGTCGCGCTCACGCTGCTCGTGGCCCTGCCCGCCGGGTTCTCGCTGGCCAGGCTGCGGCCGCGCGGCACCCGCGTCGTGGACTTCCTGCTGCTCGTCGCGCAGATGATCCCGGCCGTCGTCATGGCCATGGGCTTCTACGCCGTCTACATCAGGCTCGGGATGCTGAACACCGTCGCGGGCCTGGTCGTCGCCGACTCGACGCTGGCCGTGCCGTTCGCCGTGCTGCTGTTCCGCGCGTTCATGGCGAGCATCCCGGCCGAGCTCATGTCCGCGGCGCAGATCGACGGGGCGAGCACCTGGCGCACGTTCCGCTCGATCATCCTGCCGCTGAGCCGCAACTCGGTGATCACCGTCTCGCTGTTCACGTTCCTGTGGGCGTGGTCGGACTTCATCTTCGCCTCCACCCTCAACCGCAACAGCGACACGATCCCGATCACCCTCGGCATCTTCCGCTACATCGGCAACAACACCACGCAGTGGAACTCGATCATGGCGACCGCGGTGATCGCCTCCGTCCCCGCCGCGTTCCTCCTCGTCCTCGCGCAGCGCTACATCGCCGCCGGCGTCACCGCCGGCGCCGTGAAGGACTGAACACCCAGTGACTCGAAAGGCCCCTGACATGATCGAAGGCACGACGGACCCCGGACTGCCGGGCGCCCCCGCCGCCGCCCGCTCCGTCCCCGTCCTGCCGCTCCACGGCCCGGTACGCCCGCTCGGGCTGCCGCAGGTCTCCATCACCGGCGGCCTCTGGGGCCGGCTCCAGAGCGTGAACGCCACGGCGACGCTGGCCCACTGCGAGAGCTGGATGGAGCGCCTCGGCTGGCTCGCCAACTTCGACCGGGTCGCGGACGGGACGACCTCGCCCGACCGGCCCGGCTGGTCGTTCTCCGACTCGGAGGTCTACAAGCTGCTGGAGGCGCTGTCCTGGGAGGCGGCCAGGACCGGCGACCCGGAGGCGGAGACGGCGATCAAGCGGCTCACCGCGCGCGTCGGCCGGGCCCAGGACCCGGACGGCTATCTCAACACGTGCTTCGGCCACGGCGGGCAGCAGCCGCGCTACAGCGACCTGGAGATGGGCCACGAGCTCTACAACACCGGCCACCTGCTCCAGGCGGCGGTGGCCCGGCTGCGCACCGCGGGCGAGGACGACCTGGTGCGCGTCGCGCGGCGGGCGGCCGACCACGTGTGCCGGACCTTCGGCGAGGACGGCCTGCGCGGGATCTGCGGGCATCCCGAGATCGAGGTCGGCCTGGCCGAGTTCGGCCGCGCCCTGGGCGAGGACCGCTACGTCGAGCAGGCCCGCCTGTTCCTCGAACGGCGCGGCCACGGAACCCTGCGCGACATCCCCCTCGGACGCGCCTACTTCCAGGACGACATCCCGATCCGGCGCGCCGACGTGTGGCGCGGCCACGCCGTCCGCGCGCTCTACCTCACCGCGGCGGCGGTGGACGTCGCCGTCGAACGCGGCGACGACGACCTGCTGCGCGCGGTGGAGCGGCAGTGGGAGCGCTCGGTCGCGCGGCGGACCTACATCACGGGCGGCATGGGCTCGCGCCACCAGGACGAGGGCTTCGGCGAGGACTGGGAGCTGCCGCCGGACCGCGCCTACTGCGAGACGTGCGCCGGGGTCGCCTCGATCATGGTGTCGTGGCGGCTGTACCTCGCCACGGCCGACACCCGCTACACCGACCTGATCGAGCGGACCCTCTACAACGTCATCGCGACCTCGCCGAGCCCCGACGGCACGGCGTTCTTCTACGCCAACCCCCTGCACCAGCGAGAGCCGGGACGGCCGGCGGACCCGGACGCGGTGAGCCCGCGCGCCGAGGGAGGCACCAGGGCCGCCTGGTTCGACGTGTCGTGCTGCCCCACGAACGTCGCCCGGACCCTGGCCAGCCTCGACGCCTACCTGGCCACGACCGACGACGACGGCCTGCAGATCCACCAGTACGCGCCGTGCGCCATCAGCGCCGAGCTGCCGGACGGCAGGCGCGTGGCCGCCGACGTCGAGACCGGCTACCCCGAGACGGGCACGGTCAGGGTCCGGATCGCGGCCGACGAGCCGTCGCCGTGGACGCTCTCGCTGCGGGTCCCCGCCTGGGCGGCCGGAGCCACGGTGACCGAGGACGGGCGGACGCGGCCGGTCGAGCCGGGCACGCTCGCGATCCGGCGCACGTTCCGGGCGGGCGAGGTCGTCACCCTCGACCTGCCGATGGGGCCCCGCTTCACCTGGCCGGACCCGCGCATCGACGCCGTACGCGGCTGCGTCGCGGTCGAGCGCGGCCCGGACGTCCTGTGCGTGGAATCCCTCGACCTGCCCGCCACGGGGGAGTCCCAGGCGGGCGAGTCCGGCGCGGGAGGGTCTCTCGCGGAGGGGACCGCCGTGGGCGGGTCCCACACGGGCGGGTCCCACGTGGGCGGGTCCCACGTGGGCGGGCTGGACGCTCTGGTGATCGACCCCCTGGCGGGGCCGCGGGCGGACGGCGGCGGCGCGCGGGTCCGCGCCCGGCGGCGCGCGACGGCCGCCGGGCCGTGGCCCTACACCACCGCCGCCTCCCCACAGCCCGACGCGGTGGCCGGGGACGGGGACGCCGCGTGGTTCGACGTGCCGCTGCGCCCGTACCGGACATGGGCCCAGCGCGGGCCGTCGAGCATGCGCGTGTGGCTGCCCGTGTCGCCTGGCCCCTGCCACCGGAGTGAGGGCGTCCTGGGCACCTGAAGGGCGGCTCTGAGGCGAGATTCCGAATGACGCGCTAGCATTCCATTGCATGGAATCCTGTGGAAGAGAGCCCCGTGGGTGAGGCCCAGTCCCCGGTGGGCAGCGTCGACCGCGCCCTGCTGATCCTGCAGGAGATCGGCAAGCACAGCCGGGGCGTCACGCTCGACGAGCTCGCCAGCCGGCTCGGCCTGCCCAAGAGCTCGCTGCACCGCCTGCTCGGCGCGCTGAAGCACCGCGGCTTCGCCGCGCAGCCCGAGCCGGGCGGCCCCTACTTCGTGGGCACCGAGCTGCTGGCCACGGCCTTCCGGTACTACGAGTCCATGGACCTGCGCACCCTCGTGCGTCCGCTGCTGCTGCGGCTGCGCGAGGAGTTCGACGAGACCGTGCACGTCGCCGTCCTCGACGGCGGCGAGATCGTCTACCTCGACAAGGTCGAGGCGGTGCGGTCGATCACGATGAGCTCGGTGGTGGGCGGCCGCAACGCCGCGCACTGCACGGGCGTCGGCAAGGCGCTGCTGGCCTGGACGTACCCGACCGACGAGGCCGTCAAGGCGTGGGCCGAGAGGTACGGCCCCCTCGGGGTGCGGACCAGGAACACCATCACCGCGCCGGCCAAGCTCGCCGCCCACCTGGAGCAGGTGCGGGGCCGCGGCTACGCGCTCGACCTGGAGGAGAACGAGCCGGGCGTGCGCTGCGTCGCGGCGCCGATCTTCCTGGGCAGGACCGTGCCGGTCGCCGCGGTGAGCGTGACCGCGATCAAGGACCGGATGTCGCCGGCCCGGCTGGAAGAGGTCGGCGCGGGCCTCCGGCGCGCGATCTCCGAGCAGCTGTGACCGGAATACCGTTCTGTATGGTGGATGGGAAGACTTCGCGATGGATCTGAAACCGGTACCGGTTCCCGCGGCCCGGCTCGGCGAGGGGCCGCGCTGGGACGAGCGCACGGGGACGCTGCTGTGGGTGGACATCCCGGCCGGCCTGGTGCACCGCCTGGACCCCGCCGACGACGCCCAGGAGTCGATCGACGTGGGCCGGCCGGTCGGCGTGGCGCTGCCCCGTGCCTCGGGCGGCCTGGCGCTCGCGGTCAGGGACGGCTTCGCCGTCCACGAGGGGGGACGGCTGGAGGTGGTCGCCCCCGTGACCGCCGCCGAGCCCCCCGGCAACCGGATGAACGACGGCGCCTGCGACCGTGCCGGACGGTTCTTCGCGGGCACCAAGGCCGAGGACGACACCCCGGGCGCGGGCTCGCTCTACCGGCTGGACACCGACCGGAGCTGCGAGCGGGTGCTGGCCGGGGTGACGATCTCGAACGGCATCGCGTGGAGCCCGGACGAGCGGCTGCTGTACTACGTGGACACGCCCACCGGCCAGGTGGACGTCTTCGACTACGACCCGGCGAGCGGCGAGATGGCGAACCGGCGGCGCTTCGCCGGGCTCCCGCAGCCCGACGGCATCACGGTGGACGCCGCCGGGCACGTGTGGGTCGCGCTGTGGGGCGGCGCGTCGGTCGTGCGGCTGCGGCCCGACGGCTCCACGGACCTGACCGTCCCCGTCCCCGCCGCCAACGTGACGAGCTGCGCGTTCGGCGGGCCCGATCTGGACGTGCTGTACGTGACCACCGCCTGGGACGGCAGCGGCGGCGGGGAGCTGTGGCGCTGTCCCACCCCCTACACGGGCCTACCCGCCAACCCGTACCGCGACCTGCCCAGCCCGTGACGGCCGGCAGGCACGCAGAACGGGCGCCCGAGGAGATCGGGCGCCCGTCGAGAGCAGAGGTGGAGAGCCGAGAAGGTCAGGCGCCGGGGGACAGGAGCGCCTTGACCGGATTCGGGTCGCCGTTCATGAGCCTGGTGAAGACCTCCGCCCCCTCGCTCAGCGGGAAGGTGTCCACCCAGCTCAGGTCCCAGCTCCCGACCATCGCGGAGGCGGCGGCGAAGTCGGCGCCGGAGTAGGCGAACGACCCCAGCACCCGCTGCTCGCCGCGCACCAGCCCGGCCGCGTCGAAGCCCGGCTCGGTGTCGGCCAGCCCCAGCCAGACCGCCGTCCCGCCCGGCCGCAGCAGCGCGGCCGACGCGCGACGGGTGGCCGCCGCGCCCACCGCGTCGAAGATCACGTCGTACTCGCCGGTCAGCTCGCCGGTGGCGGCGTCCGCCCCGAGACGTCCCGCGAGGGCCAGGCGGCTCTCCGACCGGTCGGCGACGTCCACCCTGGCGGCCCCGCCCGTACGGGCGACCTGCAGGCACGCCAGCCCGATCGCGCCCGCGCCGACGACACCCACCCGCGCCCCGGCCGGGGCCCCGGCCAGCTCCCAGGCGTGCACGGCGTTCGCCGCGGGCTCCACGACGCCCGCGGCCGTCCAGCCGAGCCCCTCGGGCAGGTCGACCAGCGCGGCGGCGGGCACGGACACGCGCTCGGCGAACCCGCCGGGCCGGTGCACCCCGACGATCCGCCGGTTCCGGCACACGTTCCGCAGCCCGAGCGCGCACACGTCGCACGACCCGCACGACAGGATCGGGTTGACCAGCACCGCCCGCCCGTCGTCGGTGCGGCCCGCGAACTCGTGCCCCATCACCAGCGGCGGCACCCGGAAGCCGGGCGTCCTGACGCCGTGCAGCTCGCTCCCGCAGATGCCGGAGGCGACCACGTGGACCAGCACCTCGTCCCGGCCGACCACGGGCTCGTCGACCTCCCGCAGCTCCACCGTCGCGGGCCCGGTGAACACCAATGCCTTCACGGCGTCGCTCCGATCACGGGGTCGGCCAGGGTGCCGGCCGGCGGGGGATCGCCGGTGCCGACGCGTACGGCGCCAAGCCTCATATGTGCTCCCGATTCCGCTATGCAGAATGTAGTTCCGAAACCATGTCAGAACATCAGCACCACGCAACGATGTCAAGGTTTCCGTATAACGGAACGCTGGTGCGCAATGCGGAATCGATGCTATTTTCGCCGGGAGCTACCAGAGGGGCGGTCCCACGCATGTACCCCGAGATCGACACGCCGGCTCTCGTCATGGACCTGGACGTGGTCAGGGCCAACGTGCGCGAGATGGCGAAGGCGGCGGCGAGCAACGGCGTCCGCCTGCGCCCGCACATCAAGACCCACAAGATGCCCGAGCTGGCGCGCATGCAGCTCGACGCCGGGGCGATCGGCATCACCTGCGCCAAGCTCGGCGAGGCCGAGGTGATGGCCGACGCCGGGATCGACGACATCCTGCTCGCCTTCCCGGTCTGGGGAGAGCCCAAGCTGCGCCGGCTGGCGGCGCTGCGCGAGCGGGCCAGGGTCCGGGTCAGCCTCGACTCGCCCGAGGTGGCGGAGGGGCTCGGCCGGCTGGGCGGGCCGCCGGTCGAGGTGCTGGTCGAGGTGGACACCGGCCAGCACCGGCTCGGACGCCCGCCGGGGCGGCCCACCGCCGACCTGGTGGCCGAGATCGCCGCGATCCCCGGTGTCGAGGTCGTCGGCCTGCTCACGCTGGCCGGGCACGCCTACCACGCCCGCACCCCGGAGGAGCTGGCCGAGACCTCCCGCCGCGAGGGCGCCGACCTGGTGGCCACCGCCGAGCTGTGCGCCCGCGAGGGCATCGCCCTGCGCGAGATCAGCGTGGGCTCCACGCCCACCGCCAGGCACGTCGCGGGGGTGGCCGGGGTGACCGAGATCAGGCCGGGCACCTATGTCTTCAACGACACCGCGATGATCCGGCTGGGGGTCGCCACCGAGCGGACCGCCGGCGCCCGCGTGCTGTCCACGGTCATCGCCCGGCCGACGCCCGAACGGGTCGTGTTCGACGCCGGCACCAAGTGCCTCACCTCCGACGGCGCCGGCTCGCCCGACTGGATCAGGGTGGTCGGGCATCCGTACGCGCACATGGACTTCCTCAACGAGGAGCACGGCGTGGCGCTGCTGGAGCCGGGCCACCACGACGCGCTGCCGGTCGGCGCGCGGGTCCAGCTCATCCCCGGCCACGCCTGCTCGGCCGTGAACATGTTCGACTCCGCGTACGGGATCGAGGGCGGCCGGGTCACCACCGAACTGCGCGTCGCGGCCCGCGGCGCCGTGCGCTGACATGCTGAAGAAGGGGGAGGTCGCATGAGGGGACTGTCCGGCAGGAGGGTGTTGATCAGCGGCGGCAGCAGCGGGATCGGCGCCGCCACGGCACGCAGGTTCCTGGAGGAGGGCGCCAGGGTCGTCATCGGCGGGCTGGACCCGGCCGAGGTGGAGGCGACGGTGTCCGAGCTGTCGGCGCTGGGCGAGGTGAGCGGCCTGGCGGCCGACGTGTCGGCGGAGGCGGACGTCTCCCGGCTGGTCGAGGGCGCGATCGCGGCGCTCGGCGGGCTCGACGTCCTGATCAACAACGCCGGAACGGCGTGGCGGGAGCCGTTCCTGGAGATCTCGCCCGAGCACTGGGACCGGATCATGGCCGTGAACCTGCGCGGCATGTTCCTGGTCGCCCAGGCCGTGGCCAGGCGGCTCGTGGACCAGGGCACGGGCGGGGTGATCCTCAACATGTCCTCCACCAACGGCCTGGGCGGCGAGGCGGACTACGCCCACTACAACGCCTCCAAGGGCGGGGTGCTGCTGCTCACCAAGACCATGGCCGTGGAGCTCGGCAGGCACGGCATCCGGGTCAACGCGCTCTGTCCCGGCTACATCAGGACCCCGCTCAACGCGTCGATCTCGGCCGGGCTGGCCGACGACTTCGTCTCGTCGTACGAGAGCGAGCTGATCCCGCTCGGCCGGGCCGGCCTGGCCGAGGAGGTGGCCGCCGGCTACGCCTTCCTGGCCAGTGACGACGCGGCCTTCATCCACGGCACCGAGCTGGTCATCGACGGTGGTCAGCTGGCCGTCATGTAGATCCACCCCCCCTGCTCGACCCCGGCACCGCCGCCACGCTGCCGGTACGCCGCATCCGTGAGCTGGTCGACGACCTGATCGCGGACGCGGCGACCTGCCGCCCGAGAGAGTCAGGGACGCCCCATGTGTGACGCCGATCTGCCCCTGTCCAGGTACCGTCCGATCTCCCGGCTCCGGGTCGCCGCCCACGAGGTCGCGCGCGCCCGCGTCCCCGCCGTGGACGCCCACGTCCACCTCGGCCGCTGGCTGACCGAGGACGGCGACTGGATGGTCAAGGACGTCCCCGCCCTGATCGGCCTGATTGACGAGCTGAACCTGCGCGGCATGGTCAACCTCGACGGCCGCTGGGGCCGGGAGCTGACCGAGAACATCGAGCGCTACGACGCCGCCCACCCCGGCAGGTTCGCCACGTTCTGCCACGTCGACTGGTCGCAGACGGCCGAGCCCGGCTTCGGCGAGCGGCTGGCCGCGCAGCTGCGCGGCTCGGTGGCGGAGGGCGCGGCCGGGCTGAAGGTCTGGAAGGACGTGGGCCTGCGGGTCCGCGACGACCGCGGTGAGCTGCTGATGCTCGACGACCCGCGGCTCGACCCGCTGTGGCAGGCCGTCGCCGAGGCCGGCATCCCCGTCGCGCTGCACACCGCCGACCCGGTGGCGTTCTTCGAGCCGATGGACGAGCGCAACGAGCGGCTCGAACAGCTGGCCGCCCGCCCCGACTGGAACTTCTCCGGCCCCGGGTTCCCGCCGTTCCAGCGGCTGATGGACGCGTTGGAGTCGATGGTCGCCCGGCACCCGGCCACGACCGTGATCGGCGTGCACGCGGGCTGCTGGCCGGAGAACCTCGGCTTCGCCGGGCGGATGCTCGACACGTACCCGAACTTCCACATCGACATCGCGGCGCGCATCGCCGAGCTGGGCCGTCAGCCGCGCGCCACGCGCGCGCTGATGCTGCGCCACCCGGGACGGGTGCTGTTCGGCACCGACGAGATCCCGCCGGAGCGCGACATCTACCGCATCCACTTCCGCTTCATGGAGACCGCCGACGAGGCGTTCCCGCACTCGCTGGACGACCCGCCGCTGATGGGCCGCTGGACGATCTCGGGGCTCGACCTGCCCGACGACGTGCTCCAGCAGGTCTACACCGGCAACGCCGTCAGGCTCGTGCCGAGACTCGCATGACCACCGGCCTCACACCCGCTCATGGGACCCGAACCGGTGGCGCCTTCCCGGTATCGGGACAAAACCATTTGAACGAGTGAGTACTCGCTCACTAGGCTCTGCGCCATGGCCATGAGGAGAAGGGTGCCGGCCATGGCACCAGAAGATCGCCGTGCCGCGCTCATCGCCGCCACGCTTCCCCTGCTGCGCGAGTACGGCACCACCGTCAGCACCCGTCAGATCGCCGAGGCCGCGGGAGTGGCCGAGGGCACGATCTTCGGCGTCTTCCCCGACAAGGCCTCGCTGCTGCGCGCGGCGCTGGCGAGCGCGTTCGACCCGCAGCCGGCGGTGGACGCGCTCGCGGCCATCGACACGCGGTCCGAGCTGCGCGAGCGGCTGCGCGAGGCGGTCACGCTGCTGCGGGCGGGGATGAGCGCCAACGCCAACCTCATGACCGCCCCCAGGGCGCTGATGGCCGACGACGCCGAGCTCCACCAGCGGATGCTGGACGGCCGGCACCGGATCGGGACGGCGATCGCCGCCCTGGTCGAGCCCGACCGCCACCGGCTGCGTCGCTCTCCCGAGGGCACGGCGCACCTGCTCCTCATGCTGATCGCGGTGAGCGTGCACCGCGGCTTCGGCCTGGGCGGCGAGTTCGGCGACATGGAAGACGAGGAGATCGTCTCCGTCCTGCTCGACGGGCTGCTCGTGCGGCCTTCCCCCGACCCTTCGACAGAAAGCCCCTCTTGATGCTGCTCCGTCTGCTGCGGGTCCAGCTCAGGCCGTACGGGAAAGAGATCACGCTCGTCGTCCTCTTCCAGTTCGTGCAGACGCTGGCCACGCTCTATCTCCCCACACTGAACGCCGACATCATCGACGACGGCGTCGTCAAGGGCGACACCGGTTACATCGCCCGCATCGGGCTGGTGATGCTCGGTGTGACGCTCGTCCAGATCGTCTGCTCCGTCGTGGCCGTGTACTACGGCGCCCGGACCTCGATGGCGCTGGGCCGCGACCTGCGGGCCGCGATCTTCCACCGGGTGCAGGACTTCTCCGCCCAGGAGGTCAACAGGTTCGGCCCGCCGTCCCTCATCACCCGGACCACCAACGACGTGCAGCAGGTGCAGCTGCTCGTGCTGATGACGTTCACGATGGTGGTGGCCGCGCCGATCATGTGCGTCGGCGGCATCGTCCTGGCGCTGCGCCAGGACGCGGCGCTGTCGTCGCTGCTGCTCGTCGCGCTGCCCGTGATGATCGTCGTCGTGGGCGTGATCGTCATGCGGATGCGCCCGCACTTCCGCACCATGCAGGAGCGCATCGACCGGATCAACCAGGTGCTGCGCGAGCAGATCACCGGCATCCGGGTCATCAGGGCCTTCGTCCGCGACCGGCACGAGCGCGAGCGCTTCGGCGTGGCCAACGACCAGCTGACCGACGTGTCGCTGCGGGTCGGGCGGCTGATGGCGCTGATGTTCCCCACGGTCATGCTGGTGGTGAACCTGTCCAGCGTCGCCGTGGTCTGGTTCGGCGGCCACCGCATCGCCGACGGGACCATGCAGGTGGGCGCGCTGACCGCGGTCATCTCCTACCTGATGCAGATCCTCATGTCGGTGATGATGGCCATGTTCATGTTCATGATGATCCCGAGGGCCGAGGTCTGCGCCGAGCGCATCGAGGAGGTGCTCGACACCGAGCCGACCGTCCACCCGCCGGCCGACCCCGTCACCCCCGAGCGACGCATCGGCGAGCTGGAGCTGCGGTCCGTGGACTTCCGGTACCCGGGCGCCGAGCAGCCGGTGCTGTGCGACGTGAGCTTCACGGCGCGGCCGGGCCGTACCACCGCGATCATCGGCAGCACGGGCAGCGGCAAGACCACGCTGCTCAACCTCATCCCGCGCCTGTTCGACGCGACCGCCGGCGAGGTGCTGGTCGACGGCGTCAGCGTCCGCGACCTCGACCCCGCCGTGCTCTCCCGGGCGGTCGGCCTGGTCCCGCAGTCGCCCTACCTCTTCTCCGGCACCGTCGCCTCCAACCTGAGGTACGGCAGGCCGGACGCCACCGACGAGGAGCTGTGGCGGGCCCTGGAGGTGGCCCAGGCCCGCGAGTTCGTCGAGGCGATGCCCGGCGGCCTGGAGGAGCCGATCTCCCAGGGCGGCACGAACGTCTCCGGCGGGCAGCGCCAGCGCCTGGCCATCGCCAGGACACTGGTGCACCGGCCCGAGATCTACCTGTTCGACGACTCCTTCTCCGCCCTCGACTTCGCCACCGACGCCCGGCTGCGGGCCGCGCTGGCCGAGGAGATCACCGACGCCACGATCGTCATCGTGGCCCAGCGCGTCAACACGATCCGCGACGCCGACCGCATCCTCGTGCTGGAGGACGGCCGCGTGGTCGGCAGCGGCGACCACACCGAGCTCATGACCACCTGCCCGACGTACCGGGAGATCGTGCTGTCCCAGCTCACCGAACAGGAGGCGGCCGCATGAGCACCCCCCAAGCGCCCCCGCGGCGCCCTCAGCCCGCGTTCGGCCCCGGCCGGATGATGTCCGGGCCGGCCGAGAAGGCCCTCGACTTCGGC
The DNA here is from genome assembly GCF_040654215.1 of Nonomuraea sp. NPDC050733. NCBI lineage: Bacteria > Bacillati > Actinomycetota > Actinomycetes > Streptosporangiales > Streptosporangiaceae > Nonomuraea > Nonomuraea sp. NPDC050733. Next base: position 148,553 of record NZ_JBFAHO010000010.1, on the reverse strand, counting down.
GGCTCGCTCCGCCGCCTGCTGAACCTGCTGCGGCCCGAGCGCGCGCTGCTCGTCGTCATCCTGGCCCTCGGCACGGCCAGCGTGGCGCTGACCGTGACGGGCCCCAAGATCCTCGGCCATGCCACGGACCTGATCTTCTCCGGCATCATCGGAGCCCGGCTCCCCGCGGGGATCACCAAGGAGCAGGCCGTGGCGGGGCTGCGCGCCCGTGGCCAGGGCACGTTCGCCGACATGGTGTCGTCGATGAGCGTGGTGCCCGGCCACGGCATCGACTTCACCGCGCTGGCCCAGGTGCTGGGCTGGGTGCTGGCCATCTACGTGGTGGCCGCGCTGCTCGGGATCGTGCAGTTCCGGCTGACCACGACCGTCGTGCAGCGGGCGGCGTCCCGGCTGCGCGGGCGGATCGAGGCCAAGCTGGCGCGGCTGCCGCTGAGCTACTTCGACGCCCAGCCGCGCGGCGAGATCCTCAGCCGCGCCACCAACGACACCGACAACGTCGCCCAGACGCTCCAGCAGACGATGAGCCAGCTCATCTCGTCGGCGCTGACGGTCGTGGCGGTGCTGGTGATGATGTTCTGGATCTCGCCGATCCTGGCGCTCATCGCGCTGGTCACGGTGCCGGTCTCGGTCTACGTCACCACGGTCGTCGGCAAGCGGTCGCAGCCGCAGTTCATCAAGCAGTGGTCCTCGACGGGCAAGCTCAACGGCCACATCGAGGAGATGTACGGCGGCCACACCCTGGTCAAGGTGTTCGGCCGGCAGAAGGAGGCCGCCGAGACCTTCGACCGGCACAACGACGCCCTGTTCGCCTCCAGCTTCCGCGCCCAGTTCATCTCCGGGATGATCCAGCCGGCGATGATGTTCATCGGCAACCTCAACTACGTGCTGGTCGCCGTGGTGGGCGGGTTCAAGGTGGCCTCGGGCTCGATCTCGCTGGGCGACGTGCAGGCGTTCATCCAGTACTCGCGGCAGTTCAGCCAGCCGCTGACCCAGGTGGCCGGCATGGCGAACCTGGTGCAGTCGGGCGTCGCCTCGGCGGAGCGGGTCTTCGAGCTGCTGGAGGCCACCGAGCAGTCCCCGGAGCCGGACCGGCCCGCACGACCGGAGCGGGTCCGGGGCCGGGTGGCGTTCGAGAACGTGTCCTTCCGCTACACGCCGGACAGGCCGCTGATCGAGAACCTGTCGCTGACGGTGGAGCCCGGCCAGACCGTGGCCATCGTCGGCCCCACCGGAGCGGGCAAGACGACGCTGGTCAACCTCATCATGCGCTTCTACGAGGTGACCGGCGGCCGGATCACGCTCGACGGCGTCGACATCGCCGAGATGTCCCGGGAGGAGCTGCGCGCCGGCATCGGCATGGTGCTGCAGGACACGTGGCTGTTCGGCGGGACGATCGCGGAGAACATCGGCTACGGGGCCGAGGGCGCCACGCGTGAACGCATCGAGGCCGCCGCGGAGGCCGCCCACGTGGACCGCATCGCGCACACGCTGCCCGACGGCTACGACACGGTGGTCGACGAGGAGGGCGCGACGGTCAGCGCGGGCGAGAAGCAGCTGATCACGATCGCCCGGGCGTTCCTGTCCGAGCCGGCGATCCTCATCCTGGACGAGGCCACCAGCTCGGTCGACACCCGCACCGAGGTGCTCATCCAGCGGGCGATGAGCTCGCTGCGCGAGGGCCGCACCAGTTTCGTGATCGCCCACCGGCTGTCCACGATCCGCGACGCCAGCCTGATCCTCGTCATGGAGAATGGGCGCATCGTCGAGCAGGGCACGCACGAGTCGCTGCTGGCCGCGGACGGCGCGTACGCCCGGCTGTACTCCGCCCAGTTCGCCCAGGCCGTCGTGGAGGTGGACTAGCGGAGAGCGAGCATGGAGCCGTCAGGACGGCAGGCGCATGATGCGGAGGAAGGCGGGCAGCAACCACGGCCGGGGGCCCCGGACGACGACGCCGCCGCCGAGCACCGCCCGTGCCCTGCTGACCCGGCCGAACAGCATCAGGTTGAGCGTCACCGGCTCGAAGAGGAGGCGGACATCGGCCTGCCCTCCCGGCGGTTCCACGGTCACCCGGCCGTCGTCGATCACGATGGCCCGGGTGGTCGTGTACGGCGAGGCGAACTCCACCGCGACCCGCCGGCTCGGCCAGGGGCCGTGACCCTCGAGCAGCCGGCCGTAGCCGTGGTGGATGACGCCGATGAGGAACAGCTCGAAGAACAGGGCGGCCTCCCGCCGGGGCACCCACCACCGCGCGCCCACCGGCCGGGCGATGTCCCGGCCGTGGATCTGCAGCTCGTTGAGCAGATGGGCGAGCAGGCCGGCCAGCGGGACCGCGGAGCCGCCGAGCCACGGCAGGGCGGCGGCCGGGTCCCGGCCGTCCGTCGCGTCGAGCAGCAGCTTGATGTCCGAGCGGATCTGACCGGCCAGCGCGTCCGGGTCGCGCTCGGTGAACCGTCCCAGGACGACCTCGTTGAGGTCCGCGACGGTGTCGATGGTGGTCTCCCTCATCAGCTCGCCCAGGCCGTGGACCGGTGGCGGGGCGACTCCGACCATGGAGGCGCACGCCTGGGTGAGGGTGGCCACGTGCGCGGCGGTGTCGGCCACCGACCAGTGCCGGGTCGCCTGAGCGGACGGTGCGGCGGCCGACACCAGGTCGGCGAAACGATCACCTGTTGTCGCCAGTGAGGCGCGCGTCGTCCGCCACGCGTCGTCCGTGATCGCGACGATCATGTTCGTTCACTCTCCAAGGGGGAGTTCCGGCGGGAGGCCAGCTCCCGGCGCACCGTTCCGGCGACCGGCGCGAGGGCGAAGGCCAGGAGCGCGAGCTCGGCCAGGAACAGGAAGGCGGTGAAGATCCATTCGTTGGACCCGTGCCCGTAGACCCGGTTGGGCAGCCCGACGTCGATCGCCTCGGTCCGCCGGCCCGCCTGGTCGGTGGTCCGGTCGCTGCCGGCGAGGGTGACTCCCGTGCGACGGACGACGCCGTCGTGGGAGCGGAAGTCGCCGGTCCACGCGCAGCTCTCGTGGCCGGGGTGCCGCACGCAGTCCAGGCGTCGCGCGGTGAAGGTCCCGGACCGGCCGTCGCCGGTGGCGAGCCGCAGCGCCGGGCCGATCCCGGGGACCGTCCACGACAGCAGGAGGGCGGTGACGAGCAGGAGGGCCACGGTCAGCGGCGGGGACGGGCGCCTTCGTCTCATGCCGCTCCGAGGGCGCAGCCACAGCGCATGACGCTGCGCTCGGCCTCGCGCGGCCTGCGGTGCAGCAGCATCGCGACCACCATCGGCACGAAGACCACGGCGTTGTAGAACAGGTGCAGCTCCACGCGGGGGATCACGAGCTGGATGATGCTGGTCGGAACGGGCCGTCCGGCCAGATGCGTGCCGGTGATCGCCTGGATCAGCAGGAGCAGGTGCTCGATGTGGTGCCAGAACTGGATGGCGAGCGCGATGTTCCACCAGGTCCGGGAGCGGCCGGTGAAACCCGGCCGCAGCAGGATCAGTCCGGCGAGCATGACCAGGGCGTAGCCGTAGTGCATCCATTCGGAGGTGACGAGCCAGGGGAACGGCAGTCCCAGCACCCCACGCGCCTCCGAGATCGGCCATCCGAGGGCGTAGATCTGGATCGCCTGCGTGACGTGTTCCGCCCAGTGGGCGAGGACGATCACCAGGAAGACGCCGAGGGCGGCCTTGTGGTGTCGCTCGTTGAGCTGCCGTCGAGTGGTGACGGGGGTGGACATGGTCGAGCTCCTGACGTCGACTTTCCGGTGGTGGATGTTCAGGGCGCCGTGATGGGGGAGTAGCGGTCGAGGGCTCGTCCGAGCGAGACGGGGATCTCGGCCGGGACGAGGGCCCCTGCGGGGTCGCGGCGCATGCACGCGATCGTCTGCCGTCCGACCGCGACCAGCCGGGCCGGGCCGGCGCCCAGCCGGTAGTACCGGAAGTCCATGGTCACCCGGTTCGCCGCGATGCCGCCCAGGGACATGCGGACCGACACCTCGTCGAGGGCGTACAGCTCGGCGAAGAACTCGCACGAGCAGTCGGCCGTGACCAGGACGAGGTCGCCGGCGAGCGCCTGGAGGACCTCCGGCGCCTGGTCGGCCAGGAAGCGTTCCCGGCAGCGGCCCTGCCACTCGAAATAGTGGGAGAAGTACACGTTCCCGACGACGTTGGTGTCGGCGAAGGTGACGACCTGGCGGTGTTCGTAGAAAGGAGTCATCGCGTCTCCTGGGTGAGCACGGCGACGACCATGGATCGCGGCGGGCCGTCGGAGCTGTTCAGGGTGAGCAGGCCGGACAGGACCGCCAGCCCCGACGGGCCGGTCAGCTTGATCCAGCCGTGCTCGTAGGCCGCCTCCACCTGGAGCGACTCCGCCTGGCCGGCTTCGGGCAGGCACTTGTGAGCCGTCCTCAGCCGGGAGTCGAGGGTGAGCCGGGACTCGCCCGTCAGCCGCGCGAGCTGCTCGGCCTGCCGGGCCCACTCCGGCTCCGGCGTCAGCGGAGGCTCGGGCTGGAGCGGCGGCTCGCCCAGCTCCAGCCACTCGTCGGTCACGGCCGACGCCCCCGGGCACAGGTCTCCGACCATCCGCTCCAGGTACGGGCCGGTCAGCAGCGCAGGCATGGCGTCCATGCGCAGCGGCCCGGTGTCGAGGAGCCGCAGCCCCGTCCAGCTGAACACCGGCCGCCCGTCCGCCGACCGCGCCACGACGTCGTAGACGTAGTCGGTGCCGTGATGGGACCGCTCGACCGCCTCGACGACCACCTCCGCGGGCGGAGCCGCGCGGCCGTGCGCCTCGAACCGGTCGCAGCCGACCGGCAGGAGCCGCCGGTGCGGCACGCAGGCCTGGAGCACATGGATGGCCGCGTCGTGCAGGGCGGCCTCCCCCAGGACCGGTGAGCCCATGCCGAGGTCGTCGCCGGTGGCCGACAGGACGGCCCGGCAGCCGGTGGGGAACAGGGACTCGAAGCGGGTCAGCCGCCGGAACGCGGGCCCGTGGAAGAACAGCGGCCCGTACAGGTCGGACGGGTCGTGGGCGGGGGGATCGTCGGCCGGGACGGCGACGTCCGGGGGCTCGGCGGACGTGGCGGAGACCCGGCCGGCGAAGTGAACGGCGGAGAAGTCGGTCTCCGCGCTGCGGATGGTGACGTCCACGTCCCCGCCGGGCTGGCGGAGGGCGTGGACGCGCAGCGTACGGGTGCCGTCGCCGGGCACGATGACCGGCCGCTCGAACCGCGCGTCCGTGATCGTACGGGCGGGGGTGCCGAGCATCTCCGCGGCCTGGGCCATGGCCTCCAGGGCGCAGACCGCCGGCAGCAGCCGCACCCCGTCGAGCCGGTGGTCGGCGAGGAACCTGCTCGCCGGGTCGAGCTCGCACTCGGCCGCCAACTCGACCCCGGGGACGAAGCCGCGCACCCGGTGCAGCAGCGAATGCCGTGACGGGGTGTCCTCCGCGCGGTCGAGCTGGGGCAGCCGGCCGCTGATGACGATGGTCTCGCCGGCCGGGCGCGCCGCGATCGCCTCCAGCAGCAGCTCCGCCCCGCGCTCCACGGGCAGCGTGCCGATGCCGGCGCCGGTGAGCTGCTCGACCACGCCGAGCCGTTCGGCCATCCCGGCCCCGGCCCAGGCGGTCCAGGCGAGCGTCGCGGTGACACAGCCGGGAGGCAGCTCGCCGGCCAGGGCGCGGACCATGGCCTGGAGCCGCCCGTTGGCCAGCGCGTAGTGGGTCTCGCCGGCCAGCCCGAACCGCCCGATGACCGAGCCGTAGGCCAGCACGAGGCGCAGCCGGTCGGTGTCCAAGGCGGCCAGGACGTTGGCCAGGCCCTCGCACTTGGTACGGGCGTGCTCGGCGAAGTCCTCCTCGGTGAGCTCGCCGAAGAGCGCGGGCCGGTTGACCCCGCCGGCGTGCACGACGCCGGTGATCGGGCCGAGGCCGGACAGCTCGGCCACGGCCCGCCCGACGGCGGTCGCGTCGGTGACGTCGGCGCTGCGGTAGGCCGCGACGATCCCGGCGGCGCGCAGCCGCTCCAGGCCGCCGGCCAGCTCGGGGTCGGTCGCGGGATCGGAGCGGCCGATCAACGCCAGCCGCACCCCGTACGCCCCGGCCAGGGTGAGCCCGGCGTGCAGCCCGATGCCCTTGCCTCCTCCGGTGATGAGGACCACCTCGTCCCGGTGGAGGGGAGCCGCGCCGTCCCCGGGGGGCAACGGCAGGTGCCGGACGGCGTACGCCTGCCCGGCGCGGTCCACGCCGTGCCAGTGGGCGTCGAGCTCCGGGTGCTCCTGACGCAGCGCGGCGACGAACCCGGACGCGCAGTCGGCCTCGTCGGCGACGACCAGGGGCCGCCCTTCGGCGATCGCCTGCCGGGCCGTGGCGACCAGGCGGGCGGCGTCGGCGTCGGCGGGCTCGGCGGGGACGCGTACCCGCAGCGCGCCCTCCGGCTCGGACGGCTGGACGGGCAGGGGGTGCTCGGCGAACAGCCGGAACCATTCCGGCGCGTCGGGTTCGCGCTCGCGAGCCGGGGGGAACGTCCCGACGGCGGCGATCAGGTCGCCGACCGTGGCCTCGGCGATCCGGGGCAGCTTCGCCGGCAGCGCCCTCCCGCACGCCGACGCGGACTCGACGGCGAGCTGTATGACGCGCAGGGAGTTCAGGTGCAGGTCGGCCAGGAGGTGGTCGTCGTCGCCGATCGCGTCCGGCTCCAGCTCCAGGGCGGCCGCGACCAGGGCGCGGACGGTCTCGGCCACGCTCCCGCCGCTCGGCCGGGCCGGCTCGGTGGTGTCCGTCCGCGCCGGTTCCGGCGTCTCCCTCCGCGCCGGTTCGTGCGCCGGCGCCAGCTCGCACGGGTTGGTCAGGAACACCGGCTCCCGGTCCAGGTCGTACGGCCGATGGAAGCGATGGCTGAACAGCGGCAGCAGCGAGTCCGTCGCGCCCGCCGCGAACAGCGCGGCGGCGCTCTCCAGCAGGCCCTGCCCGCTCCGCGCGCCGGCGTCGACGGACACGGCGGGCGGCGAGGCGCCGAGGTGAGCGGTGGCCAGGGCCGCCAGCGACCGGCCCGGCCCCACCTCGACGAGCAGGTCGCACTCGGCGGCCAGCAGCTCCAGGGCCTCGCGGAAGCGCACCGGGTCGGTGATCTGCGCGGCCAGGTGCTGCCGCAGGTCGGTGGCCGCGCCCAGCTCCACGCCGGTCACCGTCGAGAAGACCCGTCCCACCGGCGCGGCGAACGGCACCTTGTCCAGGCAGGCGGCGAACGGCGAGGTGGCCTCTCCCACGGCGGGTGAGTGGAAGGCGTGACTGACCTCCAGCTCCTTGGCGGGGAGGCCCGCCGAGCCCGCCCGCCCCAGCACTGCCGCGATCGCGGTCAGCGGTCCGGCGACGACCGTGGAGGCGCCGTTGTCCGCGGCGACGACCAGGTCCAGGCCCTCGATCAGGGCGGCGGCGCGGTCCGCCGGGGCGGCGATGGACGCCATGCCGGTGCCGGCGGCGCCCATCTCGCTCATGATCCGGCCGCGCTCGGCGACCAGGTCGAGCGCGTCCTCCTCGTCCACGGCTCCGGCCCAGGTCAGCGCGGCGATCTCGCCGACGCTGTGGCCCAGCGCCGCGACGGCCGTCACGCCGAGGCTGTCCAGCCACCTCAGGGCGGCCATCGAGGCCCGGAAGACGGCCGGCTGGACGATGCCGGTGTCGACGCCTTCCGGCCCGGTGAAGTAGGGCCGTGCCTCCTCGAACAGCCGTCCCAGGGCCCCGGCGCTGCCGCGCGCGGGGACGCCCTGGCCGGTGAACATCAGGCCGATCCTGCGGGCCGGTCCGGTCCCGCTGAAGATCCCGGACTCGGCGGCGTCGCGGCCGGCCATGGCCACGGCCTGTCCGGCCCGGCGGGCCAGCTGGGCCGGGTGGTGGGCGGTGAAGGCCACCCGGCAGGCGCCGGGCGGCTCGTCGGCCAGCCGGGCGGCCAGGTCGGTGAGCTCGGCGAAGGAGATGGTCTCCGCGCGGCGGGCGATCCGCCGCAGCTTCCCGGCGAGCTCGTCGGGGGTACCCGCCGTCACGGCGAACACCTCCGCCTCCAGCGGGGCCCGCGCCATCCGCTCCTGTACGGCGGACAACCGGCTGCGCCGGGCCGGTCCGGCCCCCTCGATCACCAGATGGGTGTTGATCCCGCCGAAGCCCATCGCGCTGACCGCGGCCCGCACCGGGGCGGCTGGCCAGGGGAGGGGCCGCTCCGCGGTCGCCAGGCCGTCCCCGAGCAGTTCGTGCGGCGTGTGCGAGCCGGTGGTGGGCGGGATGATCTGGTGGTGCACGGCCAGTGCCGCCTTGATCAGACCGGCCGCGCCGGCCGCCGCCTTGGTGTGCCCGATGTTGGCCTTGACGGACCCCACGAACGCGGGGCTCCGGTGCGGCCCCCGGACGGCCCGCATGGCCTCCAGCTCGGCGTGGTCGCCCACCGCGGTCCCGGTGCCGTGCCCCTCGAAGTAGCCGACCGTCTCCGGGCCGAACCCGGCTCGCTCGTAGGCGCGCCGCAGGGCCAGCAGCTGCCCGCCGGCCTCGGGCCTGCTGATGCCCCCGCGGCCGTCGGACGAGATCCCCCAGCCGCGGATGACCGCGATGGGCCGCCGTCCCGTGGCCAGCGCGTCGTCGAGACGCATCAGCGCGACCATGCCGCACCCCTCGCCCGGCCAGAAGCCGGTGGGGGAGGCGTCGTAGATGCGCATGTCGGTACGGGCGAGCGCGCCGGTCCGGGCGAACCCGACCAGCTCGAAGGGGTCGAGGCTGAGGTCGACGCCTCCGGCGAGGGCGAAGTCCAGGTCCCCGGCGGTCAGCGCCGCGCAGGCGTGCGCGACCGCGAGCAGCGACGAGGCGCACGCGCCGTCGACGGTGAAACCGCCGCCGTGCAGGTCGAAGTGGTTGCAGATCCGCCCGGCGATGGTGTTGGCCAGCGCTCCGGCGAGGGTCTCATCGGTGGGCTCCGGGAACGGCGCCTTGTAGAGCTCCTCGGAGCGCAGGAGCAGCCGGTCGCGGACGTCCTCGGGGATGTCCTCGCGGGCCAGGGTCTCCTGCAGGACGCGGCGGACGTACGGCCACCGCAGCCGCATCGCGGTGGCCCTGGTGAAGTCGCCGGTCAGCGTGTTGCCCATGACGACCCCGGCCTTGTCGCGGTTCATCCCGCCGGCGTCGGCGAAGCCCGCCATGGCCAGGGTGTCGGCGGCCACGTCCAGGGCCAGCCAGTGCGCCGGATCGGTGACGCGATAGGTGGCGCCGGGGACGCGGTGGCGGTTCCGGTCGAACGACCAGCCCTCCAGGACCGCCGCGTAGCGGACGTAGGTCGAGTCCGGGTCGTCGGTGTCGTAGTCGGCGGTGTTCAGCCGAGCCGCGGGCAGCGGCCGGAACGCCCGCCGGCGCGCCATGACCAGCTCCCACAGCCGGTCCGGGCCGGAGGCGTCGGGATAGCGGCAGCCCATGCCGACGATGGCGATGCCGTCTGCCATGGCGATCACCTGGAGGTGGGGACGGCCACCGAGGTGGCGGGAGCCGACACGTCGCCGTGCTGCGCGGCGGCCGCGCGGGCGGCCAGCGCCGCGAGCAGCACTCCGCGGGCGGCGCACACGATGACCAGCGCGAAGAACAGGCCGTACACGATGTGCAGGTGGACGAGCAGGCTGTAGACCGCCGCGGTGGCGACCCCGAACACGACCTGGTTGCGGGGCCGCGTCGGCGTCGTACCAGGGTCGGTGATCATGTAGTTGGTGAACAGGACGAAGGCGACGCCCGTCATGACCACCAGCGCGCTCGTCGTCGCCGTGCCGTCGATCCAGGTACGGATCAGGGCCTGGGCGAAGAACGCGCCGACCCAGCCGAGGATGAGCGGCATCTTCTTGGTGAGCCCGGCGTTGAGCAGGGTGCCCGCGACGAGGATGAAGCCGGGGATCAGCCAGTCGATCGGGCCGGCGACCCATTCGGTGAAGTGGTAGGGCGGCGCGATGCCGACCCACGGGAACACCAGCAGCGTGATCGCGATGCCGGCGTTGGACGGGTTGAGGACGTGACGCCTTCTGCCGAAGACCCGCACGCGGATGAGGTACTTGGTGCCGATCGCGACCGCGACGGCGAACAGCACCGGCAGGAGACGGTCGTTGGCGTACAGGAGCATGGCGCAGGCCAGGCCCGTGATGTGGGCGGGCAGGAGGAAGTCGAACATCTTCTCGGTCCGGTACTTCGGCTCTCGCCGCTCGGCCCACGCCTCCGCCGTCTCCAGCGCGAGGTCGAGCAGGTAGGCGAACGCCACGGCGGCGACGGGGGTGACGAACGCCTGCTCGAACCCGAGCCAGGCGTGCCCGAGCACCGTGAACACGGTGATCGAGAGAGCGAATCTGCGGAGCGCGGCCGTTCTCGGGTTGCGCTGAGCAGAGGTCATGGCGTCTCCTCCGTGAGGGATGTGATCGAACCGTCGTCTCCGAGACGGAGGCGTTGCCAGCCGGGCGCGAGGTCGGCGGCGGCGGTGCGCGGCCGGCCGCAGGTGTCACGCCAGGTCACCTCGACGGGCACGGACGGGGTGTTCGGGCGAAGGGCGAACATCAGCTCCGCGGCGGTGACGCCGGCGTGCCCGTTGGCGGGGTAGAGCTGACCGGTCCGCAGGCCCCGGGCGCCGGCCTTCAGCCGTACGGTCGCGCCGATGGCGGGGGAGAGGGCGCCGGTGCCGGCGGAGCAGCCACCCGCCGGGCGCATCAGCTGCAGCCCCAGGAACGGCGCGCGTGCCGGCGCGGTGTTGCGGTAGAAGTAGCTCTGCCGCCACTGGTTGGCGACCGCGAAGTCAAGCCGGCCGTCGTGGTCGACGTCGGCCGTGGCGATGCCGCGGGACGGCCCCGGATCGGCCACGCCGATGTCGCCGGCGACGTCGGCGAACCGGCCGTCGGGGACGCGGGCGAAGAAGGCGTTGGCGTTGTCCCCGGAGATGTCGGCGTCCGGCTGGAAGCGGGGCCACATCGCCGGGTTGTCGAGGAGGTCGTCGTTGGTCATGGCGAGCTCCTGCAGGTCGGCCCAGCGGTTGACGTCGCCGCGCAGGAACCCGGTCGCCTGGATGATCTCCGAGACGCCGTCGCCGTTGAAGTCGCCGGCCTTGATGTCCCAGCCCCATCCGCTGCGCGACAGGCCGAGGCCCTCGCTCTCGTCGGTGTAGAGGGCGGTGCCGTCGCCGTCGAAGATCCGCTTCTGGCCGCTGATCCACGCGAAGTTGCTCTCCAGCAGTCCGTACTGCTGGGTGATGTTGCTGACCACGATGTCGGAGACGTCGTCGCCGTTCAGGTCGGTGAACGCGACGCCCATGCCCTTGAAGGAGTCCTTGCCCAGCACCTTGGACTTGGGGGTGGTGAGGTGGCGCGGGCCGTGGACCTCCTCGAAGACGACCTTGCCGGGACGGGACCGGTTGCGCAGCAGGTGGTCCGGGGCGAAGTCGTTGGCCAGGTAGAGCTCGGGAAGCCCGTCGCCGTCGAGGTCCTGGGCGCCGATCGCCAGGGTCCAGCCGTCCGCGACCTCCTTGCCGAAGGCTCCGGCGGCCTCGGCGAACGTCCCGCCGCCCCGGGACAGCAGGACGCGGTTCGTGCCGCCGTTGGCGGCGTTCGACATGGACGCCTGCATCCGCAGCTCGGGCCGGTCCGGGGCCTTCGGGTCCAGCACCCGGGCGCCGTCGGGGAAGTAGTTGCCGACGATCACATCGGTGCGGCCGTCGCCGTCCACGTCGGCCAGCGCCAGCGCCTCGGTGTTCCACAGCTGGTAGGGCTGGACCAGCTCGCGCGCGGTGAAGGCCGACGGGCCGGTGAGCGGCCCGGTGCCGCGCAGGAACAGCACGGGTGAGCGTCCCCAGTAATAGACCAGGACGTCGATGGAGCCGTTGTCGTCGTAGTCGCCGGGCACGCAGCCCATCGGCGCCATCGTCGTGTCGTACGGCAGCCCGACCGGGGTCAGCGGGATCGGCTGATACCGGCTCCGCGTCTGGGGGGCCGGCTGGAGGGTGACGGTGTCGGTGCGCGGATCGACCAGGCACACGTCGTCCGGACGGGAGTTGCCGTCCAGGTCGGCGAGCCCGACCGCGGCCCCGACCGAGGAGATCCAGTGCCGGATGCCCTGGTAGGCGGGGGCGACCTGGCGGACGGTGCGCCCGCCGGTCGGCGCGTCGAGCGGCTGCTGGACGAAGGAGAACGACGCGGCGACCTGCCCCGCCTCGGCAGGGGGGATGGCGGGCAGGGCGGCCGCCCAGCCGGTGACGAGGATCGTGAGGAGGGCGCCGAACTTGACCGCGGGGGCCGGCCATCTGCTCATCGGAGGACGTCCTCCGCGTGTCGTTCGTAGGCTCCGCGGATCTCGGCACGCCAGCGTTCGTAGTCGCGGGGCGAGGCCGGCCGGGGGATCCGGGCGAGGGCCTGGTCGGTCCACTCGGCGGCCTGGTGCGGGCTGACCCCGGTCAGCAGGTCGACGGCGCGGGCCGAACCCGGCGGGACATGGCCGCCGAGCACGTGCGCCTTGGCCGCGAAGGCGGCGCCCTGGGCGAGATCCGCGCGGTGGCCGGCGCCGGCGGCGAGCAGGTCGTCCAGCTCGTGGACCACTCCGGTGTAGGCCGCGGCCAGGCCGATGCCGGCCCACAGATCGCCTTGGCGGTGCCGCGGATACGCGCCGATGAGCCGGGCGATCAGGTCCGGGTCGGCACCGGTGTGGAACCACAGGGCACGGCCGGTTCCCTGGTCCCTGATGGACCGGGTGGCGCCGCGGGCGCCGCGCTCGACCCAGTGATCGTGGAAGACGCGGCGGGGGTTGAAGTACGCCTGGTGGAATCCCCAGCCGTCCCAGGCCAGCCAGGTGAGCATGGGATGGCCGATGCCTCGCCAGCGGGTGCGGCGCAGCCGGGCCAGCGCCCAGCCGGCGCCGACGTGGATCAGGTGGGTGTACGCCCCTCCCGTGTCCTTCTCCAGGGCACGCAGCCGCCGGTTCCCGCTCAGGGTGATCGTGTCCAGCAGGGTGCAGCTCATGGCGGCGCCCTCGAAGGCGAAGCCGTGCAGGCGGCGCGGCAGGCCGCCGACGTCCGGGTCCCCGGTGAGGGCGCTGTTATAACCTTTTCCAAATGCGGCGACAACCTCCAAAAGATTTTCTTTAACCGGGCTTGAGTTTGGCACGAAGCCTGTCAGCCGATTTTCGGGCAGGCGAAATAGCCGGGTAGGCTCCATGGCTGTTCCCGTCCTGATCTGGGCGACCTTCACGGTGAAACTAAGCATTTTTCAAGCGAGGGTCAAGGCGGCTCTGATCGCTCGGACGGGAGCGGCGAATGCGAATTCGGCGACCCCGGCCCGGCGGAATGTGAATGTTCGACGAGCGAGGTCGGCGGCCGTTCGACGCGGTCCCGTGACGGAGTGCGGACGGGCCCGATCCGAATAGGAGCGCTTTCCGGCAGGGTAATCAGACATCCGCAATGGTTACGGAGCGGAGACGGACGCCGACGCCCTCCGAATATCGCCGGCCGCCTCAAGTGACCGGGGGTTTACAGTCGTCCGACAGAAAGGGTGGAGGATTGTCTCCCACGCGTTAGGACGCATGGAAGCGGGCCGTCAGGGCGGGTGCGATCGCCCGGAGGCGTCGCAAGGGCAGATCTTGACGGCATATTCGTGGCGGCAGGTCATGTGCAGACCATCCGACGACATGATCGTAAATTCCTCCGCGCCGTCACGCCCGTTTCCCCTGGCCGGCCCGGTTGATGTCCTAGGATTTGGTGGGTCGCTCTCCGATGAACAAGGAGCACCGTGCACGACGCCAGTCCCGCCGCCATCTCGGTCGACCAGTACATCCCCGCGCCGCCGGCGAAGGTATGGAGCTCCCTGACCGAGCCCGAACTGCTCGCCCGCTGGTGGGTCCCTGGTGACATCAGTGCCGTCGTCGGTCACCGGTTCCATCTGCAGATGCCCGGCCGGGACTCGGTACCGTGCGAGGTGCTGGAGGTCGAGCCGTACGAGCGGCTCGTCTACACCTTCAACGCCACCTGGGTCCTGACCTGGCGGCTGGTCGCCGAGGGCAAGGGCACCCGACTGCTGCTCGAACACTCGGGCTTCGACCTGGACGACAAGCGGGACCGCGCCGCCTTCGAGCGCATGGGCCGCGGCTGGGAGAGCTCGGTCCTGCCCCGCCTCGTGGAGCTCGTCGCCGAGCCGTCCTGAACGGGCGCCCGGTCCCTGACCGGAGCCCTCCAGGCCCTGCCTGTACTCCGTCGCCGGCACGTCGGGCCGGCTGAACTCCTCCGGCATGCCCGGAACCCGCCCCGGCCGGTCGCCGAGATCGTCCCGCGGCCGCCGCAGCGCGCCCTTGCCTCCCGCTCGCAGAGCGCCCGCTTCAATAAACCATAGTCAGTACGTCCGTAAATACGGAGATCTAGACCCGTACCCGGACGATTGATATAGGTGTTTCAAGCGGCACAGGTGCGGTCAGCACGACGCTCCCCCCGTCGGCCCCGGGTTCGGCCAGGTGGACCCCGCGGTTCTGCGCGACCCCTGTCCCTCCTCAGCCTGGCTCCCGCGCAACGACCCGGCTCATCCGGACGACAGCACCCCCGACCTCGCCACCGGAGCCGGCGGCGGGGTGGAACGCCGCTGCCCTCACCCGCTCCGCCCTGTCCGTTCAGTTCGCCCGCGAAAGGGAGACTCACGTGACGCTCACCCAGCAACAGTCCGCTGAACGGATCGGGGTCAGCCGCCCCTGGCCGGCCGTCGTCGTCAGCGTGCTGATCGGGTTCCTGCTCACCGTCGTCTGGTCTGCCGAGTTCGTCGACTCGGTCATCGGGGAGAACGTCGCCAGCGCCCTGCTCGGCCGCGAGGCCGAGGGCACGGTCATCGGCGGGGTCCTGCCCGGCATCGTCTACGCCTTCGCCACCGGGCTGGGCGGCACCTTCACCGCCTGCAACATCGCCGTCCTCGGCGCGCTCTGCCCGGTCGTGGGGCAGCCTCGCTCGCTCGCCACCCGGGTCGGGGCCGTCTTCAAACCGCTCGGGTGGCTGGCGGCGGGCATGCTCACCGTCTCCGGCCTGTACGGGATCGTCGTCGGGCTTGTCGGGACCGCCATGCCGCAGTTCTCCACCCAAGCCTCCGCCCCCGGGGAGCTGTCGGCCAGGAGCATCCAGTCCATGGTGGCCTTCGGGCTGATCGGGCTGGCCTTCCTCTGGCTCGGGCTCGCCTCGCTCGGCGTCGTGCGCGACCCGCTCGCCCGGCTCACCCGGCGCTTCCCCAACGCGCCGCTGGTCGTCATGGGGGCGCTGATCGGCGGCTTCCTCATCGGCCGGCCGTACGGGCTGTTCCGGCAGCTCTTCCGGGACGCGGCCGAGAGCCACAACCCGGTGTACGGTGCGCTGGCCTTCATGCTGCAGTCCGTCGGGAACATCGTGATCCTGTCGGTGCTCTTCGTGCTCCTCGCCGTCGTCATGGGCAGCCGGGTGCAGCGCTGGCTCGCCGCCCGCCCCGGCCGCCTGGCCCTGATCACCGGAGCGGCCCTCATCGTCGTCGGCGTCTTCACCTTCCTCTACTGGGACGTACGGGTGCTCGCCCGGCGCGAGATCATCCCCTGGTACCCGATGATTCCCTGGTAGCCCCGGCGGGGCCGGCGCCGGGCAGCAGCCCCAGCAGGCGGGAGCAGCGGGTCAGCGCCTCCTGCTCCCCCTCCAGGGTCAGCCGCCTGGTCGCCACCGCCTCGAACGGCGAGATCCGGCCCGAGCCGATGTCCACGAACGTCTTGGCGTCGGTGGAGACCCGCAGGGCCGCCCGTTCGGCGCCCTCCTGGTGGACCGAGATCCGCCGGTCCTTCACGGCGATGTGGAAGACCTGATCGTCGACGAGGAACTCGTAGGACTCGTCGACCTCGGGGATCTGGTCCCTCCTGATCAGCGCCTCGACGGCCAGCACCCCCCACTGGGGCCGTACCTCGTCCTCGGCGTCGAACGGGTGCGGGACGTTCAGGCCCCAGCGGGCCAGGCCGAGAATCGGCTCACGCAGTCCTTCGCCGAAACGGGTCAGTTCGTAGGAGTGGCCCTTGCCGTTGGAGCGGGGATGCTGCCGGATCACGCCCTGACGGGTGAGCCAGCGCAGCCGTTCGGCGAGCAGGTTGGTGCCGATGCCGGGAAGATTGTGAAGCAGCTCGCTGTAGCGCTGCGGGCCGATGAGCAACTCCCGGACGATCAGGAGCGTCCATCGCTCACCGATCACGTCGAGGCCGGCGGCGAGGCCGCAGTACTGGCCGTAGCGTCTGCGTTCGCCGGCGCGGACCGCCGGCTCGTTTGCCATACCAATAAACTCTATAGCGACGAGCCGGTTCTCCCGGTGACGGATGTGACGCAGGGGCTCAGCGCCCGGCTCGGGCGCGGGCGACGATGGAGCGAAGCACCACGGGGCCCGCCAGCGACTGGAAGTTGATCCCCGGGTCGAGCTGCTTGACCTGCCCTTCGATGGCCAGCAACGCCATGAGCGGGAAGATGAACTCGGCGCGGGAGAAGGCCCGGTGCCGCCGCTGGACGGCGAAGAAGCGGGCGGCGAACCCGGTCAGGGAGAACCTCCCCGCGGTCAGCCCCGTGATGGAGCCGATCAGGTCCTCCATGTCACGGCGGAACGCCTTCTCGTGCTCCGGCGAAACGGGCTGGGCGGCCGCGGCCAGGGCGTGCGTGGCGCAGACCTCGGCGTTGCCGCTGGACATCCCGAGGAAGAACTCGGCGAAGTGCGTCCGCATCTCGTCGTCCAGCTCATAGGTGAACCCGGCGTCGACGATCGCCAGCCGCCCGTCGGGCAGCTCCCACCAGTTCCCCGGGTGGAGGTCGCAGTGGACGACGCCGTTGACGAAGAGCATCTCGTACAGGGTCAGGACCAGCCGCTTGGCGGTCCGCCGGGGATCGGCGAACCGCCGCCCGCCGGCCTGCCCGGGGATCCAGGTCATCGTCAGCACGTCGGGCCCGCTCTCGTCGTCCAGGACCCGGGGGAAGACGACGGGCAGGACCAGTTCGAGGTCTTCGAGCCGGCGCAGGGCCGCGGCCTCGGCGACCAGGTCGGTCTGCCGGCGCACCGACGCGCACATCTCGTGCACCACGTGCCGCAGTGTCGGCCCCGAGCGCCGGAGCAGCGCGCCGGCGATCCCGGTCATCGCCGTGATGAGGCCGAGGTCGACCCGCAGCCGCTCGGCGGCGGTGGGGTGGATCGTCTTCACGGCGGCGTCGACGCCGCCGACGAGACGTCGCTGCACCGAGGCGACCGACCCGATCTCCACGCCCTCCTCGGCGCCGCCGGCCCGGCCCCGGGCCAGGCCCGACTCCAGCTCCTCGCAGAACGCGGCCGCGAAGAGGTCCCTGCGGCTGGACAGCATCTGCCCGACCTTGATGAACGCCGGGCCCAGCCGCCACAGGGCCGCGCTCACGACGGCGCCCGCGTCCCGCAGGATCCGCTCACGGCGGCCACGCCCGGCGTGCCGCACCAGGGACCCGGCCAGCGACGCCGCCACCCCGCACAGGACGACGGCGATCTGAGCGGTCCGGACCACCGGCCAGGCGAGGTCGCGCAGCGGGCGCCGGTCGGCGGCTCTCACTCGGGGCTCCCGGCCCGCCGGGTCGCGGCAGCGGCGTCCGCGGGGACCGGCAGAGAGACGGCCGGCGGACAGGCGGCGGGGGGAGGGCCGGCGGGGGGAGAGGCGGCCAGGTGCCGCCGCAGGCGGTCCAGGTAGTCGGCCCAGCCGCGCGCGTAGCCGTCGACCAGCTCGGGCGGTGGATGCAGGTGCCGCAGCTCCAGAGTGGCCCCTGTCCGCGCGGCCGCGCTGACCCGCACCTCGACCGTGCTGTCCGAATATCCCTCGTCCTGCAGAAGAAGACGGTATTCGCCGACGCTCCCGCGCCGGCGGCATTGGAGCACCGTCGCGTATTTCACATACGTCTCCCCGGAATCCTCGGTGAATCGCAGGGAATAGCGCCGGTCCGGTTCCAGGCGACACGGTGTGAACCAGACGGAGACGGACCCGGGCGAGGACACGGCCTCCCACAGACCGGCGAAATCGCAGTCGAAATGGCGACGGAGGGATACGGTGGCGGAATCGGCTCCCGAATCTCTGTCCGCGGGCATGGGGTCACGGTAACACGGCGATATCGGCGACGGAACGGCGTCGGCCCCGGCATATCACGCGTACAGGGCAGCAATTTCGGAGAAGTGCGGCGGGACGGGCGCGGCTAGAATCTGGTCATTTGCTGCCGGAATACGGGGGCGTCCGAATGAGCAGGAAATCCGCGCCGTCCGCCGAGACGGCCCGAGACGACAGCGACGGCGGCCTCGAATTACCGCGGCCGATGGCCATCGTGGCCACCGCGATGGTCGCCGCCATGCTCGAATTCGGCTCACGGACGGGACTGAGCGCGGCGCTGGCCGAGGGCCCGTCACAGGCGGCCGAGCTCGCCGAGGCCACCGGCGGCGACGCGCGGCTGGCGGAGGAGTGGCTGCGCGGCATGGTCGCCGCCGGACTGGCCGCCCATGACGGATCGCACTACGCCTGGCTGCCGGAGGTCCGGCCGTACATCGGCGGCATGATGGACGTCGGGCCGGGTGTGGCGCTGTTCGGCGCCCTGACCCGATCCGTCCCCGAGGTCGCGGAGGCCTACCGCGCCGGGGGAGCCTTCGCGGACGTGTGGTACCCGCGCGAGCTCGCCGACGCCATGCAGCGGATGAGCGCCCAGTGGACCAAGGTCATCCTGCCGGACGTCTGGCTGCCCGCCGTTCCCGGGCTCACCGACACCCTGCGGGGCGGCGGACGGGTGGCCGAGATCGGCTGCGCGGCCGGCGAGACGCTGGAGACGCTGGCGACGGCGTTCCCCCGGATCACGGCGGACGGATTCGACCTCGACGAGCGGCTGACCAGCGCCGGCAACGCCCGGCTGGCCGACAGGGGCCTGGCCGGCCGGGTCACGCTCAGCCCCCTGGACGCGACGACGGCTCTGAACGGCGAGTACGACCTGATCGTCGCCCTCAGCGTGCTGCACGACGTGAGCGACCTCCCGCGGCTGCTGCGCGCGGCGGCGTCCGCGCTGCGCCCCGGCGGCATCCTGCTGGTGGTGGAGTCCCCACCGCTGACGGGACCGGCGGCGGCGATGCTGCTGGCGACCAGCGTGCTGTACTGCGTCCCGGCCACCGCCGCACGGGGCGGCCAGGCGCTGGGCACCATGGGGCTCACCCCCGACGTGCTGGTGCCCATGGCCGCCGACGCGGGTCTGGCGCAGGTCACGACCCTTCCCGCCGTGCACCCGCTCGTGTCGGCGTACGCGTTCGGCAGGGCGGGAGCGCGGCCGCCGGGCGACGCCGAGCCCGGGGAGGCGGCGCGGGAGGAGCAGGCCGTCCTCGACCGCCTTCCGCGCGTCGGCCGGCTCCGCCTGGCCGGCCGGGCCGCCCGGCTCGCCGCGCGGGTGGCCGCCGCCTCGCTGCACGTCGTCTCGATGTGGGTCCTCGACCGGCTCGTCTCGGGCAGGGTGAAGGCGCAGGCGCGCGGGACCCGGCGTCTCGTCCTGCACCTGGAACGCATGGGGCCGACCTACGTGAAGTTCGGTCAGATGCTGGCCAGCCGCGCCGACCTGTTCCCCGCCCACGTCACCGCGCGCCTGGCCGCCCTGCACGACGACGTCACCCCGATGGGCGCCGCGGAGTTCGCCCGCCAGCTCGCCCTCGCGGTGCGGCAGGAGCCGCGCCTGGGCCGGCTCAAGGTGATGGATCGCTGCATCGGCAGCGGCAGCATCGCCTGCGTGTACGAGGCCCTGGACCCGGACGGCCGCCCGCTGGCCGTGAAGCTGCAGCGCGAAGGCGTGGCCGAGTCGATGTCGATCGACCTCACGCTGCTGACCGCGCTCACCCGGGTCGCCGAGCGGCTGCCCGCCGCGGGCGGCGCGCCCATGGCCGACCTCGTCGGCTACATGTCGCGGGCCCTCTACGGGCAGATCGACTTCTTCCGCGAGGCGGCGTACCTGCGCCGCCTGGCCGCCAACCTCGCCCGGTACGACGAGATCCTCGTGCCGCGGCTGCACGAGGAGTACACCTGCGCCACGGCCCTGGTGACCGACCTGGTCCCGGGCCTGGCCGACGGCGCCCCGGCCGGTGTGGACCCCGCGACGGGCGACCGGGTAGCCGCGCGGGTGCTCGACGCCGTCGGCTCTATGATCTTCAAGGACGGTTTCGTCCACTGCGACCTGCACCCGGGGAACATCTACATCCGCTCCGACGGCACCGTCGTCATCCTGGACGCCGGCTACTGCGTGGAGATGCCCACGGCGGTCCGGGACGCCCTCCGGGACTTCTTCATCAACCTGGCCCTGCGCAACGGGCTCCGGTGCGGAGAGATCATGTACGACTCGGCGTTCCCCGACGGGCCACCCGCCCGGCACACCGCGGCCGACCGGCGCGCGTTCGCCGGCGAGATCGCCGAGCTGGTCCGGACGGCGACGGAGCCGGGAGGACGGTTCGACATGACGGACTTCGGCCCCCGCGTCTTCGAGTCGCAGAACAGGTTCGGGGTGCACCCGCCGGCCGACTTCGCCTTCCCGCTGATGTCCTTGATGATCGTGGAGGGAACGCTCCGGCGATGGTGGCCCGACCTGCAGATTCCCGCCGCCTCGGGGGTGGGGTGAGCGCCGTCAGACGTGGGCGGCCCGCTGGAGCGTGTGCTGCCAGGTGGCCAGGAACCGGTCGCGGAGCACCTCGCGCGTCTCCGTGTCCAGGTCCAGTGCCGACCACCCCGTGTGCCGCACCCGAAGCTCCAGCGACGACGCGTTCGCCGTGACGGCGACCTCGGCCTCGGTGGGCGGGGACCCGCGGACGGCCTCGATCCCGAGGGCGATCAGGTCGTCGAAGTGCATGCGCCAGCGGATGATGGGGAACGGCCGCGGCCCCTCGGAGTCGACCACGTAGAACCAGCGCGGCGGCCATGCGGGACCGGACAGCGGCAGCCACTCGCCGAGCACGGCCCGGTGCAGCGGCCGCCATCCCGGCCTGTCGAGCGTGCAGCGCACGCTGATGTCGGGGATCGGGCCCCCCGCCACGACTTCCGCGACCTCGTCCCCCGGCCCGGCGGGCGCGACCGGCAGCGCCGCCGCCAGGCGGTCGAACCGATGCTGCCACAGCCTCCTGACCTGGTAGACGGTCGCCGGGTCCGCCGCGTCCAGGGCCTCGGTGACGCGCAGCCGCACCGGTCCGCTGCCGAGCACCTCGAACCGGACGGAGCTGAGGGGACTCACCCCGAGGTACGCGGAGGTGAACTCGAGGGTCCGGCCCGGGACGATCGACTCGATCCAGACGCGGTACACCGACGACGAGCCCGTGGAGACGCTCAGCTCCTGGGCGATGTGGGTGATGTCGCTCTCCAGCCGCCCCCACCACGCCTGGGCGCGCCCGGCGTCCACCAGCATCCGCCATACGGTCGCGGCGTCGGACGGCAGCTCTACCGAGTGCTCGACGGTGAAACCCCTCACCCCTGCCTCCGCGGTGTCCGTGTGGTCCAGTCCTGACAGCCGGAGCCCCAGGTGTAGACGGTGTGGTCGGCCACCTGGGCGCGGATGACGCGGTCCCGCCGGCCGACGGGCTGGTGCCGCGCGGCCCGGCCCGGCCGGCAGAGCTCCACCAGCCGACGCACGGACGCGTCGTCCAGGGCCAGGGAGCTGCCGCCGATCCCGCCGACCGCCGCCAGCGGGCGATCGGGCGTGGGCTGGGGCCCGCCGAGCACGATCTCGTCGGGGGCCGGGCGCCGCTCGTCCAGGAGGTGCTCGGTGACCTGGACGCCCCAGGCCGGCGGCACGATCGCGAACCCGGCCCGGCCCGCCATGGCCGCGGCGGCCGCGCCCATCCCGACCGCCGACCAGAGCGACCACTCGGCGGTGACGACGCGCATCCCGGGATGCTCCTGGCGCAGCCGGGCGGCCTCGCGCCGCAGGAGCTCGTTGGCCAGCGCGTACGCGCCGAACAGCCGGTGCGGCCGGCGGGACTCGGTCGAGCCGAACGCCACAACCGAGCGCAGCCCGGCCGGGGCCAGCGCGCCCACCAGGGTCCGCAGCGCTCTCGCCTTGCCGTCGGCCAGCCGTTCCAGCTCGTCGCCGGCCATCTCGGCCAGCGGGCTCAGGTGCAGCTCGCCCGCGGCGTGCACGAGCCGCGTGATCGGGAACGGGGCCGGGGGAACGTCGGCGGTGACATCCGTCCGGTCGACGACCACGCGGGTGCGCGTGACGATGGCGGCCAGCCGCCGCCGGGCCGCCGGCGACAGGCTCTCGGCGGGGCGCCTGTCCAGCAGCCACAGCGGGTGCCCGGCGGCGGCCAGCCGCGCGGCCAGCGCCAGGCCGATCCCGCCGAGCCCGCCGCTGATCGCCACCCCGGCCGGCTCGCGGCCCGCCGCGGCGGCGCCGGGGGCGGAGAGGCCGGGGAAGGGGAGGCCGGGGGCGGGGAGCCGGTACTGCATCCAGCGTGGCGGGCGCGGATGGAAGGACGCGTGCCGGCCCTGCACGACCTCGCGGCAGCGCAGCCGGGGCCATTCGCCCGCCGCCGCCTGGAGCAGGCTGCCGCCGCCGGCGCCGCGGTGGGCGAGGGTCAGCGGGACGTCGCGGGCCAGCGCCCGCCTGATCCCGTCGAGGAGGACGGTGGCGTCGCCGGGACGCCAGCGGCTCCCCAGCTCCACGACGACTCCCTCGTCACCGAAGTGAATTCGTGAATCAGAATTCGACGTCGCCACCGGGGCGCAACGTCGCGGCGGGCAGGGTCGGGGAACGAATGTCAAATCCGTGCTCGGTGCGATTAGGTTGCCCATCGCGGCCCTTCCGTGGACTCCCATGATCGGCGAATCGGCTTTCCCGAGTCATGCCGACGGTATCCGATCACCACAGCGTCCGCCAGCTCCGATACCGCCGACCACGGGGGTGGGCAAGGTGGGAGAAGTTTTGTCACCCGGCCCCTCCTAACGTGAATTCCGTAGCCACAACTTCGCCCTTCGGAGGCAACAGATGGCAATTGATCTATGCAATAAGTCCCCAGAATCGGTGGGCAATCCCGATCCTCAGTCATCGCTTCCGGTCGAGGCCCCGCCGCTTGAGTCGCTGCGCGACGAGCAGCGCGACGCGCTCAACTTCGCGTACCGCACGACGCTCAGCATGGACCCGCGCTTCGTGGCCGGCGACCCCGCCGCCTGGTGCAGCGACTTCGGCTACGCCCTGAACCGGGCCGCCGTCCGCGTCGACAACCGCACCGACGAGGAGCTGCAGCACGACGCGCTGCACCACCCCGACCCGGTCATGCGCGAGCAGGCCGTCTTCGAGTACGCCGACCGCGACCTGCCCGACGCGTTCGAGCTGCTCACCGAGGTCATCAGGCACGAGAAGCACCGCGAGGTCCGCTGGGACACGCTCTGGGCCATGGAGAAGCTCGGCGGCCCGCACGCGATCGCGGCGCTGCGCCGCTTCGCCACGGACTCCGACCCCGAGATCGCCGAGTGGTCCAAGCTGTTCGCCAGCGAGCTCACCACCGGTGACCCGGCCTTCGACGGCCGCGGCGGCGTCTTCACCGAGGGCCGGACCTTCGACGAGACGATCTACCTGCTCATCCACTGCGACCTGTACGTGCGGCTGGACGACACCAACCGGCACTGGGGCAAGGTCTCGCTCGGCCCTCTCGGCCTGGCCCGGATCTACGGGCAGGCGCACGCGTGCCCGAACGTGGCCACCCGCGAGAAGCAGCTGCTCATGGCCAAGACCATCAGCGGCCTGCACGCCGACGGCTCGCCGCACATGGACAACTACCTGTTCCGCGGCTTCACCGACCGGTCCAGGCGGGACCGCGGCAACTTCTTCTTCGAGTCGCAGGTCCCGCGGACGTTCTTCAAGTCCGGCCGGGCCGACGACGACTCGATGGGCACCCACGACACGCGCATCGGGTTCGCCCGCTACGGCACCTGGCACCTGGACCCGACGCTGAAGGTCCGCGGCGAGGACGCCATCAGGTACGTGCGGGGCCGCTTCCAGGGCTGGGGCTACACGAACGTCGCCGGCGTCGCCGGCAAGTCCCTCGAGGAGATCCTGCAGCCCGGCAACGGGATCCTGTCGACCATGCACGACCCCGAGGTCAGGGACCTGACCAACGTGTTCATCCTCGGCACCTTCAAGGGGAAGCTGAACGACTGGGACGGCGACGGCCGGATCGACCTCAACTCCCGCGACGTCTACAGCACGGTCGACGGCGAGGTCGACAGCGACCAGGACGGCATCGCCGACGAGCCGGGGCGGACCTGCTGCGACCACCGCGCCGTGGGCCTCTGACCCGCCGTCACCACAGGCCGATCTCACACTCCCCGAAAGGAACAACCACAATGACCACTCCCGCAAAGACCACCGTCTTCGGCCGGCCGGTCACGACCGACGGGGTGCCCAACCTGTACGAGGGCACGCCGGTCGTCAGGTGGGCGACGCCCGAGGCCGGGATCGACAATCTCGGGATCCACTCCTGGGACACGTTCGCCATTCCCGGCGTCGGCGAATTCGACGTCGAGTTCGATGGTTACGTCCGGGTGGTCCGGTCCCAGCCCACCGACAACGAATGGGCCGACGCCGAGGTCTACACCAACCTCATCGAGATGAAGATGACCGGGGAGTCGGCAGAGCTGGGGACCATCACCGTCACCCTCAACCCGACCTGCCTGTCCGCCGGCCAGATCCGCACCCCCTTCGACCCGTACGCCGGTGAGGGCCCCGCGGCCAAGGCGTGCCGGATGGCGGTCGGCTGCCTGTTCGACATGCCGAAGCTGGGCAAGACGCTCTTCAACAAGGAGCCGGTCATCCTGACCATCGACGACGTCCGCTCGATCCCGCCGGCGGGAGCCCCCGGCAAGGGGCAGATCTACCGGATGCTGCCGCTGATGGACCTCACGGACCCCGACGGCCTGCCGGTCGGCTACCTGACCAGCCTGCGGTTCAACATGGGCGGCTACCTGGCCCCGGAGCGGTTCGCCTGACCAGGGCGAGACCAGTCCCCAGCCCCCGCTGATCGAGCCGAGGAGCCATGACCGCTGTCGAATCACTGCCCGACGATCTCACCGTCCCGCTCATGGAGCCGTCGCCGTTCCCGCCCTTCCGGTCGTCGGCCCAGCCGGTCGCGCACGACCGGTGGGAACGGGTGGTCGCCTCGGTGACCGTCCCGGCCGACCTGGACGCCACGTGGACGGCGCTGACCGATCCCGACCGGGTCGGGCGGTGGCTGGCGAGGACCGGGCCGGCCTGGGCCCGCGAAGGCGAGCGGAGCATGCTCGACTTCCGCGACGGCGAGTTCTTCTGGTGTCACACCGACGTCGTCGAGCCGCCCGGCGCGGACGGTCACTCGGCCAGGCTTGGCTATCGATGGCGGTGGGTGGGCGTGGGCCCGGCCACGCGCGTGACGTGGCAGCTCACCGCCATGGGCGCCGCCACCACGGTGACCGTCACGGAGATCAGCTCGAACGGGCCGTCGGACTGGCGGAGCTGGAACGGCACGGGCTGGCCGGGCATCCTCGACCAGCTGTCCGACCACATCCAGACCGGACGTGACGTGCGCTGGACCTGGCGGCGCATGGGGCCCTACGTGCAGACCGAGCTGCCCGTCCCGGCCTACGAGGCATGGGCGGCGCTGACCGCCGTCCCGGCCCTGCAGTACTGGACGGGCCGCACGTCGGGCTCGCTGAACGTCGACGACCCGATGACGTTCGTGATCGGCGACGCCAGCGGAAGCTGCGTCCTGACGGTCACCGAGCACATCGAGGCCGGCCAGCGGTTCCCGTCGTACCTGCCGAGCCTGCACTTCCGGCTCGACCGGGGCGGATGGCCGGACCATCTGTCCGGCCATCTGTGGATCGAGCCGACGCACCTCGGCGGCAGCCTGCTGCAGGTCTTCCACTACGGGTGGGAGATGTTCGGCTCGACGGAGACCGCCCCGCACGACCGCACCCTGCTCACCCAGTTCTGGGCCGCCGCCTTCGACCGTCTCGGCAATCTCGTCCGGCGGATGTCCCCGCCGGACATGCCGGACGGCATGCCCGGATGACGGTCACCTCGCGCAAGTTCCCCACCCATCCACCATGGAAGGACCGGCGATATGGCACACGCCGAGGACGAGCTTCACCCGCTGTATCAACCGCACCTCCGCCACGACCCCTTCCCCGTCTACGCGCAGATGCGGGAGGAGGGACCGGTCCAGCTCGTCAAGGAGCCGCGCGGCATCGAGCACTGGGTGATCACCCGGTACGAGGAGGCGCGGGCCGCGCTCGCTGACCGCCGGCTCTCCCGCGACCCCCGGAA
The DNA here is from genome assembly GCF_040654215.1 of Nonomuraea sp. NPDC050733. Taxonomy (NCBI): domain Bacteria; kingdom Bacillati; phylum Actinomycetota; class Actinomycetes; order Streptosporangiales; family Streptosporangiaceae; genus Nonomuraea; species Nonomuraea sp. NPDC050733. The sequence continues at coordinate 122,245 of NZ_JBFAHO010000010.1, read as the reverse complement.
CATGTGGGACGTCATGCGGCAGACCGAGCTGTACGACGAGGGCGAGGAGGACTCCGAGCCGCACATGCTCAACGCCGACCCGCCCGATCACACCCGGCTCCGGCAGCTGGCGAACAAGGCGTTCAGCGCCGAGCGGGTGCAGCGGCTCCGCCCCCGCATCCAGCAGATCACCGACGAGCTGCTCGCCGAGATCGACACTTCCAAGCAGTTCGACTTCATGAGCTCGTTCGCCGCGCCGATGCCGATCAAGGTCATCTGCGAGCTGCTGGGCGTCCCGTTCCAGGACGCCGTGAGCTTCACGAACTGGGTGCTCGCGGCCCTGACCCCGACCTACGTCAAGGGCGAGCGGATCCGCCCGTACGAGGCCAACCGGCTGCTGCGCGACTACTTCGTCGACCTGGTCGCCCGTAAGCGGGCCGAGCTCAAGCCCGGCTCCGGGCACGAGGAGGAGCAGCCCGACCTGCTCAGCGCCCTGATCGTGGCGTCCGACTCGGGCAGCACGTTCACCGAGAAGGAGGTCGTCTCCACGGCCAACCTGCTGCTCATCGCGGGCTACAAGACGACCGTGAACCTGATCGGCAACGGCATGCTGGCGCTGCTGCAGAACCCCGGCGAGATGGACCGGCTGCGCGGCGACATGTCGCTGATGCCGTCGGCCGTGGAGGAGCTGGCCCGCTACGACGGCCCCGTGGAGCGGGCGATGCTGCGGGTGGCCACCGAGCCCATCACGATCGGCGAGGTGACGATCCCGGCCGGAGCGCTGGTGACGATCGCCAACGCGTCGGCCAACCGCGACGAGCGCAGGTTCGACGAGGGCGAGCGGCTCGACGTCAGCCGCGGCGACCGCAACCACCTGGCGTTCGGCTACGGCATCCACTACTGCATCGGGGCGCCCCTGTCCCGCCTGGAGACGGAGATCGCGTTCACCTCGCTGCTCAACGAGTTCTCCGAGATGACGCTGGCCCTCCCGGTCGAGAAGCTGGAGTATCGCGAGACGGGCGTTCTCCGCGGACTCGGCGAGCTGCCGGTCTGGTTCACCCGGACGCGGGACGGCGCCGCGCGTTAGCGGCCCGGCCGAGACCGGCACGCCGGCCCCCGCGAAGTGACGCGGACCGGCGTGCCGGTTTCGCTTCGCCCTCGATCCCGCGGGCGCAATCTCGAAGAAGCCGCCCGGCTGAGGCGATGCCTACGCTGGCGGAACCGGACAGGCAACCGATGACAGGCGGCGCACATGGGCAACCCCATCGTTTCCGACCGTGGAGCCGACATCGAGCAGACGCTCGCGGCCGGGGCACAGTTCATGGCGGACCTGAGCCGCGCCATGGTTACCCTGTCGTGCGCCCTCGGGGACCAGCTGGGGCTGTTCCAGGTGCTGGCCGACGGCGCCTTCCGCAGCGCCGACGCCATCGCCGGGAAGGCCGGCGTCGACGCCCGCTACGTGCGCGAATGGGCGCGGACGATGGTCGCGGGCGGCTACCTGGAGATGGATCCCTCCGGGCAGGAGTTCCGGCTGTCGCCGGCCCACGCCGCCCTGCTGGCCGACCCGGAATCGCCCTTCTACGTCGGCGGCATCGCCCGGCTGGTCCCGCCGCTGGCCGCGATGGTCGAGCAGGTGGCGGGCTGCTTCCGCAGCGGCGCCGGCCTGACCCCGGCCGACTACCCGCCCGCGATGTACGAGGCCACCTGGCGGATGAGCGCCAAGTGGCTCAGGGCGATGCTGCTCGACCAGTGGCTGCCGCTCGTCCCCGGCCTGGAGGAGAAGTTGACGGCCGGCGCGCGGGTCGCCCATCTGGCCTGCGGGTCGGGCACCGCGCTCGCCCTGCTCGCCCAGCGGTTCCCGGCGTCGCGGTTCGTCGGGGTCGACCGGCACGACCTCAACGTCGAGCGGGCCCGCCGGGAGATCGCCGAGCTCGGCGTCACCGACCGCGTGACGCTCACCAGGGTGGCGGAGTTCGCGGACGGCCTGTCCGGCTCCTACGACCTGATCATGACGTTCGACGCGCTGCACCTGGCCGCGGACCCCGGCGAGGTCCTGCGCAGGGTCGCCGGCGCGCTCACGCCGGCCGGTGTCTTCCTCCTGCTGGAGACCCACTGCTCGACCGACCCGCACGAGAACGTGGGGGAGGTCCCCGCCTTCCTCTACGGCACCAGCACCCTGTACTCCGTTCCGCTGTCCCGGACGGGAGAGACGGTGGCGGGCATGATGGGGCTCCCTCACCCGGTGCTCGCGGCCATGTGCGCCGACGCCGGGCTGACGGCTCCCCGGCAGGTCGCCGCCCCCACCCCCTTCAACGTCCTCTACCAGATCAGGAAGGCATCATGAGCGGAGCCCCCAGTGCCCGTCCGGTCACCGGCGCCCCGTCACCGGCCGCACCGATCCGCTGGACGGAGGCCCCCCAGGCCGGCGACGGCTCGCAGCGGGCGCGGGTGCCCGTGCCCGTGGACCATCGCGACCCGGACGGGCCGTCGATCGACCTCGCCGTGGTACGTCACCCGGCGGGCGGGCGCGGCGCCCGGCAGGGCGTGCTGGTCGTCGCGCCGGACGATCCGGGCAGCTCCGGCATCGCGCTGGCCGGCGAGCTGAGGAAGGCGCTGCCCCCGTCGGTCACCGACGTCTTCGACGTGATCGGGTTCGACCATCGCTTCAGCGGCGAGAGCGCGCCGCTGCAGTGGGGGCTGGACCAGCGGGAGATCTTCTGGGTGTTCCACCAGTCCGAGTCGTTCGCCGCCGAGGTCCGCTTCCAGGCCGAGATCGCGGCCAAGGCGGCCGACCGCTCCCTGGCCGTCCTGCCGCACATCACCACCCGCAACATCGCCCGGGACATCGACGTCATCCGGCGCGGCCTCGGCGAGGAGCGCATCTGCCTGATCGGGCACAACTACGGCTCCTACGTCGCCGCCGTGTACTGCCAGCTGTTCGGCGACCGTGCCGACCGGGTGATCCTCGACAGCGTGCTCAGCCCCGACTGGGTGTGGCGCGGGCTGTTCGGCAACTTCGCGCGTAACTGCGAGGCGACCCTGCGGCAGTGGTGCGCGCGGACCGCCCGGCCCGGAGGACCGCTCGGCGACACCCCGCAGCGGGTGCGCGACGCCTTCGACGAGGTGCTGAACAAGGCGGGCGCCGGCGGGATCATGCTCCCCGGTGTGCCGGTGCCGTTGGACGACCAGTTCCTGCGGGTGCTGGCGATGATGATGCTGAGCTCGCAACGCTCGCACCCCGCGCTGGCGGACGTGGTGCGGTCGGCCAGGACCGGCGCGGCCCTGCGGGCGGAGACCCAGCAGCTCATCGGCTCGATGTTCGCCGTCCCGCGCGACGCCTCCACCTCCGCCGCGCAGATGGCGATCCTGTGCGGGGACGCGGCCTGGCCGCGCGAGCTGGAGGAGTACGAGGCGGCGAGCCAGGACGCGCCGGGGTTCATGGACCGGGCGCTGCTCGGGGTCAAGGCCGGCGCGTTCTGGCCGGTCCAGCCGCTCGAACCGCCGACGGAGTTCGGCCCCGCCGCCGCGGACGGGGTGCTGCTCGTCCAGGCCGAGCAGGACATGTTCACCTCCTCCGTCGGCGCGACCCGGATGCGGGACCTGCTGGGCGAGCGGGCCCGGCTGGTCATGGTGCGCGGCATGACGGAGCACCGCGTCTTCCCCTTCGCCGGCGACGCCCGGGTCGACGCGGTGGCCGGGGAGTTCCTGACGACGGGACGGCTGCCGGACGCCGACGTCGTCCTGGACGGCGACCGGACGCGAGAACTTTGAGGGGGGCGACGATGAACCAGCCGAACGCCGACCTGGCCGCCTATTACGACCAGCAGGTCGAATGGAGCGCCCCGGACCCCGCGCTGGGCGGCGCCCGCCGCGCGGCGCTGCGGGTGCCCCTCGACTACCGCCGCCCCGGTGACCGCGACATCGAGATCGGCATCGCCAGGCACGAGGCGACCGGCCGCCGCCGCGGCGTGCTCATGATCGGTCCGGGCGACGACCTGGGCAACAGCGGCCTGAACCTGCTGGCCGCGCTGCTCGGCAGCCTGCCCGGGGAGCTGGTCGAGGCGTTCGACGTCGTCGGCTTCGACCACCGGTTCATGGGGGCGAGCACCCCGATCTACTGCGACCTCGAACCGTCCGAGCGCTTCTGGGTCTTCCACTACCCCGAGTCGTTCGACGCCGAGATCCGCTACCAGGCCACCGTGGCCGCCAAGTGCTCGGCCGGCTCGCTGGACCTGCTCGCCCACGCCAACTCCCGCAACATCTGCCGGGACATGGACGTGATCCGCGGCGTGCTCGCCGCCGACCGGATCGACTACCTGGGGTACTCGTACGGGACCTATCTGGGCGCCGTCTACGGCGAGATGTTCGGCGACCGCCTGAACCGCGCGGTGCTGGACGCCATCTGCAGCCCGGACTGGGTGTGGCGCGGGCTGTTCACCGACTTCCCCGAGAACGGGGAGCGCGCGCTGAACCGGTGGTGCCGCTGGGCCGCCACCCGGCACGCCACGTACGGGCTCGGCTCCACCGGGCCCGACGTGCGGGCCGCCTACGATGGCGTGCTCGCCGCGGTCGACCGGGGTGACCAGGTCACGCTGATGGGATTCCCGCTCGATCGCACCTTGGCCAGGCTGATCCCGGTCGGGATGCTCAACAGCGAGAAGGCGTACCCCGTCCTCGCCGGCATCGTCCGGCACCTGATCACCGGAGCGGACCTCGACGCGGACAGCGTCGACTTCCTCACCCGGATGTTCGGGCAGCCGAAGGAGGAGAGCGGCACGGTCGCCCAGCTCGCGATCCTGGCCGGCGACGCGTCCTGGCCGCGCAGCCCCGCCCTCTACGAGCAGGACATGCTCAAGGCGGCCGAGGAGTTCCCCTGGACCGGCGCGGCACTCAACGGGATCAAGGCGCCGGCGTTCTGGCCGGTCCCGCCGTCGGAGCCCGCCACCCGGCTCGGCACGGAGGCGGGGGGCGGACGGTACCTGCTGGTGGCCGCAGACGAGGACATGTCCACCCCGTGGGTGGCCGCCCGCCGCATGCACGAGGTGCTGGGGGACCGGTCGAGCTTCGTGACCGTCGCGGACACGGCCCACCATCGCGTCTTCCCCTTCTACGGGAACGCCGGTCTGAACGCGCTGGTCAGCGACTTCCTGCTGACCGGCAGGACGCCGGGCCCCGACCACGTCTGCCCCAACCCCGACAGGTTGCTGGAGCCGCTCGCGTCCGGCCGGGAATGACGGGCTGCGGGCGGTAGCCTCCCCTCATGCTGATCGAGAAAGAACGGCATGACGGCATCCGCAGCGGGGCCATCACCGTGTTGTTCCGCCGCTGGCGGCAGCGGCAGGCGACCGCGGGCAACGTGTACCGCACCGCGCTGGGCCGGGTGGCGGTCGACGCGGTCGACGTCGTGGAGGCCGGTCGGATCACCGACGCCGACGCGGCGGCCGCCGGCTATCCATCGGCCGCCGCCGTGGTCGAGGATCTTCGCGGGCATCCCGGCGACCCCGTCTACCGGCTCCGCGTCCGGTTCGTCGACGAGCCGGACCCGCGTGACGAGGCGGCGGCCTCCGGCGACCTGTCGGCGGAGGAGCGGGAGACCATCGCGGCCAGGCTCGCCCGGCTGGACCGGGCGAGCAGGACCGGCCCGTGGACCGAGGCGACGCTGGAGATCATCAGCCGCCGGCCGGAGGTCCGGGCCGGTGACCTGGCCGACGAGCTGGGACGTGACGCCGCGCAGTTCAAGCTGGACGTGCGCAAGCTCAAGAACCTCGGGCTGACCGTCAGCCTCGGCACCGGCTACCGGATCTCCGCGCGGGGCGCGGCCTACCTGGCGGGCCGGGCCCGCGAGCGGTGAGGCCCGCGACGGCCGTCACGACCGGCGGCCGCGCAGCGCCGGGCCTCCCCGGGCTCAGCGCCGGGCCTCCTCCGGGGGCGTCCAGGCGAACACGTCCGCGCTCTGCTCGCCGGCGTCCCCGCGGGTCGTGGCGATCAGGATCGCCCGGCGGATCGCGACCAGTAACGGCGAGCGCACGTGACCGACCCGGCCCAGCAGCCGTGACTGGCGCACGATCCGGCGCACGCGCGGGCCCCGCTCGGCCGCGTAGCGCCGCAACGCCCGCTCCACCCCGACGCCGTCGGTCCCGTCCGGCGCGGCGCCGTCGACCGCGGCCGGCGTGGCGCCGTCGGTCGCGGCCGGCGTGGTGGTGCCGGTTCCGGCGAGCGCGGCGGCGAGGACGGCCGCGTCCTCCAGGGCCATCCCGGCCCCCTGCCCGAGGGTGTACACCATCGGGTGCGCGGCGTCGCCGGCGAGCACGACGCGGCCCCGGCTCCACGTGCGCGGCGGCGGCCGGTCGAAGACGTCGTGGACGACACAGCCGGCCGGATCGGCCGAGGCCGGCACCTTGCGCAGGTCCGGATGCCAGGCGCTGGTGCGGTCGATCACATGGGCCAGCGCCTCGGCGACCGGGCGGCGCGGCCAGACGCCGCGCGGCGCGGTCATCGACGCCACCCAGTACAGGTCGCCTCCGCCGAGCGCGGCGGCGAAGAGCACCAGCCCCCGCCCGTAGGCGATGAACCCGTCGGGGTAGGCCGCGGGCGCCGGCCCGATCCCGCGCACCGCGGTGAACCCCCGGTAGCGCGGCCCGCCGTCGCCCAGCAACTGCGCGCGTACGGCCGAGTGGACACCGTCGGCTCCGACCAGCAGGTCACCGCGCAGGACCTCGCCGGTGCCGGCGACCAGCTCGACGTGCGAGCCGCGGTCGAGATACCGGGCGGCGGCGCGTCCGCCGGCCAGCTCCACCCCGGCGTCGCCCGCCGCCTCCCAGAGCAGCGCGTGCAGGCCGGCGCGCAGGATGGTGACCGCCGGCATGCCGTAGCGGTCCTCGTACCCGTCGAACGACACCGACCCGAGCAGCCGGCCGCGGTCGTCCAGGAACGCGCTGCGATGCGGGGCCGCGCCGCGGCCGCCGGCGGGACGGCCCGCCGCGCGGACCCGGCCGGCCAGGCCGGGCGCGATCGCGTCGAGCGCCTTGACGGCGTTGGGAGCCAGCACCAGCCCGCCACCGGCCGGGTCGGGTCCGGCCGAGCGCTCCAGGACGACGGCGGCGAACCCGCGGTGACGCAGCGCGATCCCCAGCGCGAGCCCGGTGACGCCCCCGCCTGCCACGAGTACGCGGCCTCGTCTCGTCGGGTGCATCTCCCGAGCATGCCTGAGGCGGGTCGCGAACCCTTCTCCGACATTGCTGCCACCGGTCCGTAACGGCTCTCCGGCGGCTCGCGACATGAACGCGTAGGATGTAGCCGACCCTTGACGGGTAGGATCTTCCCTACCTAGGATTGCCGCATGGAAATCACGCATCTGCAGAAGTTGACCATTCCCGTCACCGACCAGGACGCCGCCAAGGCGTTCTACGTCGACAAGCTCGGCTTCGAGGTCCGCAGCGAGACGCCGATGCCGATGGGCGACAACCTGCGCTGGATCGAGGTGGCGCCCAAGGGCGGGCAGACGACGCTGGTCCTGTGCAACTGGATGCCCGACATCCCCAAGCTGCAGAACGCCATGCTCGAGACCAAGGACACCGACGAGGCCGTCGCCGCCCTGCGCGACGCCGGTGTCTCCGTCGACGACCCCAACCAGACCCCGTGGGGCAAGCAGGCGGCCGTCACCGACCCCGACGGCAACCGCTTCATCCTCGTCGACGGCGGCGGCGCCTGACCGTTCGTCCCCACCGCGCGGCGTGCCCGCGGTGATCCACCAGTCGTCCCTCCGTGGGAGAAGCCATGACTCAACCCCCTCGTGACGAAACGTGGTCACCATCCGGTGCGGACGAGCCCGCGCCCGCGAGCACCGTCTCGTCCCGGATGTGGATCACCCTGGTGCTCGTCTCTCTCGGGGCCATGATGGAGGCGCTCGACTCCACCGTGATGGCGCTCGGGAACCCGAAGATCGCCGTCGAGCTGGGGACGGAGCTCAGCCAGCTCCAGTGGGTCAGCAACGGCTACATGTTCGCGGTGGTCGTCTTCCTGATCACGGCCGGGAAGATGGGCGACAGGTTCGGACACCGCACCACCTTCCTCGTGGGGATGGTCGGGTTCGCCGCGAGCTCGGCGGCCGCGGGACTGGCCGGCTCCGTCGAGGTGCTGATCGCCGCCCGCGTCGTGCAGGGCCTGTTCGGGGCCGTGCTCGCGCCCAACTCCCTGGCGATCATCCGCAACCTGTTCCCGTTCGACCGGATGAAGACGGCCATCGGGGTCTGGGCCGCGTTCGGCGCGCTGGCCATGGCGGCGGGGCCGTTCATCGGCGGCCTGGTGGTCGGCCAGTTCGGGTGGCGGGGGATCTTCTTCCTCAACGTCCCGATCTGCGCGATCGTCGTGATCGCCGGGCTGGTGCTGATGGACAAGGGGCGCGAGGAGCGACTGGCCGCGCCGATCGACATCCCCGGCGTGATCCTGCTGTCGGCCGCGCTGCTGGCGCTGGTGTGGGGGATCGTCCGCATCCCCGTGGACGGTCTCGACCTGTTCACCGGGCTGTGCTTCCTGGGCTTCGTGGTGCTGGGGGCGCTGTTCCTCTGGCGGCAGCAGGTGTCGGCGAACGCGGTCCTTCCGCTGCGCCTGTTCCGCTCCGTGTCCCTGTCGGCCGCGGTCGTGGTCCTCACGATGGCCGCGTTCGTCGCCTTCGGCAGCTACTTCTACTTCGGCCTCTACCTGGAGCAGGTGCAGGGGGCCACGCCGCTGCTCGCCGGGGTGCTGTTGCTCCCGCAGACCGTCCTGTTCGGGGTCGGCGCCGCGGTCGGCGGCAAACTGGGCAACGACCGGGGCCCTCGCGTCCCGATGATGCTGGGCGCGGTGCTGGTCGCCCTGGGTTCGGTGGGGATCACGCTGCTGCAGGCCGACTCGTCGTACGCGCTGCTCGGTCCGTCGCTGGGGCTGATGGGCATCGGGATCGGCGCGATCGTCCCGGTGGCCGTCGGGGTGATCCTCGGACACAGCCCGGCCAACCTCGCGGGGACGGCGTCGGGCATGCAGCAGACCGGCCTGATGCTGGGCGCCGTGCTCGGCACGGCCATCCTCGGGGCCATCATCAGCGTGCGCGTCGCCGCGGACCTTCCCGGGCGTCTCAGCGCCGCGGGCGTTCCGCCGGACGCCGCCGGCAAGGCGACGGACCAGGCGGCCGTGGCGGCTCAGGGTGTCCTGCCGCAGGTCACCGGGGTGGCTCCGGACGTCGGTGCGCAGATCAGGACCGCGGTCGGCCAGAGCTTCACCAGTGGCCTCAACACCGCGCTGATCGTGGGCGCCGTGCTGATGGTCGTGGCCGCCGTGATCGCGAGCCGTGTCAAGGCGCCTCCTCAGGGGGCGGGCGCGTCCTGGGGCTGAGCAGCTCCCCCCTTCCGCAATCCGACGAAAGGAACACGGCATGGCGCTCTCCGGAGCGGAGATGCTCGTCCGCGTCTCGGCGTCCCTACCCGAGAAGACCGGCAAGTCGCTCGACGAGTGGGTGGCCGAGGTCCGCAAGTCCGGGACCGACCCGCTCGACCAGCGCGCGGTGCGGCAATGGCTCAAGTCCGAGCACGGCCTGACCAAGCCGCAGCAGGAGGCGATCGCCATCGCCGCGGCCAAGGACGCCGGGTGGGCCGAGCCCACCGCCGACGACCATCTCGCCGCCCAGTACGCCGGCTCGCAGCAGAGCCTGAAGCCGATCTACGAGGCGCTCGTCGCGGCGGCCACCGGGCTGGGCGACGACGTGGCCGTCGAGGTGCGCGCCACCTTCGTCGCGGTGAACCGCAAGCGCCAGTTCGCCGCGGTGCAGCCCGCCACGGGAAGCCGGATCGACCTCGGGCTGCGCTTCGTCGACCCGCCGGCCGACGAGCGGCTCAAGCCGGCCAAGGCCCCGGGCCAGTCCACCCACAAGATCAGCGTGACCGCCGTCGAGCAGGTGGACGACGGCGTCAAGGCGCTGCTGCGGCAGGCGTACGAGCAGAACTGACACGCGACCCGCTGCTTCCGCCGGCCCGCCTCGTGGCGTGGCCGGCGGAGGCGCGGGTCACCGCAGATAGTGCCGGGCCGGGTTGGCCCGCGGGTAGCGGCGCAGGTACGAGAAGAAGTCGGCGAGGGCGGTGTCGCCGTGGGTCAGCAGCCCGGGGGTGTAGTGGATCGTCATCAGCACAGGCGCGTCCTCCGCCAGCAGGTTGAACATGAACGCCTGCACCCTGGTGAGGAACTCCTCGGCCGCCTCCGGCGGCTCGCCGGGCAGCACATGGGTGCCCCAGCCGAAGAATGAGGCGGTGGTCCGCTCCCGGGGCGCCGCCATGCCGGTGATCCAGTAGAACCAGCGGCCGTCGAGGGTGCCCTGCTGCCAGAAGATGTTGCTGCCGTGGATCGACGCCCAGACCCGGTACTCCTCTCCGCCCGGCATCAGCGCGTGATAGCGGTATCCCACCGAGAACTCGTCCCAGGTGACCGAGTCGTTGGGGTCCTCGACGAACTTCCCCTCATGGGGGAGGGCGAAGTGCTGCAGGTCCATCGTCTGGGCCGCGACCACCCACGGATCGACCGCCAGCTCGTGGTCGAACGCCATCGTCCGCGTCGCGACGGGCGCCCCGGGCATCGGCGGCTCCGGCTGGGGGAGCGCGAACAGCGGGGCCGAGCCGTTGAACGCCCAGACGATGCCGTGCGACTCGACGGTGGGAAAGCGGAACAGGCGCGCCCGGGGATCGACCGGCGTGCCGTTGGCGGACAGGCAGCGGCCGTCCATGCCGTAGCGCCAGCCGTGGAAGGCGCAGCGGATCGCGTCACGTTCGAGGCGGCCCACCGACAGGTCGGCGCCCAGGTGGACGCAGTAGGCGCTGAACACGGCGACCTCGCCGGAGCGGGAGCGCACGGCCACCACCCGGCCGCCGAGCAGGTCGACGCCGGCGATGCCGCCGTCCGCCGGCAGGGCGGTGCTCAGGCACACCGGGAACCAGGTCTGCGTGAACAGGCCGTCCGCACCCTCGGACGGGATGCTCTCGGCGCGGGGCCGAGGTCGTACGTCATCCGAGATGGTCATGGTGAATGCCGTCCTTCCCGGCAGGCGCTGGACCGCGTTCAGTGTCTCCGCGGCCTGACGGCCCGGTCAATCGCACCCGGCAGAACGACAATCTCGAAGAAACCCCGACATATGGCGATGTGTTCCCCTATGAGGGTGTCATCCGTGGAGGGGCCGACGGGGAGGAACCGTGACCGTGGAACCGGACCAGCTGGCCGCCAACAAGGCCGTCGTACAGAAGCTCGTCGACGCGTGGAACGTACGGGACATCTCCGCGATGATGCGCTACTGGGCGCCGGACATGGTGCATCACGGCCGCGACGGAACCATGCCGGCCGGCCTGGTGGGCAGCGAGATGCAGCGGTTCATCACCGCGTTCCCGGACATCCGGATCGACGTCGAGGACATGATCGCCGAGCGCGATCTCGTCAGCACCCGGCTCACGGTCTCGGCGACCCACTCCGGCCCCTATCTGAACATCGAGCCGACGGGCCGGGCCGTCCGCTGCGCGCTGATGGGCCAGCTGCGCATCGTGGACGGCAAGGTGGTCGAGCACTGGGGCGTGGCCGACACCGTGCACCTTCTCGAGCAGCTCGGGCTGATCGACAGCGAGCTGCTGGAGGCCACGGCCTGACAGCAACCTGGGAGGGCATGTGAACGACGAACTGGCCAAGATCAAGGCCGAGCGGGAAGAGATCGTACGGCGTTTCCGCGGGGCCGTGCTCTTCTCGAAGGACTTCACGGCGATACAGGAGGTGCTGGCCCCGGAGTTCGTGGACCACTTCGCGCCTCCGTGGGACCCGCCCGGCCGCGACGGCGTCGCGCACCGGTTCGGCCAGGCCGCCGACGCGCTCACCACCACCAAGGTGGAGGTGCTCGTCTCGGTGTGCGAGGGGGAGTACCTGTCGCAGGCCATCGAGCTGCACTTCGCGCACACCGGCGAGTTCATGGGCGTCCCCGCCACCGGCAAGACCTTCGCGATCGGCGGATCGAACACCTTCCGCTTCGACGGCGGGCAGATCGTGGAGCACTGGGGGGTCTTCGACGTGGCGAAGATCCCGGACCTGCTGCGGGAGACGCACGGCGCCCAGGGCGGCTGGGCGTCGATGTGGCCGAGCCCGGAGCCCTCCAACCGGCCCTGACCGAGCGCCGCGGGCGGCGGGTGGACCTGAGGGACATATCGATGGATGCTGCAGGGACCTGGAGGCAGGAGTGCGGATGCGCGAGAACGGCGCAACGGACCGGATCGGCGTTTGCGACGATCACCGTCTTCGGGCGGTGGAGGAGGTCCTCGGCAAGATCCGCCGCGACCTGTCCCGCGCGCACTCGCTCGACGACCTGGCGCAGACCGCGTGCTTCAGCCCGTTCCACTTCCTGCGCGTGTTCCGGCTCATCACCGCCACCACCCCGGCGCGGTTCCTGGCGGCGCTGCGGATCGCCGAGGCCAAGCGCCTGCTCGCGGTCACCGACCTGGACATCACCACGATCTGCATGCAGGTGGGGTACACGAGCCTCGGCACCTTCTCCCACCAGTTCGCCCGGCACGTCGGGGTCTCGCCGCGCAAGTTCCGGCGGCTGATCGGCGAGATGTCCGACCAGTCGTGGGACGCGGTGCTGGACGCGGCGGCGCCGCCCCCGCTCCGTGCCGGGCGGACCCGCAAGCTCCGGGTACGGTTCAACGGCCTGGAGCCGGGCCGCATCGCGCTGGTCGGGCTGTTCGAGTCCGGCATCCCGCAGGGCTGGCCGGCCGCCTGCGCCATGGCCCGGGAGTCCGCCGAGGTGGACATGGCGGTCGGCCCCGACGGCGCCTACATGGCGCTGGCGATGAGCTTCTCGCCCGACGCCGACATCGAGGCCATGATGACCGGCGACCTGCCGAACCAGTACCTGGTCGGCTCGTACGGGCACGTCCACGTCGAGGACGGCCACGTCGCCGAGAGCAGCATCGTCATCGACCTGCGCCCGCGCCGGCCCAGCGATCCGCCGATCGTCTTCGCCTCCCCGCTGCTGGCCGCCCAGGAGAGCGGCTTCGATCCGACGCCGAAAAGCCTGCCGGTCGGCCGCTAGCGAGCTTGCGCAGGATCGAAGAAGTTCCGGGACCTGGCCTGATCTAGCGTTTGGGCCACCGCGCGAACCGAACAAGCGGAGGTGACCCGTGACCACACCCCCGGCCCCGGCGACCGGCCAGGACGATCCGGTTCCCCGCCCGATGGGCGAGCACCTGCCACACGAGGGGGACGACGGACTCTACACACAGAGCTGGTATCCGATCTGCATGGCCGCCGACCTGACGGCCGGCAAGGTCGTCGGCGCGGAGTTCCTGGGCGGGCGGGTCGTCGCGTTCCGCGACAGAGCGGGCCGGCCGTCGGTGGTGTCGGCATACTGCCTGCATCTCGGCGCCGACCTGAGCGTGGGAACCGTGTCCGACGGCATGCTGCGATGCCGTTTCCACGGCTGGGTCTACGACGAGCAGGGGGTGTGCCGCCGGACCGGCAGCGGCGACCCGGTGCCGGACGGCGCGCGGTTGTTCCGGTTCCCCACCGCGGAGAGATTCGGCGTCGTGTGGGCGTTCAACGGCACCGAGCCGATCTTCCAGATTCCCGATCTACCCTGCCCGGAGGACGAGGTGCGGGCGCGACGGGGACGGTTCGGGCACCTGGCCATGGAGCCCTGGATGGTGTCGGCGCACACCCTGGACCTGCAGCACCTGTCGCTGCCGCACGGGTTCGACCTGAAGACGCCGCCCGCCGACACGGCCCGGCACAGCGCCCACAGCCATGGGTACGACCTCGTCGGCTCCCTGCCGGACGGCACCACGTACGACGTCCAGATCGACATCCACGGCCCCAACCTGTTCCTGCAGACGGGCCTGCTCAACGGCCGCTGGTACTTCTGGATGACCTCGCCGAGCCTGCCGGCTCCGGGCCGGACGGACTCCTTCTTCGTCTACGGCGTCCGTAAGGGCGAGTCGGAGACCGAGGAGTCGGCGGAGCAGGCGCTGCAGCAGGTGTTCGAGGCGCAGATGCAGTTCTACTCCGACGACTCCGACATCTTCGACACCATTCATTTCCAGCCGGGCCTGCTCACCTCCCGTGACAGGACCCTGGCGACGTTCCTGGACTACCTGCGGACCTACCCCCGCGCCAATCCGGCACGCGAGTTCCTCAGCTGACCGCCGCCCGGTGTCCCGCTCTCGAACGGAGTACAAGGTGTCCGACGCACGTGCCCCCCGCGATGTCCAGGCCGACAACGCGTTCATCACCATGCTCAACCTGACCGACACCGTGGCGCCCTGGGCCATCCGCGCGGCGGCGACGCTCCGGCTGGCCGACCTGGTCACCCCCGACGGCGCGTCCGCCGACGCGATCCTGAAAGGGCTGGAGGTCGCCGGGGAGAGCGTCGATCCGGAGGCGGTGCGCCGGCTGCTGCGGTACCTGGCGCACCTGGGCGTCTTCGACCACGACGAGCCCTCCGACGTGTACCGGCCGACGAAGCTGTCGGCGCTGATGTCCGAGGACAACCCGGTCAGCATGCGCGACTGGTGGGACATGGGCGGGGCGATGACCCGGCTCGACCAGACACCCGTGCACATGCTCGACGCGGTGCGGACCGGCGGGCCGGTGTACGAGCGGATCTTCGGCCAGGACGTCTGGGCGGACCTCGCGGAGCACCCGCATCTGGCGGCGTCGTTCGAGAAGGCGATGGCCCACAAGACCCGCATCTCGCTGGACAGCGTCATCACGGCCATCGACTGGTCGGCCCGCGGCGACGTCGTGGACGTGGGCGGCGGCCACGGGCTGTTGCTGGAGGCCGTCCTGCGCGCGTCCCCGGACGCCCGCGGCATCGTCTTCGACACTCCGGCCGGGGTCGCGACCGCACGGGCGCACCTGGCCGGCTCGCCGGTCGCCGACCGCGCCGGCTTCGTCGAAGGGGACTTCTTCGCCGCCTGGCCCACCGGCGCGGACACCTACGTCCTGATGAACGTGTTGCACAACTGGTCCGACGACCAGGCCGTGGAGGTGCTGCGGCGCGGCGCCGAGGCGCTCGGGTCCACCGGCCGGCTCCTGGTCATCGAGACGATCGTCGGCGGCGGCGGGGACCAGCGGAGCCTGGCCCGGCTGGACATCATGATGCTGCTGTTCTGCGGCGGCAAGGAACGCAGCCGCCCGCAGTACGACGAGCTCGCGGCGCGAGCCGGGCTGACCGTCGCCGAGTCGTACCCGACCTCCTTCGGCCTGGCGATCCTGGAGCTGCGCCCGGCCGGGACGGCGCCCGCCGGGAGCCGGTGATGGACGAGCGCACCGTTCACCCGTTCCCGTTCGGGCCCACCACCGCGCTGGAGCTGGACGGCAAGTACCGCAAGCTGCAGGAGTCCGAGCGGGTCGCCCGGGTCCGCATGCCGTTCGGCGGCGACGCGTGGCTGGTCACCGGGTACGAGGACACCAAGTTCGTGCTCTCGGACCCCCGGTTCAGCCGTGCCGTCACGCTGGCGATGGACCTGCCCCGGCTGCAGCCGCAGATCGTCCAGAGCCCTGACATGATCATGAGCATGGATCCGCCCGACCACACGCGGGTCCGCCAGGTCGCCGCCCGGGCGTTCACACCCCGCCGGGTGGAGCGACTCCGGCCGTGGATCGCCGACCGCATCGACGGCCTGCTCGGCCAGATGGCCGCGAAGGGGCCGCCGGCCGATCTGATGAAGGACCTCGCGCTGCCCCTCCCCATCTCGGTGATCTGCGAGATCCTGGGCGTTCCGTTCGCGGATCGGGAGAAGTTCCGGGTGTGGTCGGACATCGTCATGTCGGTCACCGCGTTCACCCCCGAGGAGATCTTCGCCGCGTTCCAGAGCCTCACCGCGTACCTGCAGTGGCTGGTCAGGCAGCGCCGGGTCGCGCCGGCCGACGACCTGTTCAGCGTGATGGTCCGGGCCCGCGACACCGAGGCGGTGATGAGCGAGCAGGAGCTGGTGACGTTCGGCGTCACCCTGCTCGTGGTCGGCCACGAGACCACCGTCAACGAGCTCGCCGACATGATGTTCGTCATGCTCCGCGACGGCCTCTACGCGGAGCTGGCCGAGGGCCGCGGCGCGCCGCTGCCGCGGGTGGTCGAGGAGTTGCTGCGCTTCATCCCGCTGGAGAGCCCGGGGGGATTCGCCCGCGTCGCCACCGAGGACGTCACCATCGGCGACACCCTCATCTCCAAGGGGGAGGCCGTCTACACCCAGTTGTCGGCGGCCAACCGCGACCCCCGGGTCTTCGCCGACCCCGACGAGATCGACGCCGAGGCGGCCAGGGAGCAGCATCTGACCTTCGGTTTCGGGCCGCACCGGTGCATGGGCGCGGCACTGGCCAAGGTGGAGATCGAGCTGGCCATCGAGGCCCTGCTGCGCAGGCTCCCCGGTCTGCGGCTCGCCGTCGACCCGGAGGAGATCATCTGGAAGGCCGACCGGCTGGTACGAGGGCCTGAGGCGCTGCCGGTGACGTGGTGAGCCGGCCGGCGAGAGGGCGGCCGGGGGGTGATCCAGAAGCCCCCCGGCGCCGGGCGGATCGGCGGGCCGCGTTGACAGGTAGGATAGCCCCTACTGATAATGTACTGGAGTCGACGGATATCGGGCCGCCGACGACAGTGCGATCAGGGGCTGCGAACCATGCCGCGGAGCGGGAAGACGACGACGCCGGACGGTGTCCCCACCCTGCTCGACGACGTGTTCCCGGCGCTGGCCAACCCGGTCAGGCGCCGCATACTCCAGCTCCTGCTGCAGGGCCCGCAGTCGGTCAACAGCCTCGCCGCGCACTTCGACATGGCCCGCCCCAGCGTGTCGGAGCACCTCAAGGTGCTGCGGGACTCCGGCCTGGTGACGGAGCGCAGGGTCGGCCGGGAACGCCACTACTCACTGTGTCAGGCGCCCATGCAGGAGATCTCCGACTGGCTGCACCCGTACGAGGCCTACTGGAGAGATCGGCTGAGGCTCCTCCGCGACACCGTGGTGGAGGAGGAAGGCGACTATCAGGGCGGGTAGAGCCGCCCCTCACGGGCCACGTCCGGCCCGGCGACCTTGTCCGCGAGGACCGCTTCCAGCCGGCTGAACAGCCACGAGCGCCAGCCGCCGCCCATGATCCGGCGCGCCCGCTGCTGCAGCTCGTTGTCCGGGTCGAAGCCCTCGTGGTCGAAGAACAGGCGGGTGCCGTGGCCCTCGGCCACCAGCCGCCAGGTCGCCGTGCACCGCGCCCCGCTGGGACCGTGGTCGTCCCAGCTGATCCGCAGCATCCGCTCCGGCTCGACGGCCAGCACCTGGCAGTGGATGACGCCGCCGAACTTCGTCGTCGGAACGGCCTGCGCCACGATCGTGAACCGGTGGCCGACGACCGGCCGGAAATCCTCCGGCCCGAGCCATTTCGTCACCAGCCGGGGCTCCGCGAACGCCCGCCACACGCGATCCGGGGGATACGGCAGGAACTCATCCAGTCTGATCGCCTGGGGGTCGTCCGTCATATCCGTCAGCTCTCGATCAGGGACTGAATGACCAGAGCGAGTCTATCGCCACAGCCAGGACGGCGCACTGACGAAGGGGACACCCATGAAGATCGGAATCGGGTTGCCGGGTGACGAGCCGGACCTGTTGCTGGAGTGGGCGCGGCAGGTGGAGGCGGGACCGTTCAGCACGCTCGGACTGCTCGACCGCTTCATCTGGCGCAACCCGGAGCCGCTGGTGATGCTGGCCGCCGTCGCCGCCACCACCCGACGGGTCCGGATCCAGACCGAGGTGCTGATCGGTCCGCTGCGTGACACCGCCCTGCTGGCCAAGCAGGTGGCCACGCTCGACCGGCTCGCCCACGGCCGGTTCACGCTGGGCATGGGCGTCGGCAGCCGGACCGACGACTTCGCCGCGGCCGGGATGCCGCTCAAGGGGCGTGGACGCCGGCTCGACGACCAGCTGATCGCGCTGCGGCAGCTGTGGGCGGGAGAGCGTACCCCGTGCGGACTCGGGCCGGTCGGGCCCGCGCCGGTGAGTCCGGGGGGCCCGGAGATCCTTTTCGGAGCGTTCGCGCCGGCGGCGCTGGCCAGGGTGGCCCGGTTCGGCCACGGACTGCTGTGCGCCGCGCCTCCGCCGTGGGCCGGCGACCTCTTCCGCGCCGTCGACAAGGAGTGGTCGCAGGCGGGCCGGGCCGCCCGCCCGCGCAACGTCGGCCAGCTCAACGTCGCCTTCGGCTCGGACGAGACGGTCGCCACGGCCAAGGCGGCGATCAGCGAGTGCTACGCCATCGTCGGCGCCTCCCACTGGATGGTGGAGGGCATGCTCACGACCGAGGACCAGATCCGTACGGCGCTGCGCGGGTTCGAGGAGCTCGGGGCGGACGAGGTCATCCTCTACTGCTGGTCGCCCGAGGTCGGCCAGGTGGCCCGGCTCGCCGACCTCGCCGACCGATACACCGCGGACAACCCCGGCCGCTGAACGTCACCAGCGACAAGCCCCGGGAGCCAGGATTCGGCTGCCGAAATTCCACATATCCATCGCCATATCGCCGATTTGACGACATTCCACTTTGACCCCGCCTTTCCTGTGCCTACCATCTCATCGACCCCGGGATGTCTTGTTCCCGCAAGCGATCACAAGCCCAGCTCAGCCGTCCTGTAGCGGCAACCCCGAACAGGCCCACCCGCTCGGCCTCCTC
Source organism: Nonomuraea sp. NPDC050733 (assembly GCF_040654215.1). NCBI lineage: Bacteria > Bacillati > Actinomycetota > Actinomycetes > Streptosporangiales > Streptosporangiaceae > Nonomuraea > Nonomuraea sp. NPDC050733. The sequence goes on along the minus strand of NZ_JBFAHO010000010.1, from coordinate 103,573 downwards.
CGATCCACCACTAGTACTCCAGTGACACTCCGCGATCATGGTCTCTTCGGCAGATCGGAGCTGGGCCGGGATGAGTAGCACGAGCAAGCGGCGGATCTCGGGCATGGTGAGAGGGATGCGCTCATCGTCGGGGTCGGGCTGGGATGTGGACAGGGCGGCCAGGAAGGACTCCTCGATCGTCCAGCGGATGCCCGCGACGCGCACCAGGGTGGGCAACGGGGTCGGCTCGGGTGCGGAGCAGCGGTAATAGGCCAGTTCGCCGGTGACGGGGTTGCGGCGGATCAGCAACCACCGCGAGCCGTCGTGCTGGTCGGCGTCGATGCGGGCCCAGGCCCACAGGTAGTAGCGCGGCCCCTTGGCTCCCTGCCCTGCGCTGTAGTGGTGCCAGTGCCGATCGGTCACGTCGGCGGCGATCTCGGCCGCGCTCTTCTCGGCGCCCTCCAGGTTGACCTGCGGTTGCCGGCGATGGCCAGGACGTAACGATCCGGCGCTGGTGCAGCAGGGCGCGCAGGCGGGGTCTTGGCCGTAGACCTCATCACCGGTCACCCAGTCCGCGCGCACCCCGGCTTCCACCGCGGCGGTGATCATCTGCCCGGCCGGGGCGGGCTTGGTGGCGAAGGCGGCCTGCTCGGGCACGCCAGCTGCGGCGCAGCGATCGGGATCGGCCAGCCAGGTGTGCTGAGGCAGGTAGAGCCGCCGATCCAGCAGGGCTCGCCCGGCGGGGACCACCAAAGCACCCTGCGGGCCGAGCTGTTCGGTGACGTAGTCGCCAACGTCATCACGCAGCGCGTCGGCGTCCCAGCGGGCGGTGCGCAGCAGCCGTTGCATGGCTTGCGGACCAGCGGGTCCGGCGTGTTCGGCCAGGTTCCAGCAGTTCTTGCGTTCAAGGTCGGCCAGCAGCCCGCGCACGTATCCGGTCGCCGTACGTCGTGGTTCGACACGGCCGAAACGTCCGGCGACTCGGTGTATCAACTCGTTGAAGGTGACCATCCAGCCGTCAGGGTCTACGCTGTCGGCCACGGCCATCACGCGATCTTCAGATGTCTTCACAAACTCTGAGTGATCACGCGATGGCCGTCTTCATGCCACCTGACCACGAAGATCGCCAAGCCTTACCGGATTACCAGGAGGTTTGCCAGATGTCCGAGGCCGACAACAGAGCGTTCCTGCAGGGAGTCTTCGCCGAGACCGCGAAGGGTAACGGGCGGCCCTTCATCGACGCCCTGGCCGACGAGGTCCGCTGGACGATCATCGGGCAGACCGCGTGGTCACGCACCTATGAGGGGAAGCGTGCCGTACTGGAGGAACTGCTCCACCCACTCGCGGAACAGCTTGGCGGCCGTAATCTCGTCAGCGCCGAGCGCTTCGTGGCCGACGATGATGTGGTTGTTGTCGAAGGCCGCAATCACAGCGTCACAGCGTCAGGGCGTGACTACCCGAACCGTTACTGCTGGATTTTCGTCATGCGCGACGGCAAGGTCGCCGAGATAACCGAGTACACCGACACCCAATTGATCGCCGAGGTCCTCGCTCCGCCTCCGGCCGCTCCGTCGCCATACCGTCCCAGGTGACAGGAGACCGTAGACCGTGATGCCGTCGTCGCGCTGGCTCCGCGCCTGACCGAGGGTGTCGCGGCATGGCGTGATGCCGTTGGCGGCTGGGTCACCGGTTCCTTGGACCGGGACAGCAGCGATGGTCACGGGGTGCTGGTGGCGGTCCGCGACGGCTGTGTCGTGGGCTTTGTCACCCTGGCCACCCAGCGGCACTTCACCGGCCAGGTGGATGCCGCCGAGTCCTGGGCACGGGAACGCGGTCTGCGGCGCATCACGCTGGAGACCGGTGCGGCCAACGTCCGCGCCCGGAGCTTCTATCAGGCGCTGGGATATGCGGAGGAGGAGGTACGGCTGAGCAGGCCGGTATCGATTGATGATCAGGCGGCGTCAGCGTGTCTGGTTTCGCCGACCCTGAGCTTGATGCCGGGAACGCTACGAGTTCGTCATAGGCCTTGCCTTCCTGCAGGCAGTGACAGAGGCAGCCGAGCATCCGGTTGAAGGTGTTGCGTAGCGCGCTGGAGTGCCGGTCGCCGCCGTCTCGGCGGCGGTCGTAGTGCGCTCGAGGACCTGGCGCCCTCAAAGAGGCGAAGGCCCATACCTAGCCGGCGGTGGCCAACCATTGGTTCTTCACCTCGCGGTGGTGGACGACCAGGCTCTTGCCCGAGGCGCGGGTGATGGGCGCCGCGCCGGCACAGGCCTTCAGCGCGCGGACGTCACCGTCATCGAGTACGCGGACATTGCCCGGAGTCTGCTGGAGCGCCCTATCGAGGCCGCACAATCAGTCTTTTGACGTTTTCGTAAGGGCAGTGCTCTACTCCCCTGCTATGACAACTCTGACGAACCTTCAGCCCGCTCCTGTCATCGACGAGACAGCCCGACTGCTAACCGAGCACTACGTTTTCCCTGAGATAGCCGAGCAGCTCGCCGGCCTGCTACGACGACGCCTCGCCGAGGGCGCTTATGACGTCGACGGTGCCGAGGAACTCGCCCGTCTGGTCACCGCGGATCTGCAGTCCGTCAACGACGACAAACACCTGAGACTGAAGCACCACGCCGACCCGGTGTCCCCCGAGCAGGGCGCGGCGACCCTGGAGTCCATCCGCCGGGACTTCGACACCTCGCTGGGCGGTGCGCCCCGGCTGGAGTTGCTCGACGGGGGGGTCGCCGTGGTGGAGCTGGCGCCGATGCTGTTTCCGCTGGAGTGGGCCGCCGAACCGCTGAGCGCCGCGCTCACCCTGGCCTCCCGCGCCCAGGCGCTGATCGTGGACCTTCGCAACAACCGGGGTGGCGACCCGGACACCGTCGCCTTCGTCTGCAGCTACCTCCTGGACGAGCGCACCCACCTCAACACCATGTACTGGCGCCGCGGCGAGCGCAGCGAGCAGTCCTGGAGCCTGCCGCACGTTCCCGGCGCGCGTTTCGGCGGCAGCAAACCGTTGTACGTGTTGTCCAGTGACAGCACCTTCTCCGCCGCCGAGGAACTGGCCTACGACCTGCAGCAGCTCGGCCGCGCCGTTGTCGTCGGCGAGGCCACCCGCGGTGGCGCACACCCGTGCAAGGGCTGGACCGTGCACCCCCACCTGGAAGCCACCGTCCCCACCGGCCGCGCCATCAACCCCGTCTCCGGCACGAACTGGGAGGGCATCGGTGTGCAGCCGGACGTCCCTTGCGCTGCTGCGGAATCCCTCGACCAGGCACACGCACTGGCCCTCGCCCGACTGGCAGGCTGACGCAGTCCAGCTCGACGACAGTGTGATACCAAACGTCGTTCGTGATCAAGGCGACTGGAGCTTCGGGCCTGGTACGAGACCGCGCTGAGGTCGGTACCAAAAGTGCGGGGCAAGCTGGAGCCGCTGCGGGCGAAGCTGAACCGGCTGGCCGACCGGTCCTGGCTGCGGAAACTCGCCGACGGCCGGTTCACGATCGCCTTCTGAGCCGCCGTGACGGTGACCCTTACCGGATCGCGCCTGCGGTGGGCCCGTGAATTGGCCGCTGGCCTGCGCGGCGAGAGCGGAGGCTGTCCACCCGAAGGTGGTGCCCGGATCGGCGGCGAGCATCCGGACCGCCGTGCGTCCGTCCCACATACCGGCGATTATGCGGACCCTGATATAGGGGCGAACCGGGCGGGCGGCGGAGCCGGCCGCAAGGGGCGTCCCCGGTGCTCGTTGAAGTCGTGTGAAGAACAAGAACCAGCAGGCCGGGGACGCTGTCTCCCTGGTCTGTCAGTGCGCCCTGCCGCTGTCCACGAGAACTGTCCAATACGTCACCGACCTGCTGCGCAAGCACCCGAAGGCGATCAGATCGCGGTGGCGGTCCCTGCCGGCGGCGGGTCGGATCGTCGTGATCGTCCTGGCCGTGCTGCGCCACGGTAGACGCTGACCCGGTAGCCCTTGGGCATGGAACCTCCAGTGTTGGGAGGAGTACATCTGACTTACGGGTTGGTCTCGGACGAGCGTCGGCGGGCGAGAGCGAGGCTTGTCAGCGTCGTGATCGCCATGGCGCCGATGCCGACCAGCGCCGCGGTGGTGTAGGCGCTGTCGTCGGGGAAGAGGTGGCCGGGGCCGGTGCCCGCGGCGAGGATCAGGCCGCCGATGGCGCTGCCCAGGGAGTACCCGACGCTGCGGACGACGTAGTTGAAGCTCATGGCGCTCGACGTCTCGCTCTTGGGGGTGACGGCCAGGATGACGCCGGGCATCGCGGCCGAGAAGCCGCCGACGCCGAAGCCCAGCACGCCCATCGCCGCGAACAGTTCGGCCAGGTCCGACCGGGCCGCCGCGAACAGGGCGAACCCGCCGCCGACCACGACGGCGCTGCCGGCCAGGAGCAGGGGGCCGGCGATCCGCGTCCGGACCCGCGGCGTGAGCTTGCCGGCGACGAACCCCAGCACCGAGAACGGGATGAGGACCAGCCCGGCGACGAAGGTCGTCAGCCCGAAGCCGTAGCCGGCGCCGTGCGGCGTCTGCGCGTACCGGGTGATGAGCGTGAGCAGGAGGTACATGCCGATCCCGCCGACGAACATGGCGATGTTCGCCCCGGCGACCGCCGGGTGCCGCACCGCCCGCACATCGACCAGGGGCGTCGTGCTGCGCAGCTCGATGACGGCCCAGACGCAGAGCAGCGCCACCGCGACGACGGCGAGGCCCGCCGCCACGGCGAGGTGCCGGCTCCACAGATTCCGTTCGCCGGCGAGGAACAGCACCAGGAGCAGCGCAGCGGCCAGGACGACCGCGCCTGCCACGTCCACGTGGGCGGAGCGGCCTTCGGGGGCTTCGGGCATGGAGCGCCACGCGGTCAGGAGGGCGGCGGCGGTGACGACCAGGCCGAGGCCGTAGGCAGCCCGTACCCCGCCGAGCTCGGCGAGCAGTGCGGCCAGCGGGTAGCCGACGCCGGCCCCGATGATCGAGACCACCGAGATCAGGGCGATCACGGCCGCGCTGCGCTTCTCGGGGAGGTGGTCCCGGGCCACGCCCATCATCAGCGCCGTCAGCCCGAGCCCGACGCCCTGGGCCGCCCTGCCGGCCAGCAGCCACGCGAACGGCAGCGGCAGCACGGTGAGCGCGCTGCCGGCGACGACGACCGCCAGCGTGGCGAGGATCGTGGCCCGCCGGTGCGGGCCGGCTCCGAGCCGGCCCAGGACCGGCGTGGCGACGGCGCCGCTGAGCAGCGCGACGGTCAGCGTCCACTGCGCGCTGCCGAGCGAGACGTGGAACGAGGTCGCCACGCTGGTGATGAGCGGCGTCCCGAGGCTGGCGACCGCCGCCACGACCAGAGCGATGAACATCAGGGCGGGGACCAGCAGCCGCGCCTCGGAACGCGCCACCGGGAACGCCTTCGCCGCGACCCCGCCGACCGGCTGCCCGGTCACTGCTTCGGCCCTTCGCGGTCCTGGCTTTCGAGCTCTTCCAGATGCTTCAGCGCCGGAAGGGCCGCCACCAGCGCCTCGACCTCGTCGCCGGTGAGCTCGCCGATCAACCGCTCGAACGCGTGGACGCCCGCCTGGCGCCGCGTGCGGACATAGGAGGCGCCGGCCTCGGTCAGGCACACCAGCGTGACCCGCTTGTCGGACGCGTCGCCCCGCCGCTCGACCAGGCCGGACTCCTCCATCACCCGGACCAGGGCGGTCATCGCGGGCTGGGTGACGCCCTCGACCGCGGCCAGATCGGTGATGCGCCGCGGGCCGGTCCGGTCCAGCGTGGCAAGGGTGGCGGCCGACGTCAGGCTCATGTCCCGGGGCAGGCGTCTCACGGCCCTGGTGGCCAGGCCGTAGAGGGCTGCCCCGATGGCGGCGGACGCGTCAGGAGCGGTGCCTTGACGACCCATGCTCGAAGCATAGCATTTTTATATTCATCGTTTATGGAAATGGTCGGCCAGCCGGTTCAGCTTCGCCCGCAGCGGCTCCAGCTTGCCCCGCACCTCGACCGGCAGGTCGTCAGCGAGCGCCCCTCGCCGCCGCTGGGACGGCTCACTGACTTGCTGTGAGCGCGACGTTCCTGGCCTGGATGTCGTCTTGAGTCTTGGGCACCATCAGGCCCAGGTTGTCGCTGATCTGCATCTTGATATCGACCAGCTTGCGCTGCTGGTCCTCGTAGCGGCGGAAGGCTTCGCGGTGGTCTGCGTGCGCCAGTTCCGTGGCAAGCAGGTAGGCGCCGGTCAGGGCCAGCTCCGCCCCGGCCCCCGAGGCGGGGGAGGCGCAGTAGGCGGCGTCGCCCACGAGGGCCACCCGGCCGGCCGACCACGACGGCATGCGTACCTGGCTCAGGGCGTCGAAGTAGAGGTCGGGGTCGGCCAGCGCGCCGTCCAGGAGCTCCGGCGCCCGCCACGATGTCTCGCCGGCGAAGCTCTCCTTCAGCAGTCGGCGCTGCTCGTCCAGGTCGTGGTGGTCGTAGTCCATCGTCTCGGGACGCCGGAACATGAAGTACGCCTTGGCCTGGGCGTGGTTGCCTGAGCGGTAGATTCCCACCATCTTGCCCGGCGTGTTGAACATTGTGATCGTACGGTCCGCGCCCTGTGCCGCGTCGGCGTTGCCGAAGGCGAAGTAGTAGCCCTTGTAGTCGAGGAATTCCGACTCCGGCCCGAAGGCCAGGCGCCGCACGTTGGAATGCAGCCCGTCCGCGCCGATGACCAGGTCGAACCGGCCAGTTCCGCCGCTGTGGAAGGCGACGGTCGCGCCCTCGGAGTCCTGCGCCAGGCTCTTGATCGAGTCGCCGAAAATGTAGTCGACGTCGTCCTTGGTCACGTCGTAAAGGATCTTCACCAGGTCGCCGCGCATGATCTCGATGTCGTTCGCCAGCTCCACGGAGGCCACCCGCTGCCCCGCGGCGTCCACGAACCGCATCTCGCGCACGTCGGCCACCGCCGCCCGGATCCGCGGCAGGACGCCCATGCGCTCGACCACGTCCAGTGCCTGGTCGCGTACGTCCACGCCCTGGCCGCCGGTCCGCAGCTCTGGCGTCCGCTCGACCACCGTGGTCTGGAAACCGTGCTTGGTCAGCCAGTAGGCCAGAGTCTGCCCGGCGATGCTCGCTCCCGAGATCAGAACTTTCTTGCTCATTGCCACTCCAAAGGATGTTGTCGTTCGCAGTCGCGATCCGCGACCGCGCTGGAGATCAGGACGCGAGGGTTCGCCGGGCCGCCACCACGATCCTTTGGGGGGCGTCGGCCGCTCGCAGCCGTTGGGCGAGTGCGTCGATGTCGTCCCACGTGGCGCGCTCGTCGTTCAATGGGACGAGCTTGCCCTCCGCGAGCAAGTCCAGCAGATAGGACAGGTCGGGCCCGAACCGGTCGCCCGCCCGGAATCCCTCGATCGCGCGGCGTCGCCCGACCATCTGGTAAGGGACGAACGTGGTCGGCTGTCCCGAGCTCGCGCCCACCTGCTGGATGAGACCACCCTCGGTCAGCAGGTCGAAGGCCTGAGAAAGGAGCGGCCCGCCGACTGATTCGATCACGCCGTGCACCGGAGCGGACACCTGGCCGAGCTCGGTGACCACCTCGTCGGCTCCTAGTCCCACCAGCCGGTCGCGGCTGCCGGGATCGCGTACTGCGGCGATCACGTGCGCGCCGGCGAGACGACCCAGCTGGATGGCGAAGTGCCCGACCGCGCCCGCGGCCCCGGTGACCAGCAGGCGGCGGCCGGTCAACGCGCCCAGCCGCCGCACGGCTCGCAGCGCGCTCACCCCGGGCACCAGCAAGGTGGCGGCCTGGCCGGAGTCGACCCGCTCCGGCACGATCGCCAGCTCGTGCGTGGGTACCGTACGCGTCTGCGCCCAGGCGTTTGCGGTCATCAGCGTGGCGACTCGGGTGCCTGGCGCGGGACCGGTGCCGTCCTCGGCTGCCCGCCGTACCATGCCCACCGCGTCGAATCCCGGGATGCTTCCCGCCGGCAGGGTGGCCGCGTGGTCAAGATTGCGGGCGAGCAGGGTGAACCACTCCACCTCGATCACGGCCTCGGAGGCCTGCGGCACCGGCTCGGGGACCTGGCCGAGCCGCACACCAGCAGGGGTGTCCGGGTCGCTGATCAGCGCTTGCATGGGCCTCTCCAGGCTCGTAAGCTATCTGAAATGAACATTCCACTTAAGGATATGGAACGGCCATTTCAGATGTCAACCGCCGAACACCCGCGCCGGGCCGATGCCGTCCGCAACCGTCGCCTCGCCCTGGAGGCCACCAAGATGCTGCTCGCCCAGCCCGGGACCACCGTCACCGTGGAGGCCATCGCCCGCCAGGCCGGGCTCGGAGCGGCCACGATCGTGCGAGCATTCGGCACCAAGGACGCGCTCATCGACGCGGCGGTGGCCGACCTGCTCGAACCGCTGATCCAGCGGGCCCATCAGGCAGTGGCCGAACCCGACCCGGTCGCCGCCCTGCGCCGGTTCCTGCTGGACCTGATCGACTTCCAAGCTGCCCACTGGATCGTGAGCGAGCAGCTCACCCGGCTGCAGGTGCCCCTGACAAGTGCGCGTCGTGCTGAGCTGCGCAAGGCGCTCGTCGACGTGATCCACCGGGCGCGCGAGGCAGGAGGGATCAGGACCGACATCGACCCAGACGTCGCCACGGTGATGCTGGGCGAGGTGACCTACGCGATCGCACGCTCCAGCGATGCATCCCCGGACCTCGCCGGCAGCTTTGTCACCGTCATGATGGACGGCCTACGCCCGCGATCCTGATCGTCTCGCACGGCTCCCCAGTCAGGCGCCCCGGCGGATCGCCACGAACGGTTCGTGTCCCGTAACAGCCTGGGTCGCTGCTTTGAACCGGTCTGTAGTGCGCCGGCTCTGCCAGATCGCGCCGCCGAAGCGTTCCATCGGAATGCTCCACTCGCGGATGACGACAGGGTGGACCGTGCGATGATGCAGGATCACCTGACCGGGGCGCCGCTTGCGGGAAACCACAAAACGGCCTTCTCATGGCGCTCTCGGTTGGCCCGGGTGACTGGAAGGACGAGCCACCCTATCCGAGGTCGTCGGCCTCGGGGATGTCGAACTCGGCGCGATCGGTGTCGATCAGCTCGCTGATCAGAGTCACGGTGGCGGCGGCGAGGCCCCGCAGCGTCGCGTCGGGGATCGCCGGCTTTCTCTCGAATGCGTACTGGATCGTCCGCGCGAGCAGGTCGGCCCGCTGTTCCGGGCCGCCCGCGGGGGCAGCGCCCTCGGCTCGCAGGAAGCCTTCGAATGTCGCCTGGTAGGCGTAGCCGATCTCATCGATGTGCATGTCGTCGCGGAGCAGGCCGTGCTCGGCGAGCAGTTCGAGGTAGTGGCGCGCCATGATGCCGTGCCGGTCATCGCGGCCGGCGTCGGGGGTGCTGGTCAGCTTGCCGAGCAGGTGGGGGTCGGCCAGAAGCAGTCCGCGTAGTAGCGGGCGGTTCGTGATGGCCAGAAAGTAGGCGCGCGCGAAGTTGTGCAGCAGACAGGCCCGCGGATCCTGCTGCAGCGCCTGCCGTAGCTCGTCCATCGCGAAGAGCACCTCGCGTGCGAAGACCGCGCCGAACAGTTGCTCGCGGGTCTTCCAGTGCAGATAGACGGTGCCTTTGCCGATGCCGACCCCGGCGGCGACATCGTCCATGGTCACCCGCCGGTAGCCGTGGCGCACCAGCAGATCCGCCGCCACATCGAGGATCCGTGCGGCCCTTTCGGCTCGCTGACGGGGGTCACGAAGCCGTTCGACGTTGGCGCTCACTCGAGAACCCTATGACGCAGTCTGATATTTCGTCAATCGGTACTTGCAGTTGACGAACTTTCAAAAATCGTCATACAGTCACCGCATCGAAACAGCGACAACGGAGTGAGTCATGAACACCAAGACCGTGCTCGTCACCGGCGCCACCGGGAACCAGGGCGGCGCCACCGCCCGCCACCTGCTCGCCGACGGCTGGCACGTCCGCGCCCTCGTCCGCGACGACACCGCGCCGGCGGCTGTCCGGCTCGCCGAGCGCGGCGCCGAGCTCGTCCGCGGCGACTTGGACGACCGCGCCTCCATCGAGGCGGCGGCACGCGGCGCGTACGGCATCTACAGCGTCCAGTCGGCCAACCCCAACGAGATCACTCAAGGCAAGAACGTCGCGGACGCCGCCAAGGCCGCGGACGTGCAGCACCTGGTGTACTCGTCGGTCGGCGGCGTGGAGAGCCAGAACCGGTTCTACGTGGAGCACGGCTGGGGCACCATCGACAAATGGCAGATCGAGGAGCACATCCACGAGCTAGGAGTGCCCGCGACGATCCTGCGTCCCGCCGGGTTCATGGAGGACTTCACCAGCCCGGCACGGTTCTTCCAGAACGGCTCGCTCAACGTGCCCTGGCATGACGACCTGGTCATGCAGCTCATCGCCATCGCGGACACCGGGGCGTTCGCCGCGCTGGCCTTCGCCGAGCCTGCCGTCTACCTGGGCAAGGCCCTGGAGATCACCGGCGACAGGCTGACGGCACCGCAGATCGCCGATGCGCTGAGCACGGCGGCGGGCCGCCGGGTTCCACACACCCAGGTTCCGCTCGAAGTTCTCTGGGAGCACGCTCCCGAGGTGGCGAAGGTCTTCACGTGGGCCAACGAGACCTACTACGACACCGACCTCGCACCCCTGCGCAAAGCCCACGCCGACCTCACGGACTTCACCACCTGGCTGAACCGATCGGGCAAGGCACGACTCCTGGCACAGCTGGACTCCCTGCAGGCGTAACCGGACACCCCATCATCTCCGTCGCCGAACTCCCCGGCCAAAGCCCGGGAACCACCCGAACGTCCTTGCCGACGCCGCGGCGTGCTCTGCACGAAATCCCTCTGTACGAAAGGGCTCAATCATGAGCGCCCCACTTACTCCACCCACCAGCCCACACACGACAGGTGGCAACGAGCGGCCATGGCTGCGCCTCCTGTCCCGTTGGTCGCTACTGACGGCTCTCGCCTACCTGGGGCTGATCGTCCTGTCCGTGACCGTCGTCGCACCGGCGGGCAGCGGTGCCCTGCCAGAGCAATTCCTGGAGTTGGAGGCCTCCGGTAGCGCACCCGGCCTCTACCGGCTGACCATCGTCTTCGACGTCCTGGCGTGGCTGGGGATCGGCGGGCTGCTCCTGGCCTGGGGCACCGCGCTGCGCCGGCCCGCGCCGATACGGGCGACGTTCATATCGGCCGCCAGCGCCGCCGCCCTCATCGGCTTCTTCGGCGCCTGCCTGCGCCTGTCCGCCACTCCAGCACTGGCAGCTGAATACCTCTCCGCACCGGCGGGCGATCGCGGCTCATTGCTCGAGACATACCGGGAGTCGCTGAACCTGATCAACGTGACGTTCAGCGCCGGGGGCCTGGTAGTCAACGCAGGTCTGATGCTGGTGGCCATCGTGACGTGGCGTGGCGTCCTGCCCCGCTGGATCGGCATTCTTCTCGGGCTCGGCAGCGGACTGGGCATGGTGAAGGCCACGGTGTTCCTCGTGACCGACATGGACCTGGGTCCGGTGGCGTTGCTCGGGGCGGCCCTGCTGACCGCGAGCTTCGCCGGGATCACGGGCGCCCTTTGGCGGACGACAGCAGCCGGCGGGAACGGACACCCAGCACAGTAAGCCCGTGGCGGCCTGACCACCGGGAACCACATCGCCGCTCACTATCCCGAAAGCATGAACGTCCGGGATGAAAAGAGCGACGAATGTCGCGTCCACGCGAACCTCGCGGCGTCCGGACCTACCTTGCGAACGATCGCGCAACGTCCGCAGTAACCATGCGAACGGAGAGCTCTGACAGAGGAGGTGGCAGATATGACCGTCCTGTTGGCCGATTGGGCATCACGATGGAAACTCTTGCCAAGATGATCTGCGTGTCTCCTGGTGAATCGTCCCGCGCTCTTTTGATCATCGGCACGGTGGGAGCCGGCAAGACCTCGGTTGCGGACATGGTGGGCGACCTGCTCGCCGACGCCGGGGTTGCCCATGCCGTCATCGACGTGGACGCACTTCGTCGATCTTGGCCTCCCGCACCGGATGATCGTTTCAACTTCGAGATGGCCCTACGGAATCTGCGCAGCGTCGCTGGAAACTATCTGGACGCTGGGGCTGTCCGACTCGTCATGGCCGGCGTCGCTGAGACTCGAGAGGATCGCCGGCGGTATGCGGAGGCGGTCGGTATCGAGCTGACGGTGTGTCGACTCCGTGTGGAACTCCCTGTTGTCCGTCGGCGACTGGCTCGGCGTCACCAAGGTGAGGAGGCTGCCCTCCAGTGGCATCTCAAGAGGTCGGGCGAGCTGGACCAGATCATGGAAAATGCTCAGCTCGAAGACGTTGTCGTTGAAGCCTCGGATGGTTCTGTGCCGGAGGTGGCCGAGGCGGTGATGAAAGCGATCGGCTGGATCTGAGGTCGGGTGGGCGCGCCAGCAGCGGCCGAAAGTGCAGGGCAAGTGCCGACGGATGCAGGCAACGACGTCCGGGCCTACCTTGTGAGTCGCAGGCCCGGAAGGAATGAGAGTCGGCCTTCGCGGCTGGCGGGCCGGACCGCTAAGGACGCCTGCGCGCGAAGGCTGGAGCGTGCTCCGGTCGCGGGCCGAAGCCCACGAACCGCGCCGGTATCGCGCGAAGCCGGGGGACCAGGCGGCTGAGAAGGAGGAGCGTCCTGGGCGGCCCGGAGAACCTGCCCGCGAACAGCGGCTCGAAGACGACCCGCTGGAGCATCCGCTGGAACGCCTGGACGATCACGGTGGGCCGTTGCCTGCGCCGCTGCACGGCGGCCAGGTCGGCCGGTGTGACGGCGTGCCGCCGCAGGGGCCCGGCGAGGATGGCGGCGGCGGCCACCGCGTCCTGGACGGCGAGGTTGATGCCCACGCCGCCGGCGGGCGACATGGCGTGCGCGGCGTCGCCGATGAGCAGCAGCCCGTCGAGGTGCCAGCGTCCGAGCCGGTTCAGCTTCACGTCGAGCACGAACACCTCGTCCATGCTCCTGAGGTGGTCCACGCGGCCGGCGAAGTCCGGCCGCAGGCGGGCGACCCGCTCACGGAACCGCTCGATCCCCTCGGCCCGCAGCCGCGCGTCGGAGCCTTTGGCGGTGAAGTACGCCACCTGGTAGAAGTCCTCGCGGGTCAGGGAGATCAGCGCCTCGGTGCCCCGCGCGACCGGCACGATGCCGGCGGGCACGCCCGCGTCGCTCTCCCACCTGGGCAGGCGGAACCACCAGACGTCGAACGGCACCCGGAACTCCTCGGGGACCAGGCCCGCGTCCCGCCGGAGGGTGGAGTGCCTGCCGTCGCACCCCACCGTCAGCTCGGCGCGGATCTCCCCTTCCTCGCCGTCCGCCGTGCGGTACCTGACTCCGACGATCTTCTCGCCGTCTCTGACCATCGCGGTCGCCTCGGTGTTCATGCGCAGGGAGAAGCCCGGCTCCTCGCCGGCCGCCTTGGCGAGGAAGGCGAGCAGGTCCCACTGGGGCACCATCGCGACGTAGTCGTACGGGGCGGGCAGCATCCCGAAGTCGGCGAAGGTGATCATGCTGCCGTCGGAGGCGGGGAACGACAGGTTGCCCAGGCGGCTCTGCGGCAGGGCGCGGAAGCCTTCGCCGAGGCCGAGCTCGTCCATGAGGCGGACGGTGGAGGGATGGACGGTGTCCCCTCGGAAGTCGCGCAGGAAGTCGCCGTGCTTCTCCAGCACGGTGACCTCGATCCCCGCCCTGGCCAGCAGCAGGCCCAGCATCATGCCCGCCGGTCCGCCGCCGCACACCAGGACGCCGGTGTTTCGCGTGATCATGGCTCTCCCTTCCAGGCTTTAATTCATCGTACGATGAAATGCCGGGAATGTGTAGGGCCGATCACACGGGCACGGCGCGTACCCTTCAATGTCAGCCGTCGCCGTTCCGAGGGAGCACTGCTTGCCCAGCAACCCGGCCGAGTTACGCCCCAGAACGGCGAGCGCGATCTACCCCGCGGGCGTGCTCGCGCCGCCGCCGCGCACCCTCGTCGACGTCCTCGACGACACCACGCGCCGGCACCCGGACGCGCTCGCGATCGACGACGGCACCGTGCGCCTCGACTACCGCTCGCTGCGCGCGGAGGTGGACCGGCTCGTCGCCGAGCTGGGCGCGGCCGGAGTCGGCCACGGCGACCGGGTCGGCGTGCGCGTCGCGTCGGGAACCGCGGAGCTGTACCTGTCCATCCTCGCCGTGCTCGCCGCCGGCGCCGCGTACGTGCCCGTCGACGCCGACGACCCGGCGGAACGGGCCGCGCTGGTCTTCGCCGAGGCCGAGGTCGGCGCGGTCATCTCCGGCGAGCTGACGGTGAGCGGCAGCGCCGCGTCGGCCCCCGCGCCGCCCGCCCTCGACGACGACGCGTGGATCATCTTCACCTCCGGCTCGACCGGCCGGCCGAAGGGCGTCGCGGTGACGCACCGGTCCGCGGCCGCGTTCGTGGACGCCGAGGCCGGGCTCTTTCTGCGGGACCGGCCGCTGGGCCCCGGCGACCGGGTGCTGGCCGGGTTGTCGGTGGCCTTCGACGCCTCCTGCGAGGAGATGTGGCTGGCGTGGCGGCACGGCGCCTGCCTGGTGCCCGCGCCCAGAGCCCTCGTACGCACCGGAATGGACCTCGGCCCCTGGCTGGCGCAGCAGCGGATCACGGCCGTCTCCACCGTGCCCACGCTGGCCGCGCTGTGGCCCGCCGAGCACCTCGACGGCATCCGGCTGCTCATCTTCGGCGGGGAGGCCTGCCCGCCCGAGCTGGCCGAGCGGCTCGCCGTACCGGGGCGTGAGGTGTGGAACACCTACGGGCCCACCGAGGCCACGGTGGTGGCCTCCGCGGCCCGGCTCACCGGCGACGGTCCGGTACGCATCGGCCTGCCCCTCGACGGGTGGGACCTGGCGGTGGTCGACGGCCAGGGCGAGCCGGTCGCGATGGGGGAGACCGGCGAGCTGGTGATCGGCGGCGTGGGCCTGGCCCGCTACCTGGACCCGGTCAAGGACGCCGAGAAGTACGCGCCGCTGCCGTCGCTGGGCTGGGAGCGCGCCTACCGCAGCGGCGACCTGGTACGGGCCGAGCCCGAGGGCCTCGTCTTCGCCGGCCGCGCCGACGACCAGGTGAAGCTGGGCGGGCGCCGGATCGAGCTGGGCGAGGTGGACGCCGCGCTGCGGGCGCTGCCCGGGGTCGCGGGCGCGGCCGCGGCCGTCCGCACCGCCGGCGGCGGCCACCAGGTGCTCGTCGGCTACGTCGTCACCGAGCCCGGCTTCGACCTCCGCCGGGCGCGTGAGCTGCTCGCCGGCTCGCTGCCCGCGGCCCTGGTGCCGCGCCTGGCGCCGATCGACGCGCTCCCGGTCCGGACCTCGGGGAAGATCGATCGTGACGCGCTGCCCTGGCCGCTGGCCACGCCGCCCGTCACGCCGGAGGGCGGGCTGAGCCCGGCCGAGGCGGCGCTGGCCGAGCGGTGGACCGCCGTCCTCGGCGTGGCGCCGAGCGGACGGGACGCCGACTTCTTCGCCGACGGCGGCACGAGCCTGGCGGCGGCCCGGCTGGTGTCGGTGCTGCGCGCCGACCATCCCGACGTGGCCGTGGGCGACGTGTACGCGCGGCCGACGCTCGGCGGGCTGGCGCGGTTGCTGGACGGCCGGGGCGAGGCGGAGCCGGGACGGCGGCCCGTGACGCCGATGCCCCGGCGGGCCGCGCTGGCGCAGTCGGCGCTCATGATCCCGCTGCTGGGCGTGGGCGCGGTCCGCTGGATCGTGCTGCTCGCCGCGGCCGGCAACATCCTGGCGCCCGCGTGGGCGCCGACCCTGTCGTGGTGGTGGGTGACGCTGGGCGCTCTGCTGTTCGTCACCCCTCCCGGGCGGATGGGACTGTCGGCGGCCGTGGCCCGGCTCCTGCTGCGCGGCGTGCGGCCGGGCAGTCATCCGCGCGGCGGCGCCGTCCATCTGAGGCTGTGGTTCGCGGAGCGGTTCGCCGAGCGGCTCGGCGTTCCCGACCTGGCCGGTGCCCCCTACCTGGCGTGGTACGCCCGGCTGCTGGGCGCCCAGGTGGGAGGCGACGCCGACCTGCACTCGCCGCCGCCCGTCACCGGGCTGCTCAAGCTGGGCAGGGGCGCGTCGGTCGAGCAGGAGGTCGATCTCTGCGGCCACTGGTACGACGGCGACCGGCTGCACATCGGGGAGATCAGGATCGGCGCCGGCGCGAGGGTCGGCTCCCGCGCGACGCTGCTGCCCGGAACGAGAATCGGGAAGAACGCCGAGATCGCCCCCGGATCGGCGGTCGCCGGGAGCGTGCCGGCGGGCCGGCTCTGGGCCGGCGCCCCCGCGTTCAGGCAGGGCAAGTCGCGCAGGTCGCGGCCGGGGGAGCGGCCCGCCCGCTCCCGGTTCTGGGCCGCGCTGTATGGGCTTACCGCCGTCGTGCTCAGCCTGCTGCCGATGGTCGCGGCCGGAGCCGGGCTCGCGGTGCTGGCCGTGTTCGCCGGCGACGCGCGCACGCTCGGCCAGGCCCTGACCGCCGCCCTGCCGGGCGTTCCACCGGCGACGATCGCCGGCATGGCCGCCTTCGCGCTGGTCACGCTGGTCAGCGTGCGGCTGCTCGGCATGGGCCTGCGCGCGGGACGCCATCCCGTGCACAGCCGCCAGGCCTGGCAGGCGTGGGCGACGGGCCGGCTGATGGCGTCGGCGCGCGTCTGGCTGTTCCCCCTGTACGCCAGCGTCCTGACGCCCGCGTGGCTGCGGGCGCTCGGCATGAAGGTGGGCCGCGGCGCCGAGCTGTCCACGGTCCTGGCGCTGCCCTCGATGACGTCCGTCGGGGACGGCGCCTTCCTGGCCGACGACACGATGGTCGCCCCGTACGAGCTGGACGGCGGCTGGATGCGCATCGCCTCGGCCCGCATCGGCAAGCGCGCCTTCCTCGGCAACTCGGGGATGACCGCGCCCGGCCGCAAGGTGCCCAAGGACGGCCTGGTCGGGGTGCTGTCGGCGACGCCGAAGAAGGCCAGGTCCGGCTCGTCGTACGTGGGCATGCCGCCCATGGAGCTGCGCCGTACCGCCGAGGAGGGCGACCGGAGCCGCACCTACGACCCGCCCGCCCGGTACAAGGCGGCCAGGGCGCTGGTCGAGGCGTTCCGGGTGGTGCCCGCGATGTGCGCGGTCGCGCTCGCGGTCCTGGTCGCGGCCGCCTTCGAGTGGCTCGCGGCCGGCTACGGCTTCGCCGCGGCGCTCGCGCTGGGCGGGGTGGTGCTGGCGGTCGCGGGCGTGGCCGCCGCGACGGTGGCGACGGCCGCGAAGTGGGCGCTGGTCGGCCGGATCGCAGCGGGCAGCCGGCCGCTGTGGAGCTCCTTCGTGTGGCGCAACGAGCTCGCGGACAACTTCGTGGAGGTGCTGGCGGCGCCCTGGTTCGCGCGGCCGTGGCTGGGGACCGCGCCGTTGAACGCGTGGTTGCGTTCGCTCGGGGCGCGCATCGGGCATGGGGTCTCCTGTGAGACGTACTGGCTGCCTGAGGCGGATCTGGTGACGCTGGGGGACGGCGCCTGCGTCAACCGGGGCTGCGTCCTGCAGACCCACCTGTTCCACGACCGGGTCATGAGCATGGACACGGTGATCCTGGAGGCGGGCGCGACGCTGGGCCCGCACGGTGTGGTGCTGCCCGCCGCGCGGGTGGGGGCCGACACCACGATCGGGCCCGCGTCGCTGGTCATGCGCGGGGAGGCCGTGCCCGCTCGCACGCGCTGGTTCGGCAATCCCATCTCGGCGTGGCGATGACGTCGTACTTCTCGGCGCACGGCGACCACCGGTACGGGGTGTCGCACTACGACCTGACGCTGAAGTACCGGGTGGCGGGCAACCGGCTCGACGGCACGGCCCGGCTGACCGTGTCGGCCGCGGAGCCCCTCGGCGTGCTCGACCTGGACCTCGGCCGGTTCCGGGTCTCGGGCGTCACGGTGGACGGGGTCCAGGCCCGCCACCTGCACGGCCAGGGCAAGCTGCGGGTCACCCTGCCCAGGCCGCTGCCCGCGGGAGGCGGCGCGGTCGTCGAGGTCCGCTACTCGGGCAACCCCGTGCCGGTGCCGAGTCCCTGGGGCGGCGTGGGGTGGGAGGAGCTGACCGACGGCGCGCTGGTGGCGGGCCAGCCGATCGGCGCGCCCTCCTGGTTCCCGTGCAACGACCGGCCCGACGACAAGGCGTCGTACCGGATGACCGTGACGACCGCGTCGCCGTACCGGGTCGTCGCGAACGGCGTGCTCGCCGGCCGGCGCCGCGGGGCGGGGACCACGACCTGGAGCTACGACCAGCCGGAGCCCATGGCCAGCTATCTGGCCAGCGTGCAGATCGGGCGTTACGAGCTCACCGAGGTCGCGGGCACCCGGCTGGCCCACCCGGCGCGCCTGGGCGCCCGCGTCCGGCACGACTTCGGCCGGCAGGGCGAGATGATGGCGGTGTTCGCCGACCGGTTCGGTCCCTACCCGTTCAGCGGCTACGTCGCCGTCGTGGCCGATGACGACCTGGACATCCCGGTCGAGGCGCAGGGCATGTCGATCTTCGGCAGGAACCACGTGGACGGCCGGCGCGGGTTCGAGCGGCTGGTCGCGCACGAGCTGGCGCACCAGTGGTTCGGCAACAGCCTCACGGTGTCCTGCTGGAGCGACATCTGGCTGCAGGAGGGCTTCGCCACGTACGCCGAGTGGCTCTGGTCCGAGGCGTCCGGCGGCCCGCCCGCCGCCGAGCACGCCCGGCGCTGGCATCAGCGGCTGGCCGGGCTGCCGCAGGACTTCGTGCTGGCCGACCCCGGCGTGGACGTCATGTTCGACGACCGGGTGTACAAGCGGGGCGCGCTGACCGTGCACGCGCTGCGGCGGGCGCTGGGCGACGGGGACTTCTTCCCCGCCCTGCGCGCCTGGACCGCCGCGCGCCGGCACGCGAACGTCAGCACGCGGGACTTCGCCGAGCACGTTCAGCGGCACACCACGCGGCCGGTGGGTCCGCTGCTGTCGGCCTGGCTGCACGACAAGCCGCTCCCACCGGCCGCCTGAGGTCACGGCGCCGCCGTCACCAGGTGACGGGCAGCTCGTGCATGCCGTAGACGGTGGCCTCGTCCTTGAACGAGAGCTGCTCGGCGGGGACGGCCAGCCGCAGGCCGGGGACCCGCCGGAGCAGGGTGTTGAAGACGATCTCCAGCTCCACGCGGGCGAGGTTCTGGCCCAGGCACTGGTGCGGGCCGTAGCCGAACGCCAGGTGGCTGCGGGCGTCGCGCTCGATGTCGAACGCGTCCGGGTCGGCGAACACCTCCGGGTCGCGGTTGCCGGCGTTGGCGAGCGTGAGCACGCCTGCCCCGGCCGGGATGACCGTGCCGCCGAGCTCCACGTCCTCGACCGCGATCCGCATGATCGCGAACTCCGCGATGGTGAAGTGCCGCAGGAGCTCCTCCACCGCACCCGGTGTCTTGGCCGGGTCCTCGCGCAGCGCGGCGAGCGCGTCGGGATGCCGCAGCAGCATGTACGTGCCCAGCGAGATCATGTTCGCCGTGGTCTCGTGCCCGGCGATCAGCAGCAGGAACGCCAGGCTGAGCAGCGCGCCATGGTCCACCTGGCCGCTCTCGCGCTGCTTGACCACCTGGCGGCTGAGCAGGTCGTCGGTGGGGTTCTCCTCCTTGGCCCTGATCAGCTTGTCCAGGTAGACGGCCAGTTCGAGGGTGGCGTCCTGCCGCTTCTGCGCCGTGATGGTGCGGTTGAGCAACTGCGCGGAGTGCGTCTGGAAGAAGTCGTGCTCGTCGTACGGCACGCCGAGCAGCTCACAGATCACCAGCGAGGGCACCGGCAGGGCCAGCGCCTGCACCAGGTCGACCGGGCGCGGGCCGGCCAGCATGGCGTCGAGGTGCTCGTCCACGATCTGCTGGATGCGCGGCCGCAGCGCCGCCATCCGCCGGACGGTGAACTCCCCGACCACCGCGCGCCGCGCCGGACCGTGCTCGGGCGGGTCCATCTCCAGCAGCATCTTCGGCAGCGGCGACTGGCCGGGCCCCGTCTCGCCGTTCAGCCTGGGGGCGTTGGGATGGCGGCGGTCGGCGCTGAAGCGCGGGTCGCTCAGGACCGTGCGGATGTCCTCGTAGCGGGTGGCGATCCAGGCGCTCGAACCACCAGGCAGCTCGACCTCGGCGACCGACTCCTCGCGCAGGAATCGAAGGTGCTGCTCCGGCGGAGCGTAAGGGCAGGTGCGGGTGATCTGGAGCGTCTCAGCGGAGTCAGTGGTCACGGGTGTCCCCCATCAGACATGCCAATCCAACTTCCCTACATCTGCAGGCTAACCTACAGATGTAGGCCTCAGTACACTGAGGCGTGGCCCTCACCAGAGACAGAGACCGGGACAGGGGCGGTGACCTGGGCGACCCGCGGGTGCGCCGCACACAGGCGGCGCTGCGGCGCGCGCTGATCGACCTCGTCCAGGACCGCGACCTGTCCCGGATCAGCGTGGCCGACGTCGCCGAACGCGCCGGGGTGAGCCGCTCCACGTTCTACGACCACTTCCGTGACGTGCACGAGCTGGCCGACGCGGCCTGCACCGCGATGATCGACGACCTGATCGAGGCCATCCCCAACCCCGAGGCCGGCGACGTCCCCGACACGACCGCCGACACCCTGCTGACCTTCTTCGCCCACCTCGCCGAGCACGCCCGCCTCTACCGCAGGGTGCTGGGGCCCGAGGGGAGCGCGCGCGTCGTCGACCACGTGCGCCGCCGCGCCACCGTCGCCGCGCACGTCGGCGCCCACCGGAGCGCCACCGGCGACGACACCCCCGCGGACTACCCGGCTCAGACCCCGCACGACGTGCCCGCCGCGTTCACCGCGGGAGCGCTCATCGGCGTCGCCACGGACTGGCTCCAGCGCGGATGCCCGCGCCCACCCGACGAGATGGCCGCCCTGACCCGGCCGCTGCTGATGTCCCTGTACGGGAAGACGGCCACCTGCGAACCCGAAGCGCCTGCCCCGCCTACGGATTGAGGACGACCTTTCCGGCGACGGTGCCGGACTCGGCCAGCCGCACGGCGTCGGTGACGCGGGCCAGTGGAAGCTGGGCGGCGATCTGGGCGGTGACGTCGCCGCGCTGGAGGGCGGCGAAGACCTGGGTGAGATCGGCGCGCAGCCGGGCCCGGAACCGGTTCTTGGCCAGCGCACGGCCGGCCCAGACGTTGAAGAAGTAGGCGCGGCGGCGGTTGGGCAGGGCGTTCCACAGCCACACCCGGCCGAGCAGCTTGAGCACAGGCCACTGCTTGGACCCCTGGTCGTCCCGGGTGGAGGCGCTGCCGTACGAGACGAGGGTGCCGCCGGGCGCGAGGAGGCGCCAGGAGTCGACGACGCCGCGGCCGCCGACGTGGTCGAAGACGGCGTCCACCCCGCCGGGGGCGAGCTCGCGGACGCGCGTGGCGACGTCCTCGGCGCGGTAGTCGACCGGGACCACGCCGCGCCGCCGCAGGGCGTCGTGGTGGCGCGCGGACGCCGTGCCGATCACCTTCACGCCCGCGGCCCGCGCCAGCTGGACCAGGACCGAGCCGACGCCGCCGTTGGCGCCGTGGACCAGAACGGTCTGCCCCGCGCGGACCCGTGCCTTGCGGTGCAGCATCTGCCAGGCGGTGATGCCGTTGACCACCACGGTCTCCGCCTCCGCCGCGCCGACCCCCTCGGGCACCTCCACCACGTCGGCCGCGTCGACGATCACGTGGCTGGCCCAGCCGCCGACCTTGACCAGCGCGGCCACCCGGGTGCCGGCCAGGCCCGGATCGACGCCCGCACCGGTCCTCAGCACCGTGCCGACCAGGTCGTAGCCCGGCACGAACGGGAACGCCGGCTGGTCGTAGTAGCGGCCGCGGCGCATCTGCTGCTCGGCGAAGGAGACCCCGGTCGCCTCCATCCGGATCAGGACCTGGCCGGGGCCGGGGGTGGGGACGGCTCCGTGCCGGATCTGGAGCCCCTCCGGCTCCACCTTGCCCGGCAGGACGACCTCGACGAGTCCTTCGACGCTCATGACGACCTCCGGTGGTTAGACACTCTATTTTTCGTTACAAGTTCTAACGCAACGGATGAGCAGTGTCAACAGGCAGCGTGATACCTTCTAACCAATCCTTGATGATGTAACTAGGCGGGCTTGGAAGGCGGCGACGGCAGGTCATGGCGCAAACAGGCACGAAGGCCCCGCGCGAGCGCTACCGCACTCAGGTGCGGGCGGAGATCAAGGAGCGCGCGTGGGAGCAGATCGCCACGGCGGGGGCGTCCGCGCTGTCCCTCAACGCGATCGCCAAGCAGCTCGGCATGAGCGGGCCCGCGCTCTACCGGTACTTCGCCGGCCGCGACGAGCTGATCACCGAGCTCATCAGGGACGCGTACCGAAGCCTCGCCGACACCTTCCACGCCGCCTCCGAGACCGGCCCCGACCTCGCCGCGCTGGCCCACGCGCTGCGCGGGTGGGCGCTCGACGACCCTCAGCGGTACTTCCTCATCTACGGCACACCCGTCCCCGGCTACCACGCGCCCGACGACATCACCGCGATCGCGTCCGAGATCATGGCGACGCTGCTCGACGCCTGCGCCGCGACGCCCTCCGACGGCCCCGCGACGCCGTTCGGCGCGCACCTCGACGAGCACCGGCAGTGGGCGGACGGCCACCCCGCCTCACCGGCGGCCCTCCACCGGGCCCTGCGTTTCTGGACCCGGCTGCACGGCGTCCTGTCGCTCGAACTCGCCGGCCACTTCACCGGGATGGGGTTCTACCCCGAGCTGCTCTTCCAGGCCGAGCTGGACGACCTGACCACGAAACGCTAGGTGCCGATGGTCCGCGGCCACAATCTGCGCACCGCCTCGGCGCGCTGCTCGATGAGCCGCATGCGCAAGGTCCACTCGACCGGCGCGTAGTGGCCGGTGGCCGCCGTTTCCTGCCCCGGCCACTTGCGGTAGAGCAGGCCCACCTCGCCGTGGAAGTAGCCGTAGCTGACGACACTGGCCGGTACGAGCAGGCCCGTGTCGTCCGATCCCGGAACCCCCATCCAGCCTCCGAGGGCGACGGCTAACTCCCGCCGGATGCAGATGGTGGTGGGGTGGACCGGAAGCCGGTAGCCGTGCGCGCGCCAGTGGTCGAGCACGAAGCCCGGCTCGATCCGTCCCGGTGCCGGGTCGCTGTCGAAGCCGACCGTCGATCCGTCGGGCATCAGGTCGAGGGCCGGGGAGGTGGTCCACTGGACAAGGGGGTCCCAGGAGAGAACGTCGATGTCGCGGGCGAGCGCGCCAGGGGTGAGGACGTCGTCCTGGTCGAGGTTCCTCACCAGCTCACCCTCGGCGCGGGCGAGGGCGATGTTCCGCGTCAGCGCGACCCCGCCTCGCCGTCCCGTGGCGAACTTCACCATGGGGTCGCCGGGGAGGATGTCCCTGACCGCCCCGGTGTCGCCGTCCTCCTGGATGACCCACTCGACCTCCCAGTCCCCGGGCAGTTTCTGGGAGCGGACGGATTCGTAGGCTTCCAGGAGCTGTTTGCGCACGGGCTGGTGGCTCGGCGTGACGATGGAGAGCAAGGGCACCTGGTCGGCCCACCTTTCGAGCTTCGTCGTGTGCGTGATCTCTGTCCGGTCCCCAGGAAGAACCACTTCCGACCACTGATCCATTTCCAGCTGTAGTGCCATTTGGCGGCTTCTCGCGTGGCCGGATACGGTGCTGCACCGGCACGGCGCGCGATGCCTGCTCCGTGCCACGAAGATCGTCTTGGAGTAGTCGCTGGTGCGCGGAACGCTGTTGATCGTGGCCCTTGTCCTGAGCCTGTGCGGCTGCGGGGTGATCCCCGGGCTGGTTCCCCGGCCCGCCGGCCCCCCCACGCCGGCCCCGGTCGCGTCACCGCCATCCGGTGCCACGCCCTCCGCGAGCGCCGCTCCCACTCCCTCAGCGGCGAGGGCGGCGCTGACCGTCCCGCAGGCCAGGCAGGCCATGCGGGAGTGGGTGGCCACGTACAACGCGACGCTCCGGAAGCGGAAGTGGTGGCGGCAGAACGCCCCGCTCGACGCGCTGTTCGTCGAGGCGGCGCTGCACGAGGGCGTGCTCGAACGCAACCACGAGACCTTCGGCTGGAAGCCGGAGCACAAGCCGATCAACCTGATCGGCGCCCCGACGCTCTACCTGCCCAGGCCGGAGCGGCAGCCGCCGATCGGTGACTGGTTCGTCGCGCAGGCGACCTACAAGGACACCAAGGGTCATGCCCGCCCGCACGTGCTCGCGTTCTTCCGCGCCCCCGGGCAGCCCTTCAGGCTGGCCGTCGCGACCCCGATCCACTGGGGCCGGCGGATGCCCGCGCCGCTGCTCGACGCCGACGGCTACGTCACCGACATGGACGACGCCGTGGCGCGCGCCGTGGCCAAGGAGTACCAGAACTTCTGGAACAACAAGAAGAAGGAGGGCGCCTCCGGCTACCGCCTGGCCAGGGACAGCTACAGCCGCAAGGCGTTCCCCGCGGTCAACAAGGGGATGTACGTGGCGTTCGCGGGCCACGGCTCGGTCTTCGGCTTCCGTACGGCGGACGGCGGTTCGTTCTTCCTGTTCGCCATGGTCAACGACCCCAAGAGCATCAACCAGGTGCTGAGCGAGGCCTTGCTGGTGCCCAAGGGCAGCAGGACCATCCAGGAGCTCGGCGCCAACTGGTTCTCGTAGCGGCGCCGTCGGCCCCGCCGGCGGTCGACGCCGACGGGGAGTGCGAAGGACGTTCGCTCGCCTCACATGGGAAGGGACTCAGCCCGTGTAGTCGGTGGCATGGGCCGCGCCGCTCGGCCAGAGATACTTGCCGTTGTCGGCTGTCGAATAGGCGGTGTTGTCGTCTCCCGTACGGGCCTGGATGAGGTTGCGGCGCCAGGTGGAGCCGCGCGTGGAGCCGCCCCAGATGTTGCCGTACAGGAAGCCGTACAACTGCTCGAGCTCTGTCGAGAAGACGTTGTCGGTGACGGTGATGTTGGTGGCGTTGTTCTTGACGCCTATGGAGACCGCGTAACCCCAGCCGGAGACGTAGTTGTTCGTGAACGAGATGTGGTCGTACACGCCGTCGCCCTGCAGGGCCAGGGCGTTGGTGTTCCCCACGGAGGCCAGGGTGTTGTGGTCGACGATCATGGGGCCGCCGTTGCCCTCGCTCTGCGGGCCTATGCCGTCGTGGTGGTAGACGTCATGCGAGGTGTCGGCCATGTCGTGGATGTAATTGTTCGTCCAGGTCGACGGGCGGCCCGGGAAGCCCGTCACCATGATCATGCCCGCGTTGCCCCAGATGTCGTTGTGGTCCATGACGGCCACGGCTTCCTTCATCGTCGTGGCCAGCTGCCAGGACTTGTCGAAGGGCGTTCCGGGCTTGGTGTGGGACGACGAGACGGTGCCGTCGTTGCCGGGAGGCATCGCGTAGGAGCTCGGCTTGAACGTCGAGTAGAGAAACTTGATGTTGTTGTCCGAGTAGATCTGGACGAGATTGTCGTTGGGATTGGTGCCCTCGAACAAGCAGCCGACGAAGGTGAGATTGTCGCCGTAGATCAGGACCTTCAGGCTCAGGAACCGCTTGTACGAGATGACGCTGTTGTCGGGGAACCTGAGCGTCAGCGGCTTGTCGGCGCTCATGCCCGACGTGTAGTCGGTGAGCTTCCCCGGGTACGCGCCCAGGCCCAGCCCTCCGGCATTGGCCGGCGTGTTGGCATAGCCGGTGTTCGAGAAGTCCGGCCAATAGCCGGAGCCGTCGTTGGGCCGGGCGTCGATGGCGCTGACGACCTCCGCCGACCCGCTGGTGCGGAAGTCCGCGCCGGTGACGACGCTCGTGGAGAGGGCGGCGGCCAGGACCGCGAGGGCGACGGCGGCGGCGAAGGAACTCCGGGCGAGCGCACGGACGAGCGGTAAGCGGCGCCGGTCGTCCGTTCCCGGGCGAGGAAATCGTTTGATGTCGTCCTCCATTGATCCGGCAGCAGGAAGACCCCTGGTGGAAGGGTCGTCGACCAAGATCGACGATCTCCGCCGGAGGCTGTGTGCTGTTCTACCGTGCCGCACTGCCGTTGTCATCCCGATCCGTGAGCTGCCTGGCCGGCGCGCTCCTTCGCCGCGACCATGCACCTCCCGGAGCAGAACGGAGCGAATGCCGCCGGGCGGCCTGGTCAGGTCGGCGCGGACACCGGCCGGGCCGCCGCCCGCGCGATGCGCGCCTTGACGTCGCGGAAGTGCAGCCGCATCGCTTCCCGGGCGGCCTCGGCGTCCCGGGCGCGAAGCGCCGCCACGATCCGGCGGTGGTTGCCGACGATCTCCGCCGTCCGCTCCTCCGGCGGGCCGAGCGTCGGCTCGACCTCGTGGTAGACGTCCCAGAACAGGCCGATCAGCTGCAGCACCAGCTCGTTGCCGCACGACTCGTACAGCAGCGCGTGGAAGGCCCGATCGGCTTCCCGATCCCGGTCCATGCCATTGACCAGGGCGGCCAACGCGGCGAGCCGGGTGGCGCTGGTGCTCTGGGCCACCTGGCCGATCAGCCCCGTCTCGAGCAGCTCGCGAACCTCGACCAGATCGTGCAGCGCGCGGATCCCGCCGCCCGGCCCCGAACGCACCTGGAAGGCGAGCGACGGGGTCAGCACGTCGAGCGAGGCGTGCCCGACGAACGTCCCATGACCGTGCCGGATCTCCACGATGCCCAGGGCCCGCAGGGCCCGCACGGCCTCGCGGACGCTGTTGCGGCTCGCCCCGAGCAGATCCATCAACTGCACTTCGGTCGGCATCGGCGACCCGGGGGCCAGTCCGCGCTCGTGGATCAGGGCGACGATGCGCTCCTGAAGCGACGCGCCGTCACGCGTACGCATGCTGCCCCCAGACTCGTCGAAAGACCTTGCGTCGAACATCCCACCTCTCGGTGCCGTAAGGCCAGGCGAGGCGGAAAAGTCTACGCCGACGCCACGGACGGGCCACTGGACGGACATGGCTTGGTCACTTCCCGGTCAAGACATAGGATGTCCTACGTGTATCGATCGACTGGCGGGGCGCCATGGAGGAACTGACGCCGGGGACGCTCGGCGGCACCTGGGGCACGGTCCTGCTGCCCCTCCGGGACGACGAGTCGATCGACTGGGCACGCCTTGAGGCGGAGCTGGACGTGCTCGTCGCCGTGAGGCTCGACGGCCTGTACGCGCACGGTACCGCGGGCGAGTTCCACGCGCTGGGCGAGGACGAGTACGACCGCGTCAACGCGCTGCTGGCCGAGCGGTGCGAACGGCACCGGCTGCCGTTCCAGATCGGTGCCGGACACATGAGCGCGCAGACCGGCCTGGCCCGGGTGGCCCGCGCACGGGAGCTCCGGCCCGGCGCGATCCAGGTGACGCTGCCGGACTGGTTGCCGCTGTCGCGCGGCGAGGTGGTCCGCTTCCTGGCCCGCGTCGCGGCCGCCGCCGACCCGGTGCCGCTCGTGCTGTACAACCCGCCGCACGCCAAGACGCAGGTGCCGGCCGACCTGTATCCGGTGATCCGCCGCGAGGTTCCGGCGGTCATCGGGATCAAGGTGGCCGGCGGTGACGCGGGGTGGTACGCGGAGATGGGGCGCCACGCGGCCGGCCTCGCCGTCTTCGTCCCCGGCCACGACCTGGCGACCGGCCGGCGGCACGGCGCCGCCGGCTCCTACTCGAACATCGCCGCCCTCAGCCCGGCCGGCGCCATGGCCTGGCAGCGGATGATGGCCGCGCGACCCGACGCCGCGCTCGATGTCGAGCGACGCATCCACGAGTTCTTCGCCGCGCACGTCCAGCCGCTCCAGCGCGGCGGGTACGCCAATCCCGCGCTGGACAAGTTCCTGGCCCACCTCGGCGGCTGGGCCGACCTCGGCACCCGGGTCCGGTGGCCGTACGACTCGGTCGACGCCTCGCTCGCCGTCCGGCTCAGGCCACTGGTCCGGGCGCGACTGCCCGAGCTCTTCCCCGCGGAGACGTAGGAGGTCCGGGCGCGTGGATACCGTCAAGGCGTTGGCGATGACGCCCACCGGGGGCCGCGCGAGCGTCATCGCCAAGCGGTGCGTGTCGCCTCAGCCGACGCGATCGAACGGCAGCCGCAGCCCGAGCTGACCGCCGATCGGCAGGTTCGACCGTTGGATCAGGTCCAGCTCCACGCCGGTGAGGGCGCGCCGGTAGACGCGCACCTCGTCCAGCGTCCCGCGGAAGCGGTCCACACCGTCCAGCCGCTGTCCGACGTGGATTCCCTCAAGCCCGAACTCCTTGCCGAGGGTCAGCGAACCGGCCGGCGCCGCCGCCGACGAGACCTGCACGCCGTCCACCAGGAGCCGGAGCTCGCCGCGTACCCGCTGGAGCGCCACGAAGTGCCACTGCCCGTCGTTGTACGCGCTCGGCGACTGCACGGTCACGTTGAACCGGTCGACGGAGAGCACCGCCCGGATGCGGTTGCTGGCCGGTTCGGCCCGCAGCCACAGCGCCGGCGGGTTGGTGCCCCGGTTCACCCGGTGGAACCAGAGGATCGTGTGCGCGCCGGTCTGCTCCGAGTACCGGATCCAGGAGGTCAGCGTGAAGTCCTTCGCGCCGAGGTCCACGGAGTCGTCGAACGGCACCTCCACCCGGTCGTCCACCCGGTCCAGGGCCAGCCCGTTGCCGAACCGCCCGTCGGTGGTCTGCGCACCGCCGCGGACGTACGCCTTGTTGCGGTACGGCGACTTGTCCGGCGTCGTCGGGCCGGGCGCCGGAGGTCCGGGGATGCCGGGCGGGGTGCCGTTCGGCGTCTCCAGGTACGCCTCGTTGAACCGCGCGAACCGGATCTGCTCGTACGGCGTGACGGTGCCGGCCTCATACATCAGGGCCGCCTCGTCGCCGTCCAGACGCACCATGTCCGAGTACGCCGACGGCCCCCAGTGGAAGACCTTGCCCTCGTCCCAGGTCTCGAAGCTGCGCCCCTCGTCGTAGGACGACCGGATCCCCATCGCTTCCCGGGCGTTCGGGTGCATCGGCGAGGAGAAGAGGATGCGCTTCTCGCCGAAGCGCAGCAGCGACGCCTGGATGTCGGTCGTCGCCAGCGCCGGCGTGGTGCGGAACGGGGCGTCCCACGTCTCGCCGCTGTCGCTGCTGGTCGCGTACGCCCGGCTGCCCTCGTCGGTCCCGCGCTCGCGGGCGGAGGCGTAGATCCGCCCGTCGGCGAGCTCGATGACGGTGACCTCCTGGGCGATGACCGTGCCGTCGTCGCGGGACGTCTCGGCGCCGATGTTCCAGGTCAGCCCGCTGTCGTCGCTGTAGAGCAGGTGCGTACCGTAGACGTGCTTGCCGACCCGGTCCCAGCTCTCGAAGCTCGCCCCGACGACCAGCCGGCCGGCGTGCGGGCCGCGCTTGAGCTGGATGCCGTGCATCGGGCCGGTGGCGTACCAGAAGTTCCACTCCGGACGCTTGCCCTCGGTCATCTCCCTGGCGGCCGACCAGGTGGCCCCGTGGTCGTCGCTGAACTGCACCCAGGGGTCGCGGTCGCAGCCGTTCGGGCACGGCTCCGCACCGTTGTGGGTGCTCACCAGCACGACCCGCCCGGTACGCTCGTCGACGATCGGCACCGGGTTGCCGTGGGTCGTGCCGTCGCCCTCCGAGACCACCTGCAGTGGTCCCCAGGTCCGCCCGCCGTCGGCGGAACGGCGCAGCACGAGGTCGATGTCCTCGTCGTCGCCGCAGTCCTTCACCCGTCCCTCGGCGAACGCCAGGAGCATGCCGTTCGTGGCCCGCACCACGGCGGGGATCCGGAAGCAGCCGTATCCGAAGTCGCCCTGCTTGTAGAGCACCTGCTCGTCCACGAACGGTGCGGCGTCGCCGGTCGCGGCGGTCTCCGCCGGCGCCGCGGTCGCCGGCACGCCCAACGCGCTGACGAGTAAGCCGGCGAGCACCATCACGGCGCCCGCCCGGCGGCGCCAGGAGCTCCCGGTACGGCGCCCCGGGAGATAACTGTCGTGCATGTCCTCGCCCTTCCTGGAAGGAGAAAGTCATGAGAGGACGTCCTACGTCCCACGTCGGATGTTAAACAGGGAGTGAACCTGGAATGTCGCTGGAGGACGGATATGTTGCGGACTTGTTACGGCGTGTCTGGTTCTGGAACTGGCGCAGGGCCGAACACCGCGGCATGGCGTGTACGGCGGCCGGTCGCGTCGGTTCTCAGCACCGCGCCTCGATCCCTGACGGCGGGATGGTGTGTGATCAAGAGGTGACGATCGAGATGGGCAGGCCGGGAGCCGACGGGCTCCGTGACGCGCGGTCGGCGCGCTGGGCCCGTTACCAGGCGCTCCCTCGCGATGATCCTCGGCGGCGAGGCGCCGGCCCCGGCCGTGATCGAGGTCCTGACCGGTTCCCCGTACGGGATGCAACTGATCGGCGGACGGCTTCCGCTGTTCGACCCGTTCGGCTGGGACCCCGAGATCGGGCTGGATGCCGCATCGGCCTGCTCGGCTGGGAGTGCGAGTCCTGGACGGGGAACGGCCGCGGCGGCGCTCGACCGGCTGCGCCGCGCCTGTCAACAAATCCTCAACCCATCCTCAACAACCCGCCTTTAACCTCAACCAGAGACACGAGCCAGGTGAAGGGGGTCGGCGAAATGACGCGCACCGTCGGGAGGACCGCGGCAATGCTCAGCGGGGCCGGCCTGTCACTCGTCCTGCTGGCCTCCGGCGCGCACGCCACCGCTACGGTTCCGGTGCATCGCGTCAAGGCGAGTTGCACGACGAGTGATGGCCACAAGGCGGACTTCGAGCTGAAGTACAGGACGTCGGGCGGGTATCACCGCGTCTCCGACATCATCTACCGATGGAGCTCCGAGGCGCCGATCCGCCTGAAGACCGCCCACCTGCGCCTGATGGTCGAACGACGCGGCAATGACAGGAAGATCTTCGGGGAGACACTCCACGAGAGGCATGCCTCCTACGACGTCTCCTACGACATCATCGTCGACCTCAAGGTCCCGGCCAAGAGGAAGCTCTATCTTGTCGTGGACTCCACGTTCGTGAAGAAGGGCAAGACCATGCGCTGCGCGGGGCACACCGCAGGCGTTTGACGCCTCCCCGACGTGAAGCGGGCTGAGGCACAGCCGGCTGGCCGCGGTGAGAGTCCCGCCGGCCGGACGCGCCTCGGTCACCACCAGAGGTTGGAAGCCGTTCCGATGGGAGACATGATGATCAGGCGTCTGGCGCCGGCTGTGGCCGCGTTCGTGGTGTTGTCAGCCCTTGGTGCGTGTTCCGCGCCGGCTGAGGGCCCGTCAGTCAAGGACCCGTTGCTCAAGGACCCGGCGCGATGGCCGCTGGCCAAGCTGGACGCGCTCACCGTGCGTACCGGTCACCGCGAACTGCCTGAGCAGGCGGAGCGGACGCTTGCAGAGATCAAGGTCGGCTCCGTCGACCTGACCGCCTGGATCAATTCCTCGGGCGTGTGCGGTCTGACTGGCCCTGGCTGGAGCATGTCCGTCGACCTGACCATGTCCGAGGGGGACCCCGAGCGGGAAGACGGGTTCTCCGGACCGGAGGAACGGGAGGTGGGCAGTTCCAGCGAGGGCAAGGTCGGCCTGTTCTGCACCCCCACCAGGATGCTGATCAGGGTCAAAGGGGAGACCTCGAAGCCCTCCGTCCGCGGTCACGCGGTCGCGCAGATCTTCAAGGGCGGGCTCAACGCCGTCGTCGGCACGCGGCAGGCTCAACGGGAGTCACTGCCGGGCGCCACCGTGACCCCTGGCCGATAACGATGCCGGAACCGCAGTCCCAGCGCGTCGCCGTCCGATCACGAGGCGAGCAGGTACGCGTGATTGCCTCGATCGCGACGGCTCTGCCGAGCCAGCCAGGCTTCTGCGAGGTGATCACCCCTGGGGCGCCGATGGGCTGACCGAGAACGGGACCACCGTGCGGGTCGAAGGAAGCCCTCTGGCAACGGGCTCGACTAGGTCTTCCGCGACGATGGGGCCGTGTCCAGCAAACCCGCAGGCCGGCGAGGTGTCGACAGTCAGTGTCCTCCGCTCGGCGTACTCGAACCGGGACACTCGACTGCGAGGAGGACGAGACCGCCGGACTGAAGCGCACGGTATCGGCCTTGTCGTGATCGCTTGCCTACAGGAATGCAAGTCGGCGGCTAGAGCGCCCTCAGTGCCTCTGCTAGATCGTCTCCGTAGGAAGACCAACAGCAGACGGCCTCCGAACCATCAATCTGTCCCATGAGGTACTCACCATCTTGGGCGTCACGCGCCAGACACAACCCGCCGGCCTGAATGATCAACGAGACTGGGACTCTCTCTCGGCCATCCAGATCGTCTAGAAACACCGGGGTGTCGAGAGACAACAACTCAGCCGAGTCGGCCCCGGCCACCTCGGCGACACGCGCCAAGGTCCACCCATCCGGAAGCTGCCCAACGTCGTGTCTCATCCGGAGATGGTAGTCCGCGATGACGGGAAGCTGCAGACCTCGGTCAATCCGCGCGCTGTCAGCTTGGGAACTGCATCGATCATTGAAAGATCCCGTGCGCCCAGTTCGGATCGTTCCATGCACGTCAAATAATGTGCTCGGTCCATCCTGAACGGCTGTGGATCGCCTCGTATTGCAGCCCGAACTGCAACCCCCCGGAAGCTCACCGATCGCTTCTATACCGGGATCGCTCGATCGTGCTCAACGACGGAATGTCGAGCTCATTCCGGGTCATGGGGTGAAGATCGTCAAGCACACCCGGGTGAACTGGGCGGGCAGTTGGTCTGCCCTCAAGCCGGTGCGCGGCGTCGTGGGTTCGGCAAGGGCAAGAAGTGGACATCCAGCCACCGCCCGCGGATGAGACGGTTTCGTCGGAGGAGTTGGATGACTGACTCGAACGTCACGCCCGCCACTTGGTCGCTCCCGCGCGACGCGCACGCCTCGCCGACCTGACCATCCCTGAACCGGACGTTGCATGCGATCATCTGGGCCATGTCATTGATCAGAAAGGGCCATGCCGCGTAGGCCCCCTTCTCAGGTCCGTACGCGAGGATCGGCGTGTGGGACCCACAGAGCTGTGATCCATCATGTTCCCGGACTCGGCCGCCGTCCCATGGCCGCGGTGATCGCCCTCGAACACACTCGCATGTGGCCAGGCGCGGTGGCGGCGGCCCTGGTGGCATGGCAGGAGGCGGCACTGGTTGGGACGGCTGACCGCGTCTTCTTCAGGTGCCATTGCGAGGCGTGCACCGGTGATGCGCCTCGCCGGCGGCTTCAGCAGGCTCTCATCGGCTTACCGCCGTGGGCCAGACCGTATCTGTACGCCTTGGTCCTGCCCGTCGACTCGTATTACCTCCGGCGAACCTCGCCGATGCCGTTCACCTCGCCCGACTCCGATTGGGCATGGTGGCAACGGCGTCTCCGGCGTGAGGGTCGGAGCGCGCAGGGTCGAACGTGAAAGCGCGCTGTCCAAGGCCGAGCCGGGCGATCAAGTGCCCTCCTCGGTAGTGGCCGAGGCATTCGACCAGGCGTGCGGTGAAGATCCGGCCACCTGGCGATCGAGCCGGCTCACGGCCGACGCCTCCACCGCCCGCGCAGGAGCCCCCGGTCTTGGAAGGGACGGGACTGACCGCGCCCTCAGGTGAGCCCGTCCCCTCGGACGGTTGTCCGGGAGCCGCCGACGGCCGTAACGCTCCTCGGCGTCATCGCCCTGCTAGCCGTCTGCCTGCCTGTCATCACGCTCGGTTACTTCGGTTGGTGCTACGCCTCCCCGTGGGGCGTGTGCCGACGCTGCGCCCGGGCGGCAAGAACCGCACCTGCCACGCCTGCGAGGGCACCGGCATGCGCCCCGCCTCGGCTGGCAGCTCTACGTCTACTTCCGCCGCCTGCACCGCGACGGCACCCGGTAAAGCTGCGGTCGACAGCGTCCAGTCGGTGAAGGATGCGGCATGAACCACACCATCGGCGGGCGCGAAACCAGTGGCATGCTGAAAGGCCAGGCGCTCGCCGATGGGCTCGTGGCCGCGATGAATCCAACTCGGTAAACCGGCCCTGCCGTGGTGCCAGCCTCGGCACGATAGCCCTCAAGGCAACCACGCATCCTGTCGCCGCTTTTGTCGGCGTCAGCGCGTACGTTCACACCGAAGCCACGTTCGAAATGGTGATGACCATGACCATGACCACGATCGACGAGCAAGCTGCCGTCCTTGCCCTCACCAAAGCCACTCACAGCCAGCCCTGGTTCTACACCGCACGCGCCATCCTCGACACCGGTAGCGCCCTGGATCTGCTCGACGGCCGCTGCACGAGTCGAGACGCTGATGACCGGGCACACGCCGCCGACATCGCGGCTCAGGTTCAGTCCGGCGACCTGACATGGGCGCGCGACCTCGTCACGGCCATGCGCGATGACGGCGTCCAGCTCGTCACCGTGCTGGACGACACCTACCCCGGCAACCTGATGTGGGCCTACGACCGGCAGCCCTTCCTGTGGATCCGCGGCGACATCCGCCCCGGCGACCACCGGTCCGTCGCCGTGATCGGCGAGGACGACCCCGGCCATGGGGCGGCTGCGGCCCGCGCCCTAGCTCGGGCCGGCATCACCGTCATCGCCCCCCTGCGTACGGCCCTGGACACGGCGGTCCACCAGGCCGCGCTCGACGCCGGTGGCCGCACCCTGGCCGTCCTGGCAGGCGGCATCGCCGAACCGACCGTCATCGACGAGTACGCCAGTGTGGCCGACCAGATAGCCGACTGCGGCGCGCTTGTGTCCGCGTTCTGGCCCAACGCCGCGGTGACCGACCGGACCATCGCGCTTACCCGCATCGTGACCTGCGGACTAGCAGACTGCCTCTACATCGTCGACGGAGCCGACGGCGGGACATCGGCCGACCATGTCGAGCAGGCACTCCAGACCGGCAAGTATGTCCTGGCGTCCCAGCAGCTTCACCAGGAACAGCCGTGGGTTGCGCGGGCAGGATCGCGGGGAGGCATGACTGCCGTCCAGGACATTGACGAACTCGCCAAGCAGGCGGTCAATCTCTTAGATATGACCCCTCGAACGAGCACCTACTGATCATGGGAGATGCCGAGGCGTTCACCCGCGAGTTCCTGCCGCTGTTTCGCCCGGTTCCACCCATCCGGCCAGGGGTGTGCCGAATCTGCCACTCCGGTCCGAACAACACCAGAGACACCGGCGGGCCTTGGGTCACCTGCGCGAGCTGCAAGCGCACCACGCAGCATCTGTACGGCCACACACAGCACGTGGTGCCGATCTCCTTGACGGCCACGAACGAGCAACTGTACGACGTTCTGGTCCGCGAGAATGACCTCCGCGGTGCCGGGGGGCGGCGCAAGCGGGCAGACTTCCTGGCCGCGTCGGTGAGCCACTTCTACCACCAGCACGCCCGCTGCCTGCAAGGGCTGGCGGGTGGCTCGTTCACCCTGGTGGCCACCATCCCGAGCAACAACCTCGACGTACCCACCAAAGCCTTCCACCTCATGTGGCAAGTCGTGGAGAAGGTAGGCGCCCTGGCAAAGCTGTGGCAGCCACTCCTAATGGAGGCAGACACCACGTTCGCCCCGGTACTGGCCGACCGCCGCTCCCACCGCAACGCCTTCCGGATCCCCCGGCCCGACAGAGTAGACAAGGCACGCGTCTTACTGGTGGATGACCTGTTCGTGTCCGGCGCTCACGTGCAAAGCGCCGCATCCGCGCTGATCGAGGCCGGAGCGGCGGCAGTGGTGGCGCTCGTGATCGCGCGGCTGATCAACCCGGCGGCCACGGACCCCTACAGCGCCGGCATCTGGAAGCAAGCCCGCGAACAGCCCTTCAGCTTCGACCGCTGCTGCATCTGCGACCAGCAAGATCGCACCAAGCACACAAGCAACCGGTAACCGTCACCCCACGGCAACACACGACAGAGCCTCGGCGCTGACAGCGCCGAACGGGTCGGACGACGAGGGTGATGAACAGGCGCTGGATCTCGTTGCAGGTGAGTGGAATGAGGGCATCGGGTGCGGGGCGGGTGTGCTCGTCTGCGCGTACGACGGCGAGGAAAGCGTGCGCGAGCATGGCGAGGGTGACCCAGCGGAACCAGGAGGTATAGCGGCCGGCGTGGACCTGGCCACCGCGCAAGCCCTGCTCGGGCATGCCTCACCGGCCACGACGGCGCGATACGACCGGCGGCCGGAGCGGGCCCGCCGCGCGGCCGTGGACAAGCTGGCCACCCCGGATGCCGTGCCCCTACCGGGCGCCGCCCCGCGGTGCCGCCGAAGCACCGGCCCCGGCGAGTGATCACTGGCCATCGGAGCGAGACACTAACCCCGGCCGGTGGCCGGGATCGTCCCCATGACCCAGAACGCCAACGCGCACCAGTGGGGGTCTCGGTAGTCCTGGCGGAAAATCCAGGGGCGGGCGACCTTGCAGGCACGGCGACCTGCGGAAACGTCGTTTCAAATAGGCCGTCCGGTGAACGTCTCACTGAGCGAGGGCTATCCGGACGGCCGCGCTCGACGCTGTCCCGATACCCGCCGAGTCTCCCCAGGTCAGCGGCATACCTGTTGGATATTCCGTGGTTGCTACCCGGGACCCCCTGCTCCGCAAGCGGCGTGGTCTACCCGTTACCACACCCCACTTCATCTACTCTCTGTAATCATGAAATTACAATCAGTCGGAGGCTTTTGCGGCGCCAGAACGGCCCGCAAGAGCGCGCAGATGTGCGCCGTGCTGGCGGCGGGAGCCGCCCTGCTCACAGCCGGCGGCGGTCCGGGGCCGCGTTGCGCTGCCCCGCGGTGGCCCGGAGTGCAGCCTCCGTAGGAACACTCAGCTGGTCGCTCATCTACACGTCCCTTCCGAGCTTGGCTGCAAGATGCCGTCGCCTCCGCTCCACGCGGCGCGGGTCCGGCCTGTAGGTGGCTTTCAGAGCCTGTAGTCGCTCGTGCGGCTCAACCTCCGTCGCGCCATCAGCCTTCGGCGACATCCGCTTCTTGCCGGGGCTGGGCTCCACCAGCCGCAGGACGGTCTCCTCCACCCACGCAATGCGCTCCAGGTGAGCCTCGCGCGCCTGTGCGGTGCTGTCGGCATTGCTCAGGCTGACAGGACGCCCCTGGCGGACCATCCCCTTCGCAGCAGCCGGATCCGTGGCGGCGTTCTTCCTCTGAAGAGGGGAAGGGATGTGCAGCTGCAGAATCGCCACCTTCAGCAGATGATCCACGTCGTCGGGATCGAACCCATATTCGGCGGCCAAATTCTCGAATGTGATCGACGGCAGGGCGTAGAGGTGATGCGTTCCGTCCTCATTGGCGGTAACGATCATCCACCATTCGGCGTCATCGTCCCCGACATGCATGCAAGCGTCCACGATTTCGCGTGTGATCATTGCTTCCACACCCAATACATGACCCGGTAATCTGCCCCGGGTGTCCCGGTTGTCGTTGAAAAGCCGAACCCGCCGTCGTGTCGAGAGTTGATGCAGACGCCGTGCGGTCCGAACACGTTGAACATCGTGGCGACGATTACCGGTGTCCCTCCGGTGAAGGTGAAGCCGTAGCCGATGGTCCCCGTCGTGCCGGCGGGGAAGTCGCCTTCCCTTCGCATGAACATCTGGTCGCCGGCCGAGGGGTTCCCCATCCGGCCGAAGAAGTCGATCCAGTCGTCACTCTTCAGCCTGATCTCAGCGCCGCCCTGGTACCCGATGTCCATCTCGCCGTAGGCGGTGTTGCAGTGAGCCCGACCACTCGTCGGCATGCTGTCCTCTCCTCCATGGGAGCCGAGACGCGGTGGCCGAATAATCGCGCCTTGGGTTGCCCCACTCGGGTGTCCGCCTGAATCATTTGATCATGGTAGAAGCGATCCGGATGAGCGTCGGCGTCCCACACGGCACGCGGGAGCGCCTCGCCGCCCGAGTAGGCGAAGAGAAGGCGAGGAGGCACGACCTCTTGGCCGATCCTCGTTGGAAGGTCCCCAGAGGAGCGTCGGCCGAGGTGCGGGCCGCCGTTCGCGCTCAGGCCCACGCCCACCTGGGTGAGTTGCGCGAGGCGGGAGCACTCCGTGACACCGTCGATGTCCTTGTGACGCACGCCGTGCGCGCCGAACTCGCCCGACGAGAATGGGACCATGCGTGGCCGGCGCCGCCCTCGACCGCGCCCCGGTCGGGCCCGTGGCCGGGAACCCGCCCCATTTCCTGGCCCGAGCGGATCGCTGTTCGCCTGCCTGGCGACCTCGCTGAAACGCTCTACCGTGCGTGCTGGCACGCCAGCGAACCGACCATCACCGCCCTGCGCGCCTGGCAGGACGACCCTTTGCAGTACGCGCAGTACGCGCAGGTGGCAGGCCAGGTGACCGCTCCGGGGGATCTCCTCCGCGACGCGGTCTCCCGGGCGCTCACCGACTGATGTCGCTGCGAAGCGAAACCCGAGGATGCTCGATCCCCGACCACCTCGTGAAGCGGTGTCGGCCCCGGCCCGATGGCGGCGATCTGGCGTCGGCTGGGCAGGCGATGGGTGTGCCGGTAGGCGACAGTACGTCTGTCCGGAGGCGGCACGTCCAGCAAGAAGCTCGCAGATGATCGACCAGATCCTCGCGAAAGCATGATCCTTTGACGGATGGTCCAGCATTGGTCCGATTCGCCCCTCACAGCGCTGTCGGACCATGCTGGAAGATCAAGGAATGCCCTGGTAGGGCGGGTGGGACTTGAACCCACGACCAACGGATTATGAGTCCGATGCTCTGACCGGCTGAGCTACCGCCCCTGGATTCAGTTGTCCGGCGCCCTTCTACCCCGCGGGCGCAGGCTAAGGGTAGAGCATGGACCGCCTCGCCGGGTGGATGGTTCGCCGCCAGCACATCATTCCACGGCCGCGCGTGTTGATCGAGCCGGTCATGTTCCCGGGGTGGGCCGGTAGCGTCTGAGGATGGGCGTGAGACTGGTCTACGAGACGCACGCCGTCACCGTGGACAACGAGATCGGCATCGCCACCGGCCGGCTTCCGGGCGAGTTGTCGCGGATGGGGCGGGAGCTGGCCGTCGAGCTGGGGGTGCGGCGGCGGGACGTGGACGTCGTCTACTGCTCCGACCTGCGGCGTGCCGTGGAGACCGCGGAGATCGCCTTTCCCGATGGCGGTAAGGAGATCAGGCTCGACGCGCGGCTGCGGGAGTGCGACTACGGGATCTACAACGGGCGGCCCGTCAGCGAGGTGGCGGCGCTGCGCAGCCGGTACATCGACGCGCCGTGGCCGGGCGGGCAGAGCTACCGGGACGTGGTGGCCGCCACGGCCTCCTTCCTGGAGGAGTGCATGAGGGAGTGGCAGGGGCGCACGGTGCTCGTCATCGCGCACTCCGCCAACCGGTGGGCCCTGCTGAACCTGCTGGAGGGCGTGCCGCTGGAGGAGCTGGTGGACGCGCCGTTCAGGTGGCGGCCGGGGTGGGAGTTCACGGTCGCCACGTGGCCGGTCTGACACGGTCAGGGGGCGGTGCCGAAGGACGGGTTGCGGACCAGCCAGTCGCTGTAGATGGGGCTGCCGCGTACCGAGTCCAGGTGGGCCTGTTTGGCGTGGGCCAGGACCCAGGTGGCGTCCGGCGCGGCGGGGCGGCGGCCGAGGAGCTGGCGCCAGCGCAGCGGCGCCCCCGCGAGCGGGACCATCGCCAGTCCCGGCTGCGGCGGGTGGGTGGCCTGGCAGAGCGCCACCGCGCGGCCCACTCGCGCGAGGTGGGCGCAGGTGGTGACGTCGGTCTCGTAGATCGTGCCGGGGGTGAACCCGGCGCGGGCGCAGGCCGTCGCGAAGCAGTCGGCGAAGCAGGCGTCGCCCGGCAGGACGGCCCACTGCTCGCCCGCCAGGTCGGCGAGCTCCACCTCCTTCTCGCCGGCGGCCGGATGCCGCTCGCCGACGAGGACGAAGATCGGGTCCAGGCTGATCGAGTCCCACAGCAGCGCGCCGGCGGGGGCGCCGCTGTCGCCGCAGGCGCCGACGAGCGCGTAGTCGAGGCGGCCCACCTCCACCATCGAGGCGAGCTCGCACCCCGACCAGCTCGTGTACGTGCTGACGGTGTGCTCCTCCGCCAGCCGGTCCACCAGGCCGCCGAGTACGGGCCCGTTGGTGGCGCCTATGCGGAACCCGGGGGAGGGCCTGGTGACGAACCGGGACGCCTCGTCCTGCAGTTCCTGGGCCGCCGGGAGGAGGACGCGGGCGCGGGCGAGCACCAGCTCGCCGAGGCGGGTGGGCCTGGCTCCGAGCCTGTCGCGTTCGAACAGGGTGCCGCCCAGCGCTCGCTCGATGCGCTTGAGCTGGGCGGACAGGGCCGGCTGCGCCAGCCCCAGCAGTGACGCGGCCTTG
This sequence comes from Nonomuraea sp. NPDC050733, assembly GCF_040654215.1. Lineage (NCBI taxonomy): Bacteria > Bacillati > Actinomycetota > Actinomycetes > Streptosporangiales > Streptosporangiaceae > Nonomuraea > Nonomuraea sp. NPDC050733. Next base: position 63,352 of record NZ_JBFAHO010000010.1, on the reverse strand, counting down.
CTCACGCTACCCGCGTCGGCGACCGCTCGGACGATCCTGAGGTGCCGGAGCTCAAGGTCCATAACGGGAAGGTAAGGCCCACTTCCACGCTCGGCAATGCCCAGGTGTCAGGAAATATGACAGATATTGTCGAGGTCATTCCGGGTAGGGGGCACCCCATGACGACCATGGGTATAGATCCGAGACAGCTCAGCGACGATGATCTGCTGCGTGAGCTGCGGCAACTGCACGCCACGCGGACGGACGCCTTCTTGCACGCCTCCGACGACGCGCTCGCCCGCCACACCTCGCGGACGAACGAGCTGGAGAGCGAGTATCTGCGCCGCTACCCCGAGCGGGACGTGGACCCGGAGCGGCTACGGGAGGGAGCGAGGGAGCGATGATGGCTCGCGACCACGATGTGCAGGCGCTTTCGGACGTGGACGTCCATGTCTACGAGGCGGTCGCCGCGCAGGCCCAGGGTGGGGGACGCGTGGAAGTCGCCGCGCTGTGCCGCGCCACGGGCCTGGAGGAGGAGGGTGTACGGCGGAGTCTGGCGGCCCTGGTCGCCCAGGGGTACGTGGTGCCCCAGGGGGACGACGTAGTGGGCCTCGGGCCGCACACGTTCGGAGTCGATCAGTAAGAGGGCGGCCGATCGGTAAGGCAGTCGATCAGGAAAACCAAGCCGATCGGTAAGGCAGCCGATCAGCAAACCAAGCCGATCAGCAAAACCAAGCCGATCGGTGAGTCAGTCGATCAGTAAAGGAGCCGTCCGCCGCGGCGTAGTGTCGAAGCGTGGATGTCGCAGACCTGACGCCCGCGCAGGCGCGGGAGCGGTTCCGCGCGGGTGAGCGGGCGCCGACCGCGGGCTGGTGCAGGGGTTGGACGCAGGCCAACCTGATCGCGGTGCCCCGGCCGCTGGCCTACGAGCTGCTGCTGTTCGCCCACCGCAACGCGCGGGCGTGCCCGGTCCTGGACGTGGGGGAGCCGGGGTCGTACTCCACCGCTCTGTTCCGCGGCGACCTGCGCACCGACCTGCCGGGCTACCGCCTCTACCGGGACGGCCGGCCAGTCGCCGACGCCGGTGACGTGGTGGCGGAGTGGCGGGAGGACCTGGTGCCGTTCCTCATCGGGTGCAGCTTCACCTTCGAGGGGGCGCTGCTCGCGGCCGGTGTGCCGGTGCGGCATCTGGAGCTGGGGACGAACGTGCCGATGTACCGCACGAGCGTGGCGTGCGAGCCGACGGCGACGCTGTCCGGGCCGCTCGTGGTGTCGATGCGGCCGGTGCCCGAGGAGCTGGTGGAGACCGCGGCCGAGGTGAGCGGCAGGTACCCGATGGTGCACGGCGCGCCGGTCCACGTGGGCGACCCGGCCGCGCTCGGCATCGCCGACCTCGCCCGGCCCGACTTCGGCGACCCGGTGGAGGTACGGTCGGGCGAGGTGCCGGTGTTCTGGGCGTGCGGGGTGACGCCGCAGGCGGCGGTCATGGCGAGCGGGGTGGAGTTCGCGATCGGCCATCTGCCGGGTCACATGGCGATCATGGACGTGCGGGACGAGGACTATCGAGTGACCTAGCGAGGTACTTGGCCGTATGGGTGGACGCCTGGCCGAGGTCGGCGGGGGTGCCCTCGAACACCACCTCACCGCCGTGCCGGCCGGCCTCCGGGCCCAGGTCGATCACCCAGTCGGCGTGCTTGACCACGTCCAGGTCGTGCTCTACGACGACGACCGTGCCGCCCGCGTCCACGAGCCGGTCGAGCAGCGCCAGCAGCGTGCCGACGTCGGCCATGTGCAGGCCGGTCGTGGGCTCGTCGAAGACGTACACGTGACCGCTCCCGCGCAGCCGGTGCGCCAGCTTCAGCCGCTGCCGCTCGCCGCCCGACAGGGTGTTCAGCGCCCGTCCGAGAGTGAGGTGGCCGAGCCCCAGCTCGCCGAGCCTCGCGGGGCCCGGCAGGTCGTACGCGCGGGCCGCCTCGTCGGCCGTCAGCGCCAGCACCTCGGCGATCGTCCGGCCGCCGACCCGGTGGGAGAGCGCCTCGGGGTTGAAGCGGGTGCCGCCGCAGGCGTCGCAGCCGCGGGTCACCGGGTCCATGAACGCCAGGTCCGTGGTGATCTCGCCGCGTCCCCCGCACGCCGGGCAGGCGCCCGCCGAGTTGGCGCTGAACAGCGCCGGCCGCGCGCCGCTCGCCCGCGCGAACATCCGGCGCAGCGGGTCCATCGCGTTCAGGTACGTCGCGACGGTGGAGCGCGGCGAGGCGACGATGGCCGACTGGTCGATGAGGATCGCGCCGGGATGCTGGGCGGGCAGGTCCACGGTGGCCAGCGTGCTCTTGCCCGACCCGGCCACGCCGGTGACCGCCGTCAGCACGCCCAGCGGAACGCGGACCGTCACGTTCCTGAGGTTGTGCGTGCGGGCGTCGCGCACGGTCAGCCAGCCGGTCGGCTGACGCAGGGTCTCCTTGAGCCCCGTGGTCCGGCCGAGCGCGCGGCCGGTCGGCGTGCCGCTCGCGCGCAGCCCCGCGACCGTCCCCTCGTACACGACCCGCCCGCCGTCGGCGCCCGCGCCCGGCCCGAGGTCCACCACGTGGTCGGCCAGCTCGATCAGGTCGCGGTCGTGCTCGACCACCAGCACGGTGTTGCCCTTGTCGCGCAGCTCCAGCAGCAGGTCGCCGAGGCGGTGCACGTCACGCGGGTGCAGGCCGACGCTGGGCTCGTCGAAGACGTACGTCAGGCCGGTGAGGCTGCTGCCGAGGTGGCGCACGGTCTTCAGCCGCTGCGCCTCCCCGCCCGACAGGGTGGGCGTCTCGCGGTCGAGGCTCAGGTAGCCGAGGCCGATCGCGTCGATGCGGCGCAGCGACTCCACCGCCTCCTCCGCGACGGGGTCGTCCAGCTCGTCCAGCGCGTCGACGAGGTCGGCGACCTCCAGGGCGCACAGGTCGGCGAGGTTGCGTCCGCCGATGCGGGAGGCCAGCGCGGCCGCGTTGAGCCGGGCGCCGCCGCACGCCGGGCAGGGACCCTCGCGGACGACGCTCCGCGCCGCCTCGTCGAGGGCGTCGACCGCGCGGTTGAGGTGCAGCCGGTTGAAGCGGGTGATCACGCCCTCGTAGGTGTTCTCGTAGCGGCCCCGGCCCACCTTGAAGCCGCCGCCGTGAAGCAGCAGGTCGAGCTCCTCGCCGGTGAAGTCGCGCAGGGGCTTGGCCGGGTCGAACAGGCCGGTGCGCGCGTAGAGCTGCCAGGCATACGAGCCGACGGGGTGGAGCCGGACGGCGCCCTCCTCCAGCGACAGGTCCCGGTCCAGCAGGAGGTCGAGGTCCACCTCCGTCTTGCGGCCCATGCCGTGGCACTCGGGGCACATGCCCTGGGGGTCGTTGAACGAGTAGGCCATCGCCAGGCCCGCCGACGGCTCGCCCCGGCGCGAGAACAGCACCCGCAGCATCGGATGGATGTCGGTCATCGTGCCGACCGTGGAGCGCGCGTTGCCGCCGACCGGCCGCTGGTCCACCACGACGGCGGTGGTGAGCCCGGACAGCCGCTCGGCGCGCGGGCGCTCGTGGGTGGGCAGCCGGTTGCGGATGAAGGCGCTGAAGGTGGCGTTGAGCTGGCGCTGCGACTCGGCCGCGATCGTCCCGAACGCGATCGAGGACTTGCCCGAGCCCGACACCCCCGTGAACACCGTCAGCCGCTCCTTCGGCAGCCGGAGCGAGACGTCCTTGAGGTTGTTCTGCCGCAGGCCGGTGAGCACGATGTCGCGTGACATGCGATCCTCCATAGCTTTAGCTAACACCATTAGTATAAGCTACATGCCGTGACTGACATTCCGGATCGCCGGGCGCGCCGCAGGGCGGAGACCCAGGAGGAGATACTCGGGCTGGCGCTCGACGTGATGGCCGAGGAGGGCGTCGCCGGGCTGAGCCTCGCGACCGTCGCCCGGCGGCTCGGCGTCCGGCCGCCGTCGCTGTACCGGTACTTCCCGTCGCGGAGCGCGGTGTACGACGCGCTGTTCGAGCGCGGCCAGCGGGAGTACCTCGACGCGGTCCGCGGGCCGGCCGGCTCACGATCGCCGGGACTCGACGCCATCGGCGCCTCCTACGAGGCGGGCGCCCGGTGGATCATGGCCAACCAGGTGCTCGCGCAGCTCCTGTTCTGGCGGCCGGTGCCCGGCTTCACGCCGTCCCCGGAGGCGTACGCGCCCGCTCTGGCCATCCAGGACCACTTCGCCGGCCTGATCCGGGCCGCGGTGGAGCGCGGCGAGCTGCACCCGGACGCGGCCGGCGACGACGGGCTCGCGCTGGCGGCCAGCCTGATCGCCGGCCTGGTGTCGCAGCAGCTCGCCAACCAGCCGGACGCGGGCTACGAGGACGGCCGCTTCACCCGCCTGGTGCCCCGGCTGCCGGCCGTCCTCGCGGCCGTCTACCCGCCGCGCTGATCGGCCCTCTGTACGCGGATTCGCGTACAGAGGTGCAGCGGCTGAGCGGACGACCGCAGGACGGCGCGCGGCCAGACTCGGGAGCCATGCTCACTGTGCTGGTCAGGGCGTTCCGGGTGCCGGAGCTCCGCAAGAAACTGCTGTTCACGCTGGGTCTGCTGGCGCTGTTCCGGCTCGGGCAGCTCCTGCCCGCGCCCGGGGTGGACGTGGTCGCGGTCCGGCGGTGCCTCGGCACGGCCCGGGGCGGGCTCGTCGACATGGTGCAACTGCTCAGCGGGGGCGCGATGCTCAAGCTGTCGGTGTTCGCGCTGGGGGTCATGCCGTACATCACCGCGGGCATCGTCATGCAGCTGTTCGTGGTGCTGGTGCCGAGGCTGGAGGCGCTGCGCAAGCAGGGCCAGAACGGGCAGGCCCGGATCACCCAGTACACCCGCTACCTCACCGTCGGCCTGGCCGTGCTCAACGCCACCACCGTCACGGCACTGGCCCGCTCCGGGAACCTGCTGCCGGGCTGCACGAGGCCGCTGCTGTACGGCCAGAGCCTGCCGGCCGTCGCCGTCCTCGTGGTGACCATGGTCGCCGGGGCCTGCCTCGTCATGTGGCTCGGCGAGCTGATCACCGACCGGGGGATCGGCAACGGGATGTCGCTGCTGATGTTCACGCAGGTCGTGGCCGTCTTCCCGTCGTACCTGTCGACCATCTTCCTGGTGAGCCCGTTCTCGTTCGCGGTGATGCTGGTGACGGGGGTGTTCCTCGTCGCCGGCGTCGTGTACGTCGAGCAGGCGCAGCGCCGCCTGCCCGTGCAGTACGCCAAGCGCATGGTCGGGCGCCGCATGTACGGCGGGACCAGCACCTACATCCCGCTCAAGGTCAACCAGGCGGGCATCGTGCCGGTCATCTTCACCTCGTCGCTGCTCTACCTGCCCACGCTGGCCGCGCCGCTGCTGGGCGACGGGGCCGGCGGGTGGCTGGCGCGCGTGCTCGCCTCGGGGACGCACCCGCTCTACCTGGCCACGTACGTCCTGTTGATCGTCGGGTTCGCGTACTTCTACGTGTCGATCACGTTCAACCCGATGGAGGTGGCGGACAACATGCGGAGATACGGGGGCTTCGTGCCCGGGATCAGGCCGGGCGGTCCCACGGCCGGCTACCTCTCGTACGTGCTGTCGCGCCTGACCGCCGCCGGGGCGGCCTACCTCGGGGTGCTGGCGCTGCTGCCGATGCTCGCGTTCATGATCCTCAGAGATCCGGGGACGCAGCAGAACTTCCCGTTCGGCGGCACCAGCGTGCTCATCATGGTGGGAGTGGGGCTGGAGACCGTCAAGCAGATCGAGGCACAGCTCCAGCAGCGCAACTACGAGGGCTTTCTCCGCTAGCCGCGGGTCTGTCCGGGGACGGCCAGGCCCGCGCGCATCGCGAACACGACGAGCTGGGCCCGGTCACGCGCCCCCAGCTTGACCATGGCCCGGCTCACGTGCGTCCGCACGGTGTCGGGGCTGATCACCAGCTCTCCGGCGATCTCCTCGTTGGACCGGCCGGTCGCCACCCACGCCACCATCTCCCGCTCGCGCGGGGTCAGCGTGTCCAGCCCCCGCACGGGCTCGGCGCCGGTCCCGCCGAACAGGGAGATGACCCTCCTCGTGATCGACGGGGACAGCAGGGCCTCGCCCGCCGCCACCACCCGGACCGCGTTCACCAGCTCGTCCGGGGCGCTGTCCTTGAGCAGGAAACCGCTGGCGCCGGCCTGGAGGGCGGCGAACACGTACTCGTCCACGGCGAACGTCGTCACCACCACGATCCGGGTGCCCGCCAGGCCGGGATCGCCGGCGATGGCGCGCAGCGTGGCCAGGCCGTCCATGCCGGGCATCCGGATGTCGAGCAGCAGCACGTCGGGGCTGGTGCGACGCAGCAGGTCGAGCGCGGCGGCGCCGTCGGCCGCCTCACCGGCGCACTCCATGTCGGGCTCGCGCTCCAGCAGCGCCCGCAGGCCCATGCGCACGACGGCCTGGTCGTCGGCGACGACCACCCGGATCACGCGTCCTCCCCGAGAGGGCCTGTGGCCGGGAAGCGGGCGAGGACGCGGAAGCCGCCGTCCGGTCGCGGGCCGGCGGTGAGGTGGCCGCCGAGGGCCGCCACCCGGGCGCGCAACCCGTCCAGCCCGCGCCCGCCCGCGCTGGACTCGCCGGCCCGTCCCGGGGCGCCGCTCGGGTGGTTGACGATCTCCACGATGTACGCGTCCGGCTCGGCGGCCAGCCGGACCCGGGTGCCGGCGGAGGGGCCGGCGTGGCGCAGGACGTTGGTGAGGGACTCGCGGACGACGCGGTAGACGGCGTCCTGGAGGGGAGCGGGCACGGCCGGATCGTCCGGCTCGACCTTCACGCGCAGGCCCGTGGCGCGCACCCCGTCGACGAGCGCCCGCAACCCGCCGTCCGTGGGCCGCGTGCCGGATGTGCCGTCCGAGGGGCGGGGGTCCAGGCGGTCGAGGGCGGTACGGAGCTGCGCCAGGGCGGTCAGGCTCGTCTCGCGGATGGCCCGTAAGGAGGCCCGCGTCTGCTCGGGATCGTCGTCCAGCGTGACCAGGGCGACCCCGGCCTGCATGGCGATGGCCGCCAGCCCGTGACCGGCCGCGTCGTGCACCTCACCCGCGATCCACGCCCGCTGCGCCGCGAACGCGTCCCGTCGGGTCTCGCCGGTCTCGTGGGCGGGCAGGACGGTGGCGGCGGGCCGGGCCGCCGCGGGCAGACCCCATGCCTTGGCCGGCGCGGCCGGCATGCCCGCGCCACGTCCTACGTGCGGGGTTGGCGGGGGCGATGTCTCGGCGGCGGCCGGAGGGGGCGGGAGAGCGGCTTCGGCGGCGGCCGCGCGGGCCTGGGCGAGGCCGCTGAACGACCACGGGACCGCGAGCCAGCCGGCCCACACCAGCATCGCCACGACCGGCACGTCGCCCAGCCGCGCCAGGCGTGACAGCCGCGCGAACCGCCCGCGCGACCGATCGCCGCTGTGCGTGTCCTCGCTCACCATCCCCCACCCGGCCAGGCTCGTATCGCACCGATCCTAGCCAGTTCGCGCACTCCCGGCGCCCCGGCGAGCGCGGCCGGGGAGGGCGCGGACGGTCAGGCGGCGCCGGCCGTGAGCCAGCGGAGGGGGTTGTCGTGGGTGACCAGGCGGATCGTGTCCTCGTCCACCCCCGCCTCGCGCAGGCGCGGCAGCACCGCCCGGAACACGTGGGCGTACCCCGGCCCGCCGTACCTGCCGGTCTGCGCCACCCGGCTCGTCCCGGTGCTGACCAGCAGCCGCTCCGCGTGTCCCTCCTCGATGAGGCCGAGCGCGACCCGTACCGCGGCGTCCGCGCCGTTGCCCAGCGCCGTCACGCTCACGTACGCGCCCGACTCGGCGATCTTGCGGGCGACGGGCAGGTCCGGGCCCGTGTACCCGACGCCGACGCGAGCCGCGGGCAGCCCCTGGGCGAGCAGGATCTCCAGCACGCCGAGGGAGTCGCGGCCGTGCGTGGCGACCGGCAGGCGGGTGGCGACGGAGGCGTGGGCGGCGGCGATGAGGGCGCGTTCCTCGGCGGGCGTGGGCTCGGCGCCCCAGCAGCCGACCTCGCCGATCACGCCCGGGAACACCCCCGTCCCGTCGAGGCCGTTCGAGATCTCGTCCATGAGGAGCCGGGTGAGCGTGTGCACGTCCGCGTCGCGCGCCGGGGAGAACGGCTCGCTGAACACTCCGGTCGAGGCGATCACCGGCACCCGGGAGGCGGCGGCGACGCGGGCCAGGGCGGCGGCGTCGCGGCCCATGCCGAGGCAGGTGAGGTCGACGACGAGGTTCAGCCCGTCGGACAGGCGCAGGTCCCGGAGCTCGTCGGCGACGGCGTGCTCCTCGTCGAGCCACCGGTACGGGTCCGACTCGATGCCGACCGCCCATCGCATGTCGGTGCGCAGGTGCTCGTGCGGGAGTACGGCGCCGTCCACCGAGGCGGCGCGGATGGGGCCGGTGGCGGTGCGAAGCATGACCTCGGGCATAGCAGACATTAACCGATGTTTGCCAAGTAGCGCCGCTTCGACGGGATATTTTACATTAGGTACGGTTTATAGATCATTATGCTTGCGGTCGCATATGCCCCAGGCGTCGGCCGTATCCTTGGAGCACGACCGACTGTCCGGGGGAGCTGTGCCGATCCACGACTCAGAGACGGGGAGCGCCGACGCGGTGAAGGACGAGGCCGCACGCGCCTCCGACATGCCCGCGCGCCGCGGCGGCCTGAACGGCTGGCTGGACGGCGTCCGCTCCACCCGCACCGGCGCCCTCACCCTCAAGATCGTCATCGGTGTGATCGGCGCCGTCATGGTCGTCGGTGGCTTGATCATGGTGCCGTTCCCCGGGCCGGGCTGGCTCGTGGTGTTCGCGGGGCTGGCCGTGCTCGCCACCGAGTTCCACTGGGCGCGGCGGGTGCTGGAGTTCGGCAAGCGCACCCTGCACGCCTGGACCGAGTGGTACAAGCGGCAGGGCTGGCCCCTCCGCATCGTCGTGCTGCTCGTCACCGTGGCCGTCGCGGCCACGATCGTGTACTTCGGGATGAAGGCCGTCGGCATCGACCTGCTCATGCTGAGCCGGCGCTTCTTCTGAGGCGGCGCTGCTTCTGAGCCGGCGCCGGCGATGGGACCGGCCCCATCCATACCGGGCCGCTATCGCGCGGGATATCGCGGCGAACGGTGTCTAGTGTGCGGGGCGTGTCCGCCTCCGCCGCCGCCGTGCTCACCCTGACGCTCCTCACCGCGCCCGCCGCCCCGCCGGTGCCCACAGCTCCGGCAGCACCAATCGCTGTGGCAGTGCCCACCGCTGCGACAGCGCCCAGAGCTCCGACCGTGCCCAGCGCGCCCATCGCGTCGCCTGCGCCCACCGCGTCGCCTGCGCCGACCGCGCCCGCCCGGCGGGCCGCCGCCGCGCTGCCGCTCCCCGGCGTGAACGTGACCTACCAGCAGCAGACCGGCGATCCCGCACGCCTCAGCGCGTACGGCCTCGGCACGAAGGCCACGTACGTGCGCGCGCGCACCGGCGACGCGTTCACCGTGCGGGCGGCCGTGTCCGAGGCCGTGGTCTCGCCCGACGGGCGCCTCCTCGCGGCCGTGCCCACGGCCTACCGGGGCGGCAAGGACGCCCTCCTCCTCACCGACCGGGCCACCGGCGCGCTGCGCCGCGTCCCCACCGTCGCCAAGCCGCTGACCGCCTCGTCGATCTCGTGGTCCCGGGACGGCAGGCGGGTGGCCCTGACCGTCGAGCGGAAGACCGGCGGCTCCTGGCGCACCGCCGGCTTCACCGTCGTGGACGTGGCGGCCGGCACCGCCCGCACGGTCGCGGTAGCCGGCGTGGACGCGCGGGCCGCCTTCGCGTGGACGCCCGCGGGCGACCTGATCACGAGGCACGGCGACGGGCTGCGCGCCTACCGGGCCGCCGACGGCGCCGTGCTCAGCACGCACACCGCGCTCGGCCGCCCGACCGGCCCCGAGGACCCGTACTCGCCCTCCGGCCGCCGCCTGGCGCTGTGGTGCCCGCCGCGCTCGGCCGAGCGCCTCTGCGTCGCCGACCCCGCCACCGGGCAGATCATCAAGCGGGTCGCGGTGCGGCCGACCGCCCTGTTCGGCTGGTGGGACGAGGACCACGTCATCGCGGTCATGCCGCAGGGCGGCGCCTACCGGCTGACCGTCGTGGGCCTGGACGGCAGGGCCTTCCGGGCGCTGGCCGCCATCCCGGCCCGCACGTGGACCGCCAAGCTGTGGCTGACCTTCAACCGCGCGACGACCGGCGGGACCGCCGCCACCGGCGCGCTTCCCGGCAGCGTGTGAGCCGGCCCGGCCCGTCGCGTGCGCGGCCGGCCGGGCCGCTTGCTCAGAGGTAGAGCCCCGTGCCGTGGTCGGTCTCCTGCGTCGCCACCGCGTGCAGGTCGCGCTCCCGCATCACCAGGTAGACCTGCGCGTGCAACTCCACCTCGAACTGCTCCTCGGGGTTGAGCAGGACCTTGTCGCCCACCTTGACCGAGCGCACGTTGGACCCGACACCGCAGACCTCTCCCCAGGCGAGCCGGTTGGCCAGCTTGACGGTGGCCGGGATGACGATCCCCGAGCCGCTCCGCCGTTCCTCGGCGTTCTGCTCCAGCCGGATCATCACCCGGTCGTGCAGCATCTGAATCTCGAACTTGGGCTCTGCCACGGGCCAAGTTTACGGGCGTTCGCGGCACGGGGATCAGGGCAGGGCCAGTTCGGCCAGGACGGCGCGGTGGTCGCTGCCCGCCAGCGCGTGCACGCCGTACTCCCGCACCGGCATCCGGGCCGGCGCCAGCACGTGGTCGATGGCCACGCCGGGCAGCCCGCCCCACCCGCGCGCCGGCCAGGTGGGGGAGAGCCCCTGACCGGTTGCGTCGGCCGCGTCCCGGTAGCCGGAGGCCAGGAGGCGGCGCAGCGGGAGGTGGTCGAGGGTGGCGTTGAAGTCCCCGGCCAGCACTCGCGCGCTCCCGCCGGCGCGCGGGAGCGCGTCCAGCTCGCGCCGCCAGCACGGCCGTGCCTCGGAGAGGGCGAGGGCGCACGGGTGCACGGACACCACCTCCACGCGCACCCCGCCGGGACGCTCCAGCACCCCGGCCGCCTGCCCGAACGTGCCCGGCGGCGGACCGGCGGCCGGGGTCAGCGGGTGACGCGCGTACAGGGCCGAACCGGCCGCTCCCTGCTCCGGGCGTGCGACGGCGTACGGCAGGGCGCGCCGCAGCCCGGCCCGCTCCAGCCGCTCAGCGGCCGACGGGGTCAACTCCTGGAGCGCCAGCACGTCGGGCCGCAGCCGGTCCACCAGCGCCACCAGGGCGGCCGGGTCGGCGGAGCCCACGAGCAGGTTGGCGCTCAGCACCCGCAGGCGCCGCGCCTCCCCGGCGGCCCGCCCGGCCGGCGACGCCTCCGCGGCGGGTACCGCAGACGACACGGCCGAGGCGGGGGGCGCAGAGGACGTCGCCGCGTCGGGAAGCGCCCGGGGCAGCACGGCGAGTCCCAGGCCCGCGACCGCCACCAGCGCCGCCACCGCCGGCCACCGCAGCCGCAGCAGCCCCGTCACCAGCAGCAACACCACCGCCGCGCCTCCCGCGTACGGCGTGAACGCCACCACCGGCACCCACGGCCAGCCCGGCTCGAACCCGCTCCACCGCACCACCGCCCACCCCGCCAGGACGCCCGCCGGGACCCCGGTCACGACCCCGGCCGCGACCCTCCACCATCGACGCAATCCGCACCTCCACCCTGGTATCTCCGGCTGCCGTCTCCTGGGTTCATGACGGGCCCGCGGCATGACTAGGGTTGCCTCATGCGCGAGGTGGAAGCACGGGTCCTGGATGCCGTCGACGACCCCGGCACGGTGAGCCTGCTGGCCGAGACGGTCAGGGTCCCCAGTATCACGGGGACCGACGCCGAGTCGGAGCTCCAGCACCGCTTCGCCCGTCTCCTTACCGAGGCGGCCCTCGACGTGGACGTGTGGAAGGTCGACATCGAGGGGCTGCGGGCCCGCGACGGCTTCCCCGGGACCGAGGCGCCCCGCTCCGAGGCGTACGGCGTGGTCGGGGTGACCGGCGGCGAGGGCGTGCCCGCGCTGGCGCTCCAGGGCCACGTCGACGTCGTGCCGACCGGCGACCTGGCCAAGTGGGAGGGCAACGACCCGTTCGCCGCGCGGATCGTCGGCGACACCCTGCACGGCAGGGGCGCCTGCGACATGAAGGCCGGCCTGGTGGCCAACCTCGCCGTCGTCCGCGCCCTGCGCGCGGCCGGGGTGCGGCTGGCCCGGCCGCTCGCCGTGCACTGCGTGGTGAGCGAGGAGGACGGCGGGCTGGGGGCGTTCGCGACGCTGGCCCGGGGCCACACCGCCGAGGCGGCCGTCCTCACCGAGCCCACGAGCGGCACGGTCATCACGGCCAACGCCGGGGCGTTGACGTTCCGGGTGGAGGTCTCCGGCCGGGCCGCGCACGGCGGCGCCCGGACGGAGGGCGTCAGCGCGATCGAGGTGTTCTGGCCGGTGTTCGAGGCGATCCGGCGGGTGGAGGCCGAGCGCAACCGCGACGTGCCGCCCCTGTACGGGGACAACGCGCTGCCGTACCCGATCGAGATCGGCACCGTGCGGGCCGGCGACTGGGCGAGCACGGTGCCGGACCTGCTGGTCGCCGAGGGGCGGCTCGGCGTGCGGCTCGACGAGGACCCGGCCGACGCGCGCGCCGCGCTGGAGGAGGCGGTGCTGGGCGCGGCGAGCCCGTGGCTGCGTGACAACCCGCCGGTGGTGACGTGGCCGGGCGGCCAGTTCGCCAGCGGGCGGCTGCCCGAAGGACATCCGCTGCTGGGGGAGGTGAACCGGGCGGTCGCCGACGTCTCGGGCGCCTGGCCGCGCGAGGCCGCCGCGCCGTACGGGAGCGACCTGCGGCTGTACGCGGCGGGCGGCATCCCGTCGCTGCACTACGGCCCGGGTGACGTACGGTTCGCGCACGCCCCGAGGGAGCAGGTGGAGCTGTCGGAGCTGCGCGAGGTGACCCGCGCCCTCGCCCTCCTCGCCGTCCGCGTCTGCGGCGTCCGCTAGGACCGGCGCCGCGACCCCTCAGGCACGGACACCCGCTCCGGCGACACGGACGCCCGCTCCGACGCCCCGGGTACGGACGCCCGCTCCGACGGCTCAGGGCCGCGCCTGCGGGACTCCGGGATGATGAGCGGCGTCCCCGACTGCGGGTCGGTGATGATCTCACAGCGCAGGTCGAACACCCGCGCCACCAGCTCCGGCGTCACGATCGCCGACGGGTTCCCCTCGGCGACGATCCGGCCGTCGCGCATGACGACGAGGTGCGTGGCGTAGCGGCACGCCTGGTTCAGGTCGTGCAGCACCGCCACCATCGTGCGGCCCGCCTCGTGCAGGTCGGCGCACAGGTCCAGCACCTCGATCTGGTGCGAGATGTCGAGGAACGTCGTCGGCTCGTCCAGCAGCAGGATCGGCGTCTCCTGGGCCAGCGCCATCGCCAGCCACACCCGCTGCCGCTGCCCGCCGGACAGCTCGTCCACGATGCGGTCGGCCAGCTCCGTCACGTCGGTGGCGCGCATGGCCTCGGCCACGGCGGCCTCGTCCGCGCGCGACCACTGCCGCATGAGCCGCTGGTGCGGGTACCGCCCCCGGGCCACCAGGTCGGCCACCGTGATGCCGTCGGGCACGATCGAGCTCTGCGGCAGCAGGCCGAGCCGGCGGGCCACCTCCTTGGACGGCAGCGAGGTGATCACGCCGCCGTCGAGGTGGACGGCGCCCTTCTTCGGCTTGAGCATGCGGGCGAGGGCGCGCAGGAGCGTGGACTTGCCGCAGGCGTTGGGGCCGATGATCACGGTGAACGACTCGTCGGGGATCGTCACGTCCAGTCCCTCGGCGACCACCCGCTGGTCGTAGGCGAGCGTCAGGCCGGACCCCCGGAGCCGGGCGGCGGGCGGGGTGACGGGCGCGGACGGGAGCATCAGTGGCGGTCCTTTCGCAGGAGGAAGGCGAGGTAGACGCCGCCGATCGCGGCGGTGAGGACGCCCACGGGCAGCTGGGCGGGGGCGATGACCCGCTGCGCCGCCAGGTCGGCGGCGGTCAGGAGCACGGCGCCGGTCAGCGCCGAGGCGGTCATGGTGACGCCGGAGGAGCGGGTCAGCCGCCGGGCGAGCTGCGGCGCGGCGAGGGCCACGAAGACGACCGGCCCGGCGGCGGCCGTGGCCACACCGCACAGCAGCACTCCGGCGACGACGGCCGCCGCCCGCACGGTCTCCACCTTGATCCCCATCGAGCGGGCCGCGTCGTCGCCCATCTCCATCATCCGCATCGGCCGGGACACGTACGCGCAGACCGGCAACAGGACGGCAACCGCCGCGCCGACCGGGATCGCGTGCTCCCAGCCGCGCCCGCCGAGGCTGCCGGTGAGCCAGGCGCCGGCGGTGGCGGCGTCGTTGATGTTGGCGCGGGTCAGCAGGTACGAGTTGACGGAGACGAGCAGCGCGTTGGCGCCGATGCCGACGAGCACGAGCCGGTAGCCCTGCACCCCGCGCCGGAACGCCAGCCCGTACACCAGGGCGGCCGTCACCACGCAGCCCGCCAGCGAGCCGCCCGCGATGTGCAGGGCGGTGCCGCCGGAGACGACGGCGAGGATGCCGCCCGTGGAGGCGCCGGCGGTGAAGCCGATGAAGTCGGGGCTGCCGAGCGGGTTGCGGGTGAGGCTCTGGAAGATCGCGCCGCTCATCCCGAAGGCCGCTCCCACCAGCAGGCCGGTGACGACCCTGGGGGCGCGCAGCCTGGACACGATGAGCTCGGCGACGGGCGTGCCCTGCCCGAACACCGCCTTCAGCACGTCGGGCACGGGCACGGTGAACTCGCCGGTGGAGATCGCCAGCACGGCCACGACGAACCCGGCGGCGACGAGCCCGAGGCAGGCCGACAGCGCCCGGGGCGCCGGCCGTACCGACCAGGGCCCGAGACGCGCCACCCGCCGGGGGCGGGCGCGGGAGGGGGAGAGGGTCACGAAGGAGCTCCAACACGAGTCATGAGGGCGTCACAGGGCGGCGAGCCGCCGGCGCCGGGCCATCAGGATGAAGACCGGGGCGCCCAGCAGCGCGCACATGATGCCGACCTGCACCTCTCCGGGGCGCGCGATGAGCCGTCCGGCCACGTCGGCCGCCAGCAGCAGCGCCGGAGCGGTGAGCACCGTGTACGGCAGCACCCACCGCTGGTCCCCGCCCACCACGGCGCGCACCGCGTGCGGCACCGCGAGGCCCACGAACCACAGGGGCCCGGCCGCCGCGGTCGCCGACCCGCACAGCAGCGTCACGGCCACGCCCGCGAGCAGGCGGGTCCGGCCCACCGCCACGCCGAGGGCCCGGCCGGTGTCGTCGCCGAGCGACAGCAGGTTGAGCGGCCGGGCCAGCAGCAGCCCGATGACGATGCCCGCGACCATGAACGGCGCCAGGCGCACCAGCGTGGCCGCGTCCTGCCCGGCCAGCGACCCGGTCAGCCAGAAGCGCATCCGGTCGAACGTCTTGGTGTCGATCCGCAGGAGCGCCGAGGACGCGGCGGTGAGCGCCATGCCCACGGCGACGCCCGCCAGCGCGAGCCGTACCGGGGGGGAGCCGGAGCGGCCCGCCGAGCCCAGCGCGTAGACGAGGAAGGAGGCCACCGCCGCGCCCCCGAACGCGAACCACACGTACACGGCCGGGTCCGACAGCCCGAGCAGCGCGAGCGCCACGGTGACGCCCAGGGCGGCGCCCTGGTTGACGCCGAGCAGGCCGGGGTCGGCCAGCGGGTTGCGGGTGAGGCTCTGCATGATCGCGCCGGCCAGGCCGAGCGCCGCGCCCACGCCGATGCCGAGCAGCGTGCGCGGGACCCGCAGCTCGCGGATCACGGTGTGGTCGCTGGAGGCGCCGGGCGCGAGGAAGGCGTCGATCACCGTGGACAGCGGCACGGAGCGGGCGCCCAGCGCCACGCTCGCCAGCGCGACGAGCACCAGCACGCCGAAGGCCGCCACCAGGCCGGCGGCCAGGACGGCCGTCCGCCCCCGCCCTCCCGTGGAAGGGCTGTCCACCGGCCGTTCGGGCGTCACGGGCGGCGGTTCGGTCTGATGGGCCGGGCGCACCCGCCCCCCTCTCCTAGCGGTCAAACTAAGGTAAGGCTAATCTCATCACGCACGATGAAGGCAAGCCTAACCTTAGGAGTTGGAAATGTCCGAACCGGTACTGACCCGCAGGGGCTTTCTCGCGGCGGCCGCGGGCCTGGCGGCGACGCTGACCCTGGCGGCGTGCGGGTCCGGCACCGGAACGGGGACCGCGGCGCCGAGCGGCTCCGCCGGCCCGAGCGCGTCCGCCGGAGGGCCCTGGACGTTCACCGACGACCGCGGCCGCAAGCTGGAGCGACCGCAGCGCCCGGCGCGCATCGTGGCCCAGGTCGGCTCGGCCGCCGCGCTGTGGGACTTCGGGGTGCGGCCGGTGGCGGTGTTCGGCCCGCACAAGCTCAAGGACGGCAGCAGGGACCCGCAGGTCGGCAACGTCGACATCACCAAGGTCGAGGGCCTGGGCAACGTGTGGGACGAGTTCAACGTCGAGAAGTACATCTCGCTCCAGCCCGACCTGCTGGTCAGCAACATGTACGAGAAGGACACCCTCTGGTACGTCCCGGAGAAGTCCAAGGACACCATCGAGCAGGTCGCCCCCACGGCCGGCATCATGCTCACCGGAAGCAGCGCCACCGACGTGATCGGCCGCTACGAGGAGCTGGCCGCCTCCCTCGGCGCCGGCATGCAGGGCGTCCCCGAGGCCAAGGCCCGGCTGGAGGCCGCCACGAAGGAGCTGGCCGCGTTCAAGGACCTGAAGATCCTCATGCTGTCGGGCGGCGCCGACGCGCTGTGGATCGTCAACCCGCCGGAGTACCCCGACATCGTCCACCTGACCCGCAACGGCCTGAACGTCGTCACCCCGTCGAAGGTGGACGAGGGCGGCTTCTTCCAGACGCTGAGCTGGGAGAACGCCGACACCTACGACGCCGACGTCATCCTGTACGACACCCGCAGCCAGGCGCTCCAGCCCGCCGAGATGATGAAGAAGCCGACCTTCGCCAAGCTCCCCGCGGTCAAGGCCGGGCAGCTCTACCCGTGGCGCGCCGAGACGCCGTTCAGTTACCAGGGCTACGCCGCCTTCGTCGAGGGGCTCGTGGCCGACCTCAAGAAGGCTAGTAAGCTGCCCTGACCTCGACGATCTCCGCCAGCGGGAACTCGAGGTAGTCGCCGGCCTCCTCGCACCAGGCGTCGAGCGCGGCGCCCTTGAGCTCGCCGTGGCTGATGGTGGCGGTCAGGCCGCCGGTCAGCGTGATGCCGGCCCGCACCCCGCGGTCCACCACGAACCCGAGCAGCGACTGCTGCGCGGTGGGCAGCCGGGTCGCCATCCGCCCGATGACGGCCCAGGTGCGGCCCGCCGGCTGCGCGCTCTGGCCGGCCGCGACCAGCCGGCGCGCGTGCTCGTACGGGTCGGGCGTGGGGTCGGCGACGATGTGCGCGAGGCCGTCGGGCCCGGCCAGCGCGCCGGCGCCGGTCGGGACGGGCCGCTCCGGCAGCTCGGCCACCTGGCCGCCGGGCAGCAGGACCAGCTTGCCGCCCGGCGCCGGCTCCTCTGGCCGGACCCGCCGGATGGTGATCTCGCCGGTGTCGGCGACGGGCACCGGGGCGTAGCCGTTGTCGCGCAGCACGGCGAGCGTGCGTTCGGCGTCGGCCGAGCCGACCAGCACCGTGGGGGCGAGCAGGCGCAGCCCGAGGCGGACCAGCCGCCGGTTGGCGGCGATCTCGGCGAGCAGCGCCGGGTCGGACGCCTGCACCACGCAGCCGACCGTGGTCACGGTGACCTCGCCGTGGCGGCGGGCCACGTCGCGCACGAGGTAGTCGAGCGGCTGGGGCACGGTGCCGACGGCGGCCAGCGCGTCCAGCAGCTCGTCGGCGTCGTGGCCGTGGTCGAGCGCGCCGCGCACGCTCTCGGGCGTGAACCGCCACACCGAGGCCGACCCCCGCGACTCCCGCTCGGCCACCCGGTCGAGCAGCGCGGCCAGCTCCGCCGCGGGCGGCCCGGTGACCACCGCGGTCAGGTCGGGGCCGAACAAGGCACTCCTGCGCACGCTGGCCAGCGCCCGGGTGGACGCCTCCACCAGCATCGGGTCGTGCTCGACGAGGGGGACGACCTCGTCGTTCTCGTCGCCCGCGCGCGAGGCCAGCCCGGCCAGGGCCCGGCCGAGGTCGGTGAGCGAGTCGTTGGCGATCAGGCCGAGCAGCCGCGCCTCCTCCAGCGCCGCCGAGGCGCACTCGCCGAGCATCTCCCGGTCGAGCAGCGGAGCGTGCCAGTGCACGTTGGCGATCAGGCCGGCGCGGTCGGCGAACGCGGTGCCCGACGGCAGGTGCGCCAGCACGGGCAGCACCGCCCGGCGGATGCGGGCCACGGCCGGGCCGGACCGGTCGTCGCCGAGCAGGGTGCCGTACCTGCCGTCGAGGCGGCGCAGCGAGGAGCGCTCCATCCGCCACCACGCCGACAGCAGCACCCGCAGCCGCGCCGCGCCCTCGTCGAGCCGCCACCGGTCGAACCGCTCGGTCGGGACCATGCCGCCCGCCTGCTCGTCCCAGGCCAGCAGCCGGGCCACCGCGCAGATCTCCAGCAGCAGCCGGGTCTCGTCCTCGTCGCAGCCGGTCTCCTTGGCCACGCGCCGCACCTCGCGCACGCCCACGCCGCCGGTCTTGAGCAGCGGCAGCGGCGTCTTGGAGATGTTGTCGAGCAGGGCCGCGCACCGCTCCACCACGTGCGGCGCGGCCAGCGTCATCAGGTGGTCGACCTCTTCGGGGTCGATGGGGATCGTGGCCACCTCGGGCGGCTCGGGGGTGAACGGCGGACGATGGCCGGGGCCGCGCAGGCACAGCGCCACCTCGCGCGGCATCTCGGCGACGTGCCAGCTCGGCCGGTAGAGCAGCCCGTGGTCGGCGCTCCACTTCTCGGGGGTGCCCGGCGTGACGAACCTGCCGCCGTCGACGTCGCGGACGGGGCCGCTCCAGGCGAACTCGTCCAGCAGCTCGCGCGTGCCCTCGGGGGCGTGGCGCAGCAGCGCCGCCAGGTGCGCCGGGTCGGCGAGCACCTCGCTGACCCGGGCGATCGCGCGGCGCTTGTGACCGCCCGAGGGCAGGCCGAGGCGGCGGGCCAGGGCGCGCAGGGTGTCGAGGCTGATCGTCCAGGAGTTGAGGTAGTGGTCGAGGGGCTCACCGAGGCCGAGCGGGGTGGGCCACCAGCGCGCGACCGCCTCGGCCAGGTGGATCGCGCCTTCGGGGTCGGGCCAGGCCAGCGCGTGGTCCTGCAGCCGTTCGAGCCAGGGGGTGAGCTCCCCGAGCGGCACGCCGAGGAAGTCCGCCACCCGCTCCGGCGTGGCATGGCGGACCACGAGGGACGCCTGGGCGAGCTCCAGGCAGGGCAGGGGCAGGCCGCGCAGCGCCTCCATGACAGCGAAGCCGTTGGACAGCCGCTGGGCGAGCGTGTCGAGCCGCCGCGGCCAGGGCGCGGCGATGGCGTCGGGCCGGTTCGAGAGAATGCGGCCGAGCCGGTCTTCGTCGAGTGTCCGCAGCCAGCCGAGCAGGTGATCATCCATCGGTCAGCACTCTCAGGGGTCGCGCGCGGGACTCACCGTGAGCCATGAGCATCCACGGTAGTGCAGATCACCCCCGGTCAGGTGAGGACTGCCCAGACGATCTTCCCTTGTGGTGCGAGCGCCGACCAGCCCCAGCGGAGGCTCAGGGATTCGACGATGTGCAGCCCCAGCCCGCCGGCGTCGAGGGGGCCGGGATAGCGCAGCACCGGCACCTCGGAGGCCGGGTCGGTGAACGCGCTGGTGACCAGTGACCCCCGGCGTACCAGTGACATGTGCACGGGCGGGCGGGAGCCGGGATCGGAGACGTGCAGGCCGTGGCGCAGCGCGTTGGTCGCCAGCTCGGAGACGACCAGCTCCATGTTCTCGGTGAGCTCCTCCAGCTTCCAGCCGCTCAGCGCGCCCATGGCGAAGGCGCGCGCCGCGTGCACGGAGGAAGGGGTGGGGGGAAGGACGAACGTGGCGCTCGCGGACGGCCCGGGGGCCAGCAGGTCGCGCGCAGCCTCGGGCCACCAACCGACGGGGGGCCACCAGTCGAACGTGGTCCATTGGCCGGAAGCCAGGGTGGGTTGCACATAGATCATTCTGCGGCAAACTCTCGTGCAGGTGCAAGGGCGAATGCACGTGCAGAGGGTGCGTGCAGGCGCTACGGTTTCCCTCAAATGGTCAAACCGGCGGGAAAGGGGATCTTGGCCGCGGTTGATGATCTTTCGACCGTGAAGTGACAGACTAGGTGTCAAGGAAACGACCAAGGAGCAGCGCGTGTCCATTGATCCGCCGGGTTCTGGTTCGACCGTCAGGCGCATCATGCTCGGGGCGAGTCTCAGGCGCCTTCGCGAGGCCAGCGAGCTCACCCGCGACCAGGCCGGATTCCACATCCGGGCGTCCGAGTCCAAGATCAGCCGGATGGAGCTCGGTCGCGTCGGATTCAAGACACGTGATGTCGAGGACCTGCTCACCCTGTACGGCGTCGTCGACGACGCCGAACGCCGTGCTCTGCTGGAGATGGTCCGCGAGGCCAACACCCCCGGGTGGTGGCACAAGTACTCGGCCGTGCTGCCCTCATGGTTCACCACCTACGTCGGGCTGGAGGAGGCCGCGAGCGTGATCCGCACCTATGAGGTGCAGTTCGTGCCCGGCCTGCTGCAGACGGCCGCTTACGCGCGCGCGGTCTTCCAGCTCGGCAACCCCGATGCCGGCCCCGCGGAGATAGAACGCCGCGTGCATCTGCGCATGCAGCGGCAGGAGCGCTTCACCCAGAAGGACGGGCCGCGCCTGTGGGCCGTCATCGACGAGGCGACGCTCAAGCGGACCATCGGCGGGCGGGACGTCATGGCCGAGCAGCTCCAGCACCTGCTGGAAGTCGCCGCACTGCCCAACATCACCCTTCAGGTGATGCCCTTCAGATACGGTATGCACGCTGCTGAAGGGGGCGCGTTCAGCATCTTGCGGTTTCCCGAGTCCGATTTGTCGGACGTTGTCTATGTCGAGCAGCTCTGGGGTGCCCTATACCTGGACAAACGTGAGGACATCGACCCGTACCTCACGGCCATGGAGCAGTTATGCGTGGAGAGCACCACGCCCGGGGGCACCGTCGAGCTCATCGGCGGTCTTCTCAGAAAGATGTAGATGAAGCAGACCTACAACGGCATGCCCGCGACCGACCTGAAGCAGGTCGCCTGGCGCAAGAGCCGCTACAGCAACTCGCAGGGCAACTGCGTGGAGCTCGCCCAGCTCCCTGACGGCGGGGTCGCGGTGCGCAACTCACGCTTCCCCGACGGCCCGGCCCTGATCTACACCCGTGACGAGATCCGCGCCCTCGTGCTCGGGGTCAAGGACGGGGAGTTCGACGGGCTCCTGGTCTGAGGGGGCCGATCTGAGGGACCGGTCTGAGGGGGCCGGTCCGTTCCGACGGGCCGGTTCGTTCTGATGGGGCCGGTTCGTTCTGATGGGGGTGGCGTAACAGCGTGTTAACCTCCGGCGCGCCCGCTTAACGGCGGCGCGCCGGGGGCGTAACGGTTCCGCCCCGCGGACCGGACAGGATGCGGTCCATGATCGACCAGATGACCCTCTATCCGATCGCCGACGACGTGCTCTTCGCGCCGGGCGGCAAGGTCGTGATCCGCACGTACGGCGTGGCGCCGGCGGAGTCCGGAAGCGTCTCCTACCGCACGTGGGTGACCGGCATCCGGGACCAGCCCCGTTACTGGCACTGGGGCCACTTCGAGGACGCGGCGTCCGGCCACCGCCGGGTGCTGGAATGGCTGACGGGCAGAGGGCCGCAGCCCGCCCAGTCGCTTTCCTGACCCTGCCCGCCTCTCCTCCGGCCGTGTTACGCTCACGCCTGAGCCGAGCAATCGCTTGGTCACATGAGGTCGAGGAGGCGTGGTGCGCCGGGCCATCTACCTGATCGAAGAGGTCGACTTCCGCCCCATGAACTCCCGGCGGCCGCTGGAGTACCTCACCTGGCTCACCCGCTACAAACGCGAGGACGAGACCCTCGAACGCCCCATTCTGACCTCCGGGACGTCCATCAGGTCCCGCGACATCGACCTCGCGGGCGCCTTCTACGCGGTCGGCATCACCGGCCATCCGCAGTTCAAGGCCGTCACGCTGTGGGAGTGCCACGGCGGCTGGGACGGCGGCTGGCGGCAGATGATGGACATCTACCGCGGCGTGGACGACCGCCTCTTCCTGTCGGACATCGACGACCTGCGCTTCTCCGCCTTCTCCCGCCCGCTCGGCGCCGTGCCGGGCACGCCGTCGCTCGCCGAGGTGGGGCGCGCCGAGTTCTACCTGTTCGAGAGCGCCCGCGTACGGCCCGGCGCCGCGCTCGACTACCTGG
Organism: Nonomuraea sp. NPDC050733; assembly: GCF_040654215.1. Lineage (NCBI taxonomy): Bacteria > Bacillati > Actinomycetota > Actinomycetes > Streptosporangiales > Streptosporangiaceae > Nonomuraea > Nonomuraea sp. NPDC050733. The sequence goes on along the minus strand of NZ_JBFAHO010000010.1, from coordinate 40,925 downwards.
AGGCGGTGCGCACCGAGCGGGCGCCCCTGATGGCCGAGCACGGGCACGAGCTGGTCGGCCTGTACGAGGTGCTGTTCTGCGACACCGAGGCGGTCACGATCTGGGGTGTCTCCCTGGACGACCACCTGCGCACGCAGCGCGCCCGCGACGCCGCGCTCGGCCTCGACGACGAGGCGGAGCCCGACGACCGGCTGCTGACCTGGACCAAGAGGGCCCGCGACCATCTGGACGGGCCGTGGCGCGAGACCCTCCTCGCCCCGTTCCCCGGCAGCCGCCTGGCTCCTTCGTGAAGGCTCAGGCCGGGATGACCGGAGCGTTCCAGGTGACGACGACCGGCTCGCCGTGCTCGAACCCGAGCCGCGAGTAGGTGCCGGTCTCCAGCTTGAACAGCCGCCCGTCCTCCGGCGGCAGCCGCAGCCACCGGGCCGCGATCACCCTCAGCATGTGACCGTGGGCCACCAGCGCCACCCGTCCCTCCGCGGCCCGGGCCCGGGCGATCACCCGGTCGGCCCGCGCGCCCACCTCGGCCACGCTCTCGCCGGGATGCTCCGCGTCGCCGGGGGTCACACCGTCACGCCACAGGTACCAGCCGGGCCGGGTCTCGCGGATGGTCGGCGTGGTCACGCCCTCATAGCCGCCGTAGTCCCACTCCCACAGATCCGGGTCCACCTCGTACGAACCGAGCCCGGCCAGCTCGGCGGTGCGGCGGGCGCGTCCCGCCGGCGAGGTGAGCACCAGGTCGAACACGCACTCCTTGACCAGCGGGGCGAGCGCCCGCGCCTGCTCCTCCCCGTTCGGCGTCAGCGGCACGTCGGTGCGACCGGTATGCCTGCCGGTCCGGCTCCACTCGGTCTCGCCATGCCTGAGCAGCAACATCTCATCCATGCCTCCCATCATCCGGCACGCTTGACCTCAACCTCGCTTGAGGGACCAGTCTGGGGTCATGGACGCGATCACCCTTGACGCCTACGGTCCCCCCGCGAACCTTCGCCTCGTCACCCTGCCCGACCCCGAGCCCGGCCCCGGCCAGGCCCGCGTCGCGGTCCGCGCCGCGGGCGTGCACTTCATCGAGACGCTGCTGCGGCGTGGTGTGCCGGTCGGCCCGCACCCCGCGCCCGCGCTGCCGGCGCTTCTCGGCGGTGAGGTGGCGGGCGTGGTCGACGCGGTGGGGGAGGGCGTCGACCCGGCCCTGCTGGGCGCCCGCGTGGTGACCGGCGACCTGGAGTCCGGCGGCTACGCGTCGCTGGCGGTGGTGGAGGCGGCCTCGCTCCTGCCGCTCCCCGAGCACGTGTCGTACGGGGCCGCGGTGGCCATGGTCACGACCGGCACGACCACGATGGGCCTGCTGGAGCTGGCGCCGGTGACGGAGGCGGACGTGGTGCTCGTCATGGCGGCGGCGGGCGGCGTGGGGACGCTGCTCGTGCAGCACGCCCGTCAGGCCGGGGCGGCGGTCGTGGGAGCGGCGGGCGGAGCGGCCAAGGCGGAGCGGGTCGCCGCGCTGGGCGCCGCGCTCGCGGTGGACTACCGCGAGCTCGGCTGGACCGACGTCGTACGGGAGCGGGCCGGCGAGGTGACGGTCGTGTTCGACGGCGTGGGCGGGCGGCTGGGCGAGGAGGCGTTCGGCCTGCTCGCGAAGGGCGGGCGGCACGTGGTGTATGGGCAGGCGGCGGGGGAGTGGTTCCGGCCGGCGGAGGAGGAGCTGGCGGCCCGCGACGTCACCTCCCACGACGGGATCGGCCACCTGCTGTCGCGGCCCGGCGGCCTCGGCGACCTCGTGGAGTCGGCGCTCGCGGAGGCGGCCGCGGGGCGGCTGGAGCCGGCTGTCCAGGAGTTCCCGCTGCGGGAGGCGGCCGCCGCCCACCGCGCCCTGGAGGAGCGGCGCACGATGGGCAAGGTCGTCCTCACGGTGTGACGCGGGCGGCCCGAGGTGGTCCTAGGCGTTCACGTCCCGGCGAGCTCCTCCACGACGGGGGTGAGGACGCCGAGGTCGCGCTCATGGTGGACGACGAAGTACGACAGGTCGTGCTCGTCGCGCCAGTGGCGGAGCCGGTCGGCGATGTCGCGCCGCGTGCCCAGCAGCACCTGCGGCGTCCCCTCCAGCCGCGAGCTGTCGGCGGCGCTCCACGCCTCCTCCGCCCTGCGCTCGCCGGCCTGGAGCACGCTGGTCCCCAGCTCCAGCCGGTCGTAGCGCTCGCCCGCCGCCTCCCGCACGGTCCGCAGCTTGGCGAGGTACGCCTCCGGGCCCCCGTCGCGCTCGTCGGGCCCGCTGCCGTCGCCGCGCACCCGCGTCGTCAGGTGGACGACGTCCGCCTCGCGGGCCGCGAGCCGCAGCATCCGCTGCCCGCCCGCGCCGAGCAGCAGCGGCGGGTGCGGGCGGCTGACCGGCTTGGGCCGCTGGTCGAGATCCCGGACGCGGTAGTGGGCGCCGTCGAAGGAGAACGGACCCTCCCCCCACAGGCCCTTCAGCACGGCCAGCGCCTCGGCCAGCCGCTCCACCCGGACCCCGGGCGGCTCCAGCGTCATCCCGGCCGAGGCGTAGTCGCCGGCCATCCAGCCGGTGCCGAGCCCCACCTCCAGCCGGCCGTCCGACAGCAGGTCCAGCGTCGCCGTCTCCTTGGCCAGCACGGCCGGGTGCCGGAAGTCGTTGGCGAAGACCAGCGTCCCCACGCGCAGCCGGCTCGTCGCGCATGCCGCCGCGGTCAGGGCGGCCACGGGGGCGAAGCGGGGGCCGAGCAGGTGGTCGGGCACCAGGAGCACGTCGAACCCCGAGGCCTCCAGGCGCCTGGCCTTCTCGGCCCACTCCTTGCCGGACCCCGCCTGCCGTATCACGGCCCCGAACCTGAACCGTCGCACCGTCGGCCTCCTTGTCTCTACCAAGCGCTTGGTTCGAGAGTGTACGCCCGCGCCCCGGGAATCGCCTCCGGCCACTTACCAAGCGCTTGCTTCAGGTGCGACACTGGCCGCATGGACATCCCGGTGCGCCAAGCGACGGACGACGAGGTGAGGTTCTTCCACCGGCACGGCTGGGTCCGGCTCCCCCGGCTGGTGCCCCCGGACACCGTGACGGCCCTGCGCGAGCGGGCGGCCGGCTACCTGGAGGCCCGTCGGAAGGAGCACGCCACGCTGGTCGACCAGGCGTTCGGCCAGTCACGCGACATCGCCGAGAGCGACGAGGCGTTCCGCGCGCTCGCCCTCGCCCCGGTGATGGGCCGCAACGCCACCCGCCTGCTCCACGGTGTGCGCGACGTCCGCGTCCAGGTGACCAACCTGCTCGTCAAGGAGCCGGGGGAGCACGGCGCGACCGAGTTCCACCAGGACTTCCCGTGGATGCCGATGGACCGCTCGGCCATGCTCACCGTCTGGCTCGCCCTGGCCGACGTGCCCGCCGACATGGGGTCGCTGCGCTTCTACGACGGCTCCCACCGGCACGGCGTGCTCGGCCGCAGCTTCACCCGGACCGGCGACGACCAGCTCACCCAGCACCCGTGGCTGAAGGACCTGGAGCTGTCGCCCCCGCTCGACCTCCGGGCGGGGGACGCCACCGTCCACCACGCCCTGACCGTGCACGGGGCGCCCGCCAACCGGCGCGACACGGCCCGGCTGTCGTTCACGGTCACCTACTTCGACGCCGACGCCCTCTACACCGGCACGCCGTACAAGCAGACGGACGGGCTCGGCCTGGAGGTCAACCGGCCGTTCGACCACCCGAGGTTCCCGTGCCCGAGACCGTGAGAGGACCCGTCGCCGACCTCGGGGCGACGCTCATGCACGAGCACGTCTTCGGGCTCAGCCCCGAGATCCTCTGGAACTGGCCGGACATCCCCGAGGGCTGGGACCTGGAGACGCGCGCCCGTGAGGCCGCGGCCAAGCTGGACGCCGCCGGGGCCGAGGGCATCGACACGATCGTGGACCTCACCGTGGTCGGGCTCGGCCGGCACGTCCCGGCCGTCCAGCGGGTCGCCGAGCTGACCCGGGTGAACATCGTGGCCGCCACCGGCCTCTACACCTACGACGCGCTGCCGCCGTACTTCGGCAACCGAGGTCCCGGAACGTTGTTCGGCGGGCCCGACCGGCTGGCGGAGTTCTTCGTCCGCGACCTCACCGAAGGCATCGGGCGTACCGGGGTGAAGGCCGCGATCCTCAAGTGCGCCACCGACCAGCCGGGCATGACCAAGGGCTGCGAGCGGGTCTTCCGCGCGGTGGCCGAGGCGCACCTGGAGACGGGCGCGCCCATCACCACGCACTCCCACAGCCCGAGCCGGGGCGGCCTGGAGCAGCAGTGGCTGCTGGCCTCGCTCGGCGTGGACCTCGGCCGGGTCGTCATCGGCCACGCGGGCGACTCCACCGACGTGGCCTACCTGGAGGAGCTGGTCGCGAACGGCTCCTTCATCGGCATGGACCGCTTCGGCATCGGCACCATCAGCCCGTTCGAGGACCGCGTCGCGGTCGTGGCCGCCCTGTGCGAGCGGGGGCACGCGGGCCGCATGGTGCTCGGCCACGACTCGTACTGCTTCAACGACCGATTCGACGCCGAGGTGGTACGCCGGCGCCACCCCGACTACCACCTGCTGCACGTCTCCCGTGACGTCCTGCCCGAGCTGCGCAGGCGCGGCGTCACCGAGGAGCAGATCCACCAGATGCTCGTCGACAACCCGCGGAGGATCTTCGGATGATCGAGGACTTCGACGTCGCCTCCGACTGGCACGTCGCCTCACCGTACGCGTTCCTGGCCAGGCTGCGCCGGGAGCGGCCGGTGTTCCACAGCGAGCATCTCGGCGCGTACGTGCTCACCCGCCACGCCGACGTGCGCGCCGCGTACGGCGACCCGCGGCGCTTCTCCTCCAAGGGCTCGCTCACGATCTCCCGCAGCCTCACCCGGGAGACGCGCGAGAAGCTGGGCGAGCACGGCTCGTTCCTGTCGAGCTTCGTGGCCAACGTCGACCCGCCCGACCACACCCGGCTGCGCCGATCGGTGTCGCGCGCGTTCACGCCGCGCGCCGTGTCGGCGATGGAGGAGACGTTCCGGCGGCTGAACGAGGAGCTGGTCGACCGGATCGAGCCCCGGGGCCGCGCCGACTTCGTGACCGACCTCGGGCACGAGCCGTCGATCAAGCTGACCGCCCGCTTCATCGGCGTGCCCGAGGAGGACGAGGCGTTCGTGCAGGCGCACGTGAAGGACTGGTTCCAGCTCTTCCTGTCGCCGCAGCCGCCGGAGCGGCAGCTCGAACTGGCCGACAGCTTCCTCACCTACCTCCGCTACGTGGACCGGCTGGTCGCCGCCCGCGCCGAGCGGCCGCGCGACGACTTCACCTCGCTGATGACCTCGCTCATCGGCACCGAGCTGACCCACCGCGAGGTGGTGGAGCTGATCTCCACGATCCTGCTCGGTGGCAACGACACCGTCCCCAACCAGCTCGGCAACTCCGTCCTGCGGCTGCTGCGCGAGAAGGCGTGGCCGGTCGAGCCCGCCCTGATCCCGAACGCGGCCGAGGAGTGCATGCGGATCGACGGCGCCTCCCTCGGCTCGTTCCGGTACGCCACCGCCGACGTCTCCCTGCACGGGGAGACGATCCCGGCCGGGTCGCTGGTGCTGCTGTCGACCGACTCGGCGGCCCACGACGAGACCGTCTTCGCCGACCCGGAGCGCTTCGTGATCGACCGGCCCAACGCGGACGCCCACATGGTGTTCGGGTACGGGATCCACTTCTGCGTCGGGGCGGCGCTCGGCCGGCTCCAGCTCCGCACGGCGCTGGAGGTGCTCGGGCGGCGTCTGCCGGGGCTCCGGCTCGCCGCGGGCCAGGAGATCGCCTACCGCCGCTCCATCGTCGGGCGGGGACTGCCGTCGCTGCTGGTGGAGTGGTGACGGCGGGCCGGCCCCTCGGCGGGCCGCGCGGGCGCTTCGACGGGCGGGTGGCGCTGGTGACCGGCGCGGGCTCCGGCATCGGCGCGGCGTGCGCCGCGCGCCTGGCCGCCGAGGGGGCGTGCGTCGGCGTCCTCGACGTACGGGCCGCCGGGGCCAGGGCCACGGCCGCCGCCATCCGCGGCGGTGGCGGCACGGCCACGGCTCTGACCTGCGACGTGTCGGAGGAGAAGCAGGTCGCCGCCGCCCTGGCCGAGCTGCTCGCCTCGTACGGGCGGCTGGACGTCGTCCACTCCAACGCGGCGGCGCTCGGCCGCGACGTGTACGGGCGCGACCAGCACCTGGAGACCCTCGACGCGGACGTGTGGGACCGGACCATGGCGGTGAACCTGCGCGGTCCGATGCTGCTGGTCAAGCACGCCGCGCCGCGCATGGCCGACGGGGGCGCCTTCGTCCTCACCTCGTCGGTGTCGGGGCTGACGGGCGACCTGGACCACGCCGCGTACGGGACGTCGAAGGCGGCGCTCAACGGGTTCGTCCGCTACGTGGCCACGACGTACGGGCCGCGCGGCATCCGCTGCAACGCGGTCGCCCCGGCGCTGGTGCTCACGGACGCCGCCCGGCTCGCCCTCGGCCCGGACCGGATGGCCGACAAGGCGGCGGAGCGGCTGCTGCCGTGGGCCTGCACGCCGGGGGACGTGGCCGACCTGGTGGCGTTCCTCGCCTCGGACGAGGCGCGGTGCGTCACGGGCCAGACGGTCGTGATCGACTGCGGGACCCTGGCCCACCGGCCGGAGCACGCCGTCCACCAGTGGCGACTGGGCGCCCCGTGAAGTACTGAAAAATCCCATAAGGTCGTGAAATAGGTGACCTTGGGAGGATTGATGGAGCCGGTGGCGGTGGGACTCATCGGGGCCGGGCCCTGGGCGGAGCGGGCGCACGCCCCCATGCTGGCCCGCGGCCCGCACACCCGGCTGGCGGGCGTCTGGGCCCGCCGCCCGGAGGCCGCCGCCCGGCTCGGCGCGCCCGTGTTCGAGGGGGTCGAGGAGCTGTTCGACGCCTGCGAGGCCGTGGCGTTCTGCGTGCCGCCCGCCGTACAGGCCGAGCTGGGGATCAGGGCCGCCAGGGCGGGCAAGGCGCTGCTGCTGGAGAAGCCGCTCGCCGACTCCCTCGACGCCGCCGAGCGGCTGGCCGCGGCCGTCGCCGAGACCGGCGTGGCCTCCCAGATGGTGCTGACCCTGCGCTACGCCGCCCGTACCCGGGAGTTCCTGGCCCGCTGCGCCGAGATCGAGCCGTTCGGCGGGCACGCCGCGAACATCTCCGGCGTCCTGCTCGGCGACCACCCGTTCGCGACCCCCTGGCGGCTGGAGCGCGGGGCGCTGCTCGACGTGGGCCCGCACATGGTGGACCTGCTCGACGCCGCGCTCGGCCCCGTCGCCGGCGTGCGCGCCCACGGGGACCCGCTCCGCTGGACCGGCCTGCTGCTGGAGCACGAGGGCGGCGCCGTCAGCGAGGCGTCGCTGTGCATGGCCGCCCCCGGCGACACCCCGCCCTCCTCCGTCGCCGTCTACGGCCGCCGGGGCAGCGCCGTCCTGGCGCCGGACGGCGGCGACGCCCTGGCCGTGGTCGCCGAGGAGTTCGCCCGTACCGTGCGGCAGGGCGGCGGCCACCCGCTCGACGCCGCCCGCGGCCTGCGGCTCCAGCGGATCATCGCCGAGGCGGAGGCGCAACTGGCCGCGCCCTGAGTCAGACCCTTGACTTCGGCTTCATCCGGAGCATTGATAGCGTTTGTCCGACGCGCAGTGTTGCAGCGAAGTCCGGTGCGAGTCCGGCGCTGTCCCGCAACTGTCATAGCCAGGTCGCCTGCCTCTGCGCTGACGTCATCAACCCTCGTGGAAAAGGGTGATCCGTCGCACATCACGGGTCTCTCGGTTCCGACAGTGTGAAAGGACTACTCGTGAGGCCCGTACGCACGGCCTTCGCGGGCGCGCTGCTGGGAACGCTCGTCCTGGCCGCCTGCGGCCAGACCGCCCCCAACGCCCCCTCGTCCACGCCTCCCACCGCTGCGCCCCCAACCACCGGGAGCACCACAGCCACCACCGCGGCCGCCTCCTTCCCGGTCACCGTGGAAGCGGCCAACGGCAAGGTCACCCTCGCCAAGAGGCCCGAGCGCATCGTCTCCCTCTCCGCCGCGCACACCGAGACCCTGTACGCCATCGGCGCGGGCCCGCAGGTGGTCGCGGTCGACGACCAGTCCACCTTCCCGGAGCAGGCGCCCCGCACCGACCTGTCCGGGTTCAAGCCGAACGTCGAGGCGATCGCCGCGCAGAAGCCCGACCTCGTCATCGTCTCCAACGACATCGACAAGGTCGTCTCCGAGCTGGGCAAGCTGAACGTCCCCGTCCTGCTGGAGCCCGCCGCCACCAAGCTGGACGAGGCGTACGACGAGATCGCCGACCTCGGCGCCGCCACCGGCAACCAGGACAAGGCCGGCGAGGTGGTCACCGGGATCAAGGCGTCGCTGGACAAGCTCGCCGCGAACGCCCCCAAGGACCGCAAGCTCACCTACTACCACGAGCTCGACCAGACCCCCTACGCGGCGACGTCCAGCACGTTCATCGGCCAGATCTACAGCCTGTTCGGCCTGGTCAACATCGCCGACAAGGCACCCGGCGCGGCCGGCGGCTACCCCAAGCTGTCGAAGGAGTTCGTCGCCCAGGCCGACCCGGACCTGATCTTCCTGGCGGACGTGAAGTGCTGCGGGCAGAGCAAGGACGCCCTGGCCAAGAGGCCCGGCTGGAAGAACCTGTCGGCCATCAAGAACGACCAGGTCGTCCCGCTCGACGACGACGTGGCCTCCCGGTGGGGACCGCGCATCGTGGACCTCGCCGAGACGATCGGCGCCGCGGTGTCCAAGGCGGCCGGCTCGTAGTGTCCCGGCCAGCGCCGCCCCGCCCGCCCGCCGACCGGCCGCGGCCACCCGGCCCGGCCGCCCCGTCCCGCGCCAGACCGCTGTGGCTGGCCGGGGCGGCGGCGGTGCTGGCCGCGTCCATGATCGCCGGGCTGCTAGGCGGGGCCGCCGACATCTCGCCCGGACAGGTGGCGCTCCAGGCGCTCGACTGGCTGCCGCTGGTCCACGTGGACTCCGGCCTCGCCCCCGTCGAGCAGGGCCTGCTGTACGAGATCCGGCTGCCCCGCGTCCTGCTGGCGGGCGTCGTGGGCGCGCTGCTGGCCGTGGCCGGCGCCGGCTACCAGGGCGTCTTCCGCAACCCCCTGGCCGACCCGTACCTGCTCGGCGCCGCCGCCGGCGCCGGGCTGACGGCGACGGTCGTGATCGTGCTCTTCCCCACCGGCGCCGGCGCCGTGCCGGTGGCGGCCTTCGCCGGAGCCGTCGGCGGCGTGGTCCTGGCGTACGCGCTGGGCAACACCGCCGGGCGCTCCGGCGGCACGGCGACGCTCGTGCTGGCCGGGGTGGCGGTCACGTCGTTCCTGACCGCGATCCAGACGTTCGTCCAGCAGTTCAAGGTCGAGGAGCTCCAGCGGATCTACTCCTGGATCATGGGCGACGTGGGCGGCGGATGGGAGCAGGTCCGCCTCGTCCTGCCGTACGCCGCCGTCTCCTCCGTCCTGCTGCTCCTGCACGGGCGGATGCTCGACGTGCTGTCCGTCGGCGACGAGGAGGCGACCAGCCTCGGGGTGCGGGCCGGACGGGTACGGCTCGCGGTGCTGCTGGCCGCCTCCCTGGCCACGGCGGCGGCCGTCGCGGTCAGCGGGCTGATCGGGTTCGTCGGGATCGTCATCCCGCACGTGGCCCGGCGGCTCGCGGGCGGCTCCTACCGGATCGTGCTGCCCCTGTCGCTGCTGGGCGGCGCCGCGTTCCTCGTGCTCGCCGACGTGGTCGCGCGCACCGTCATCGCCCCGGCCGAGCTGCCCATCGGGGTGGTCACGATGTTCGTGGGCGCGCCGTTCTTCGTCGGCGTGCTGCGCCTGACCCGGCGGACCACCACATGACCCGCATGGAGCCCACCCCGGCCACCGGCCCGGCGCTCATCCCGGCGGCCGGCCCGGCGACAGGTCCGGCGACGGGCCCGGTGATCGGCACGGCCGGGGTTTCGGTGCGGCTCGGCGGCCGGCCGGTCCTTGACCACGTGGACCTGTCCGTACGGCCGGGCGAGTGGCTGGCCGTCGTCGGCCCGAACGGGGCCGGCAAGTCCACCCTGCTCAAGGCCGTCATGGGCCTGCTGCCGCACGAGGGCGACATCACGCTCGGCGGCAGGCCGTCGCGCGCGCTCCGCCCCCGGGACCGGGCCCGTCTGGTGGCCTACGCCCCCCAGACCCCGGCCCTGCCCTCCGACATGACCGTGTTCGACTACGCCCTGCTGGGCCGCACCCCGTACATCCCGTACCTGGGCCGCGAGAGCCGCCACGACAGGGAGGTCACCGCGTCGGTGCTCGACCGGCTGGACCTGGCGGACTTCGCCGGCCGCCGCGCCGGCGAGCTGTCGGGCGGCGAGCGGCAGCGCGTCGTGCTGGCCCGCGCGCTCGCCCAACAGGCGCCCGTCCTCCTGCTCGACGAGCCCACCACCGCGCTCGACCTCGGCCACCAGCAGCAGGTGCTGGAGCTGGTGGACCGGCTCCGGCTCGCCGACGGCCTCACCGTCGTCACCACGCTGCACGACCTGACCCTCGCCGGGCAGTACGCCGACACCCTGCTCCTGCTCGCCGGCGGCCGGGTCGCGGCGGCCGGCGGGCCGGCCGAGGTGCTCACCGAGGACCTCGTCGGCCGGCACTTCGGCGCGACCGTGCAGATCCGGCCGGGCCCCGGCGGGCGGCCCGTCGTCCACCTCGTCCGAGGAGACCGGGAGACGACGTGAACCTCACCTACCGTGACGAGGACGGGGCGCGGCTGGGGACGCTGCTGTGGGAGTTCGGGCAGGGCTGGCGGATGATCTCCTCGGCGGTGCTCGGCGGGGGCATCGGCCCGTGCGCCTGGGTGCTGAACGCCCAGGTGGTGGCGGGCTACTCCGGCATGGACCCCGCCGGCCACCTGGCCTCCCTCGCGCCGCCGGGGCCGGGGGTGGGCATGATGACGGCCGCCTCGGTGGACCGCCGCGTCACGGCCTCGGACGGCGGCGTCCTGGCGGTGGCCACGGTCGGGCTGCGCGTCCCCACCTGGGCCGCCGCCCCGGAGGGCGCCGCGGACCCCGAGCTGGCCCCCATGCTCACGCGGCCGCCGGTCGGGACGATCAACATCGTGGCCGCGTTACCGGTGGCCATGACGGACGGGGCCCTGGTCAACGCCGTCATGACGGTCACGGAGGCGAAGACGCAGGCCCTCGTGGAGGCGGGCTTCGCGGGCACGGGCACGGCCTCGGACGCGGTGTGCGTCGCCGTACGGGAGGAGGGCCCGGCGGAGCCCTTCGGCGGCCCCCGCTCCACCTGGGGCGCCCGCCTCGCCCGCGCCGTCCACCAGGCGGTCCGCGCTGGTGCCGAGGCGTGGCGACCTAATGACAAAGAGTGATGGAAATCGGGGAAGTAGCATGTGACCGAGGGCGAGATCCGCGACAATGAGTGGGTGACCGCGATGGCGACGACCGAACCGACCACCGGGCGCACGGTCCTTCCAGGCGTGCCACCGTTCACTGTCGACGACCTGCTCAAGTTCCCGGACGACGGGAACCGCTATGAGCTCTCCAATGGGAGCCTTCTGGTGAGTCCTGCCCCCCTCCCGCTGCACCAGCTCGTCATCACGCAGATCATCTGGATATTGCGGAAGACGAAGATCGCGGGTCTGGTCCCGCTGACAACCGTGAACCTAAGGGTGAGCGACTCCGACTATTACATTCCGGACCTTGCCGTCGCGGATATCCGCTCGGTGCGGTCGGGCGAGCTGATGCTCGCGCCTCGCGACGTCAAGCTCGCCGTGGAGGTGGTGAGTCCGAGCACCAAGGATCGCGACCGGATCTGGAAGACCGCGGCCTATGCGGCGGCGGGGATCCCGATGTACTGGAGAGTCGAGGTCGGGGGAGAACCTGCCGTCTACGTCCACGAGTTGGACGGCGAGACCTACGGGCCGCCTGCCGTCTACAAGGCTGGGACCATGGTCACGCTGCAGAGTCCTTACCCCATCAGCTTCGACCCCGCCGAGCTGTTCGAGGAGTAGCGGCTGAGCGTGCCGTCCGCGCAGACCCGCACGCCGTAGTCCTCGGCCGCGCCGCGCGAGGTGACGCGGCCCGCCCTCAGGTCCTCCTCCACGGCGGCGAGCTCCCGCTCCCCGGGTGAGCCGATCCCGCCGCCCCCCGTCGTCTCCACCACGAACGCCTCCCCGGCCCCGAACCGGACGTTGTTCACCTTCGACGCCAGCCGCTCCAGCGTCCCGTCCAGGTGGCGCTTGTAGAAGCCCCCGACGCGCCCCGGCAGCCCGCCGTCCCGGCCCGGCGGGGCGAGGCGGAGCCGGTCACCCCGGGTCGTCACGTGGCAGTCCGCCAGGAACCGGTACACCGTGCGCGACCCCAGCCCGCCCCTGAACCGGCCGGGCCCGCCCGAGTCGGGGATGGTCTCGATCGACTCCACCACCAGCGGGCAGCGGCTCTCCACCGGCTCCACCTGCGGCACCGAGTTGCGGCCGATCCCGAAGTGCACGCCCGTCGCGTCCGGCCCGTCGAGCCCCCGCCGCGCGCCGACCCCGCCGAAGTCGTAGGCCAGATGGATCCAGTACGGCGCCCCCACGGCCGCGATCGAGAACGGCTGCAGGATGCCGCTCGCCGCGATCGCCCGCTCCGGCACCGCGTCGGACAGCGCCTGGAAGACGGCCTCCATGGCGGCGTAGATCGGCACGTACCGGCCGCCGCACGGGTACGGGGCGCCGGCGTTGAGCAGCGAGCTGGGCGGCAGCCGCACGTCGACGGCGCGCAGGCAGCCGTCGTTCATGGGGATGGCCGGGTCGAGGAAGCAGCGCACCGCGAAGACGGCGGCGGCGAGCGACTGCGAGGCGGAGGCGTTGATCGCGGCCGGCACCTGCGGGTCCGTCCCCGCGAAGTCCACCACCGCGCCCGCCCCGGCCCCCGCTGACGGGTGGAGGATGAGCGCGACCCGGATGTGGTGCGGGGTGAGGGTGTCGATGCCGTCGTCGTCGATCGGGTACGAGGCCGCGAACCGGCCCGCCGGCAGCTCGGCCAGCGCCGCGCGGGTGCGGGCCTCGGTATGGTCGAGGTAGGCGTCGACGCCCTCGGCCAGGCCCGTCTCGCCGTACTCCTCGACGAGCGCGCCGAGCCGGGCGGCGGCCACCGCCGTGCCGGCGATCAGCGCCCGCACGTCGCCCATGACCTTGTCCGGGGTACGGCTGTTGGCGCGCAGGACGGCCTCCACCGTGGGCTCGATGCCGGCGGCGGTCGCCAGGCGGACGGGCGGGAGCTGGAGCCCTTCGAGGAAGATGTCGGTGGCCAGCGGCGCCATGCCGCCCGCCGACAGCCCGCCCAGGTCCGAGACGTGGATCATGGTGGCGGTGAAGTACGCGGGCCGGCCGCCGACGAAGACGGGCCGGTAGACCAGCAGGTCGTTGGTGTGGACGCCGCCCCGGTAGGCGTCGTTGAGCACGTACACGTCGCCGGGCCGCATCGCGGCGAGCGGGACGTCCGCGACCAGCTCGGGCAGGGCGACCTTGAGCGCCATGCTGTTCATGAGGGTCGTGGCCATGGACTGGGCGATCAGCCGCCCGCCGGCGTCGAGGAGGGCGGCGGAGGCGTCGGACCCCTCGACGATGAACGTCGAGTAGGCCGAGCGGACCACGACGATGCTCGCCTCCTCGGCGGCCACCACGAGGGCGTTGCGCAGGACGTCCGCGGTGAGCGTGTCAGGCATCCGGCGCCTCCTCCGGAGCGGGTGACGGGGCCGCGGCGAGGAGGTGGACGGCCCGGCCGGGGCCGAGCAGGGCGGTCCAGCCGGGCGGCACGACGATGGTGGACGAGGCGTCCTCGACGATCGCCGGGCCGGGCAGGCGGGGGAGGAGGCCGAGGGTGGCGCGCGTGTGCACGGGCGTGCCGGCGTAGCCGCCCAGCTCGGCGAAGTACGCGAGCCTGCTGCCCGGCGATCCCCCGGGCGGGGGCTCGGCCGGCGGCTCCGTGGGAGGCTCCGGCGGGGCCGCGAGCGTGACGCGGACCCGGTAGCCGACCAGCTCGACCTCCCCGCGCTGCTCGATCCCGTACACCTGGGCGTACCGGGAGAAGAACCGGGCCTCCACCGCCTCCCGCGACGGCTCCCACGCGACCGTCAGGTCGTGCGACTGCCCGACGAAGCGCGCGTCCACCGACCGCTCGACCCGCACGCCCGGCTCGCCCGGCGACACGCCGAGGTCGGCCGCCGCCGCGGACGCCAGCGCGGCGAGGACCGCCTCCGGGTCCCCGGCGCCGAGCCGCGTCAGCACCCGGTCGGTCGACAGCTCGCCCCGCAGCAGTCCCGCGGCCGAGGCGACCCCGCAGTGCTCGGGCACCACGACCCGCCCGATCCCGAACCGCCCGGCCACCCGCGCCGCGTGCATCGGCCCGGCCCCGCCGAAGGCCACCAGGACGAACCCGCGCGGGTCGATCCCCCTCTGCACGGTCACCACGTGCACGGCCGCGGCCATGGCGGCGCTGACGATCGCGTGCACGGCGTCGGCGGCCTCGGCCCGCGACACCCCGAGGGGCTCGGCGAGCCGGTCGAGGGCCTTGCCGGCGAGCGGCGGCGACAGCGGGATGGAGGCGGAGGCCAGGTAGCCGAGGACGAGGTTCGCGTCGGTGACGGTCGGCTCGCCGCCGCCGAGGCCGTAGCAGGCGGGGCCGGGGGAGGAGCCCGCCGAGTGGGGGCCGACGCGCAGCGCTCCGGCGGTGTCGATCCAGGCGACGCTGCCGCCGCCCGCCCCGACCTCGGCCAGGTCGATGGCGGGCGTCCTGACCGGCACGCCGGTCCCGGCGCGCCGCCCGCCGAAGCTGCCCTTGCCGCCGACGTGGAACTCGTGGGTGATCTCCGGCCGGCCGCCGCGCACGACGCACGCCTTGGCGGTGGTGCCGCCCATGTCGAACGAGATCACGTCGGCGATGCCGGTGGACATGCCCGTGGCGGCGGCGGCGAGCACCCCGGCCGCGGGGCCGGACTCGATGGTGGCCACGGCCCGCCGGGCGGCCAGGCGGGCCGACATGACGCCGCCGCCCGACTCCATGACGTGGACGGGCGCGCGCACGCCCAGGGCGGCCAGGGCGTCCTCCAGCCGGGACAGGTACGACGCCATCAGCGGCCCGACATAGGCCGACATGATGGTCGTCGTGGCCCTCTCGTACTCGCGGATCTCCGGCCACACCTCCGAGGAGGCCACCACGTTCGGCACCAGCTCGCGCAGGATCGCCGCCACGCGCCGCTCGTGGGCGGGCTCGGCGTAGGAGTGCAGCAGGCACACGGCGGCCGAGGTGATGCCCCGGCGGGCGATCTCCGCGGCGGCCAGCCGCGCGGACTCCTCGTCGAGCGGGGTCAGCACCTCACCCCGCGCGGAGATCCGCTCGGTCACCTCGAAGCAGTCGCCGGGCTCGACGGGCGGCGGAGGGGGCGTGAACCGCAGGTCGTACCGGTCCTCCTCGACCCGGGCGTAGCGGCCGAGCGGCACGACCGAGCGGAACCCCCGGGTGGTGACGAAGGCGACCCGCACACCCTTGCGCTCCAGCACCGCGTTGGTGGCCAGGGTGGTGGCGTGGACCACCCGCGTCACGAGCGCCGGGTCGAAGCCGGAGAGCACGCGCGTAACGCCGGTGACGATCCCCGCGATGGGGTCGTCGTGGGTGCTCAAACACTTGGCCACCGTGACCGTGCCCGAAGGACGGCGCAGCACCACGTCGGTGAAGGTGCCACCGACGTCCACGCCGATCGCGAAGCCCATCCCGGTACGGTAGACAACAAGCAAGCGCTTGTCTACAGGCGGCTCTCTTGACTTACGGCAGGTGATTGGGACGCTGTTTACAATCCTGCGAAACGGAGCGGCGATGGCTCGTCTCACAGCTCTGGCCGGCGGCGCCGCTGTGGCGCTGACGGTGCTGTTCCTCCCGCTTTCTCCTCTCTCCCTCCCGGCCGCGGCGCACGAGCACCCCAGCGGCATCACCGACCTCGTCACGCCCGCCGTGGTCCGCGTCGAGGCCACCGCGCACATCGACATAACGCTCCTCGACCACCTACGGGACCTGGTCCACGTGGAACGGTCCTACAAGGTCCCCATCGGCGTGGGCACCGGAACCGTGGTCAACCCCGAGGGGGCCATCGTCACGCTCACCCGCGTGGTCACGAGCGAGCAGGACCTCGCGGTCTACGCGGCCAACAAGATCTTCGCCGAGCACCACAAGGTGAAGATCCCGGCCGACTTCGAGCGCCACAAGCTCAAGGACGACGTGCTCGACCACCACCTCCAGCAGTGCTACCCGCCGCTGACCTCCAGGGCCACCTGCATCTTCGCCATCAGGACCGACATCACGGTCTTCCCTAACGTCTCCCCGGCCGACCCCAAGGGGCTCAAGGCGGACCTGGTCAGGGCGGGCTCCGGCCCCGACACCCCGGCCGTGCTCCAGACGTCCAGCCGGGTGGTGGGCAGCGTCGGCCTGCCCACCGCGCCGCTCGCCGACCGGGTGCCCGAGTCGGCGGGCTCGCCCACCAGCGTGGCCGGCTTCCTCGGTCGCCCCGGCCCCACCGTGCAGAACACCGTCGAGATCGCCCACCTGGCCAAGGGCGGCGGCGCGGGCGAGAACGGCAGGCCGTTCGCCGACCCGGAGAAGAAGGTGGACGAGCCGGTGAAGCTGGCCGGCCTGGCCGACCGCGGGCTGCGCGGCGCGCCCGTCATCGGCGACAAGGACGGCCACGTCGTCGGCCTGCTCATCGGCGGCGGCAACGCGGCCCGGATGATCGGCGTCAGGGAGGTCACGGCGGCCCTGGCCAAGGCGGGGGTCGCCCCGCGCCGGGGTGCGATCGACTCGACGTTCGAGGCGGCGCTGACCCGCTACCACACCAAGTACTACACGGAGGCCGCGCCCGGCTTCCAGCGCGTGCTGGAGCTCTACCCGGGCAACGTGGTGGCCGCCGCGCTGCTCAAGGACTCCCTGGCCAAACGGGGCGGCCCGCAGGACCGCGGCGTCCGGCCGGTCGCCGTGCCGCCGCGCGCCTCCACCCCGCTGTGGCCGTTCATCCTGGCCGCCGCGGTGCTGTTCCTGGCCGCGGCGACCGGGGCGTTCCTGCTGTGGCGGCGCCGGCGCGCGCCCGAGCCGAAACCCGAGCCGCCGCCGCTGGTCACCGCGCCCGCGCAGCCGCTGGACGACAGCGCCGGCCAGACCGTGGTCGTCCGGCGCTCGCAGCCGTTCGCGGTGATCCCGCAGCAGAAGCAGGTGCTCACCGCCCAGGAGCCGTCCGTCAAGTACTGCACGGCCTGCGGGATGCGGCTGGGCGCCGCCCACCGGTTCTGCGGCTACTGCGGTCACCCCATCGAGACGTGATGCAGGTGAACGACAGATCACTCATCGGCCAGGAGGTGGCCGGGTACTACATCGAGGACATAGTCGGCAAGGGCGGCATGGCCGTGGTCTACCTGGCCCTGGACCCCCGGCTGAGCCGGCGCGTGGCGCTCAAGATCCTCAACCCGGTGCTGAGCGTCGACGACCGCTTCCGCCAGCGGTTCATCCTGGAGTCCAGGACGGTCGCCAGCATCGAGCACCCCAACATCATCCCCATCTACGAGGCCAACGCCGACGCCGACGGCGTGCTGTACATCTCGATGCGCTACGTCGACGGGCTCGACCTGCGCCGCCTCATCTACGACCGGGGACCGCTGCCGCTCGCCCAGGCCAGCCAGATCTTCGCGCAGGTGGCAGCCGCGCTCGACGCCGCGCACGCCCACGACCTCATCCACCGCGACGTCAAGCCGGCCAACATCCTGCTGGCCGGCGACCACGTCTACCTGACCGACTTCGGCATCACCAAGCACCGCACGTCGATCTCCGGGCTGACGCAGACCGACCAGTTCATCGGCACCCCCCGGTACATGTCGCCCGAGCAGATCAACAAGGAGCACATCGACGGCAGGTGCGACCAGTACGCGCTGGCCTGCGTCGTGTACGAGGCGCTGTCGGGACGGCTGCCGTTCCAGCGCGACAACGACATCGCGCTGCTGTGGGCGCACCTGGCCGAGCAGCCCACGCCGCTGGCCCAGGTGCGGCCCGAACTGCCGCCCGAGGTCGACGCCGTGATGGCGCGGGCGCTGGCCAAGTCGCCCGAGCAGCGCTACCCGTCGTGCGGGGAGTTCGTGGCCGCGCTGCGCGACGCGATGAGCGGTCACCTGGACGCCCAGCCGCTCGACCGGTCACCGGCCGGCCCCGTCCCGGTACGGCGGAGAGAGCCGGCCGCCCGGGGCGGGACGGGCCGGATCGGGAGGCCGGGCCGGCTGCCGATCATCGCGGCCACGCTCACGGCGGCCGTCGCGGCGCTCGTCCTCGTCGTGCTGGTCGTGGTGAGCCAGCGGGGCGAGTCGTGGGCCCGCTACCGGCCCACCCCGGCCGCGCCGGTGAGCTTCGAGTACCCGGCCGACTGGACGGTCCGAACCCACGAGGACCTGTTCGCGGTGGTCTCGCCGCACGCGACGGAGTTCGAGTCGATGTTCGTCTCGGGAGCCGGGGCGGACTGGGCGCCGGTCACCCCGCTCATCACCGAGGAGCCCGACAGCGTCGCCGGCGTGTACGTCCAGGTCTCCGACACCCTCAGCACCACGGCCACCGACGCGCAGATGAAGGCCATGCTCGAAGGGCTGCTGCCCGGGAAGATCGAGGTGAGCGGGCCGGTCACCGAGCAGGCCGGCACCAGCCCCGCCACCCGCTACACGGGGTCGCTGACCGACCGCGACAGCGGCGCCCGGCTCGGCTTCGTCGGCTACGTCGTCGACCGCAGGCCCAAGCCGATGCTCCTGCTGTACTTCTGCGCCCGCAACACCTGTGACGACGCCGTGCAGGCGCGCGTCCGCCAGAGCGTCCGCCTCTCCTGACCCCGCGCCGAACCTGTGATCTTGGAAGTCACTTGCACCCGGCTTGACCTGGGTGTCCGAGCCGCCCGTGGCCGTCTAGTGTCCCGCGTGTGAGCATACGCATCGTCATCGCGGACGACCAGGCGATGATCAGGGCCGGCCTCCGCATGATCCTGGAGGCCGAGCCCGGCATGGACGTCGTGGGCGAGGCCGCCGACGGCCGGGAGGCCGTCGCCGTGGCCCGGCGCACCCGTCCCGACATCGTCCTGATGGACATCTCCATGCCCCGCCTCGACGGGCTGTCGGCGGCCAGGGAGCTGCTCGAGACACCGTCGCCCCCCAAGATCATCACGCTGACCACCTTCGACAGCGACGAGAACCTGTACGCCGCGCTGCAGGCCGGCACCAGCGGTTTCCTGCTGAAGGTCTCCCCTCCCGAGCAGCTCCTGGAGGCCATCCGCGTCGTCCACGCCGGCGACGCGCTGCTCGACCCCGCGGTGACGAGCCGGGTGATCGCCTCCTTCGCCGGCCGCCGCGAGCCGACGCCCTCGCCGCGGCTGGGCGAGCTGACCCCGCGCGAGCTGGAGGTGCTGCGGCTGCTGGCCCGCGGCATCACCAACGCCGAGATCGCCAGGGAGTTGTTCGTCGGCGAGGCCACGGTCAAGACGCACGTGGCGCGGGTGCTCATGAAGCTGGACCTGCGCGACCGGGCGCAGGCGGTCGTCTTCGCGTACGAGTCGGGGGTGGTGCGTCCGGGAGCCGTGTGAGTCTCAGCATCCGGAAGCCTTTTGTGATGCTTCGGGGGTCTGTGTGTATATTTTCCGTTTGAAAGCGGGAGTTACAGGAGATCTTTCATGCAGGCTTTCCCCAGGGTGCTGTTCGACGAGGCCCACAGCGAGTCGTGGACCATCCGCCGTGACGTGGCCGAGGCCATCAACCCCGCCCATCCCGACGACAGCAGCTACGCCCGCGCGGCCGACCTGCTGCGGCACCTCGGGCACACGGTGACGGCCCACACCGGCGGCCCGCTCACGGCTGGAGCGCTCCAGGACCAGGACGTGCTGGTCATCGCCCATCCGGCGGACGAGCGGTGGGAGCGCACCACTGGCCTCGGCGCCCCCGTGTTCGCCGAGGCCGAGATCGACGCCGTGCGTGACTTCGTCGCAGGCGGCGGCGGGCTCGTCGTGCTCGCCGAGGAGGAGCAGGACAAGTACGGCAGCAACCTCACCGACCTGCTCGCCCGCTTCGGCGTCGGGGTCGGCCACGCCACCGTGCGCGACCCGAGGAACGCCCACAGCGGCGTGGCCACCTGGGTCGTCGCCGCCCCGGCCACCGGGGACGGTCTGCTCGCCGGCGTGAAGAGCGCCTGCTTCTACCGCTCCGGTGTCCTCACCGCCGGGCAGGACGCCACCGTCCTGTTCGCCACCTCGCCGGACGCCGCCCCCGCCGGAGCCCCGCTCGCCGTCGCCCTGACCCACGGTGCGGGCCGCGTGGTCGTCTTCGCCGACTCCGACCTGTTCGGCGACGACTCCTTCGACGACCACGACCACCGGCGGCTCTGGAGCAACGTCGTCACCTGGGCGGCCCGCGTCCCTGACGGCGCCCCCTCGGCCGCCGGCCGCGACGAGGCCAAGGCAGGGCTGTTCGCCCGGCTCAAGGCCGCCGTCGAGGAGCTGCGGCCCCTCCAGGTGAAGGACGGCTCGGTCCCGGAGCACAAGGAACGGGCCAAGGAGCTGGTCGGCGTCATCGCCGCCCGCGTGGCCGAGCTCGCCCCGCACTTCCCGCACGACGCCGCCTACCTCCAGGCCGTCCAGGACGACCTGGCCGCCTGGTCCCGCCAGGACCTCGGCGTCCCCGACTTCCTCGCCTCGCTGGAGCTCTTCCACCCCGACACCCAGCGGACCGACGGGCTGGAGCACCTCGTGGTGTTCCCCATGTACACCCAGAACGGCAACCCGAACCGCAACCTCGAAGCGGTCTGGCTGCGCACCATCTGGCCCGGCTGGCTGGCCGAGCTGGAGGCCGGCGGCTACGACAACCCGATGTTCGTGCCCATCGCCTTCGAGGACTTCACCTCCGGCTACGACACCCACTCGGCCGTGCTCTTCCCCGAGACCGTCGCCGTGCGGCAGGCCCCGGCCCGCTTCACCTGGGGCGGCATCTTCGCCGACCGCGAGGCCGCCCGGTTCCGGCGCGTGTCGGGCGCGGCGACCACCACACTCAGGCTCGACCTGCCGCCGGACGCCGCCCGGCTGCTCGGCTCGCAGCAGCTCGCCCAGGACACGTTCGTGCTGTGGGACCTCATCCACGACCGCACCCACAGCCACGGCGACCTGCCGTTCGACCCGTTCATGATCAAGCAGCGCATGCCGTACTGGCTGTACTCGCTGGAGGAGCTGCGCTGCGACCTGACCGCGTTCGGCGAGGCGGTCAAGCTGGAGGCGCGAGGCGTGCCGCACGCCCGCTACGTCCAGCACGCCATCCTGTTCGACCGGCTCTTCCGCTTCCCGATCACCGGCGAGCGGGTGCGCAACTACGACGGGCTCGGCGGCCAGCTCCTGTTCGCCTACCTGCACCGCAACGACATCGTCCGCTGGACCGACAACCGGCTCACCATCGACTGGGACCGGGTCGCCGACGGCGTCGCCGACCTGCGCGGCGAGGTGGAGAAGCTCTACCGCGACAGCATCGACCGCTCCAAGCTGGCCCACTGGCTGGCCGCCTACGAGCTGGTCAGCGCCTACGTCGAGCCGCACCCCGCCTCGACCTGGGCCAAGGGTGTCCAGGCCCTGCCCGAGGAGCAGAAGGCCAAGGTGGACGCGGTGCTGCCCGACGAGTTCCCCCTGAGCATGTTCTACGAGGCGCTGCGCCGTAGGCTGGCCGACGTGGTCGAGTCGACGAAGGGGATCCGGGGATGATCGTCGTGGTGACCGGGGCCGGCGGCCCCACCGGGCAGGCCGTGGCCGGCCACTTCCGCGCCGGCGGGCACACCGTGATCGCCGTGGACCGCGACGAGGTCGACCTGCTCGACCGTGACGCCGTCCAGTCCTTCGCGGCGCGTGTGGAGAAGGAGCACGGCCTCGTCGACGGCGTCGTCCACCTCGTCGGCGGCTGGCGCGGCTCCAAGAGCTTCGCCGAGACCGATCTCGGTGACTGGGATGCCCTGCACGACCTGCTGATCCGCACGCTCCAGCACGTCTCGCTGGCGTTCGAGCCGCTGCTGCGCAGGAGCGCCAACGGCCGGTTCGTGGTCGTCTCCGCCCAGGCGGCGCAGCGGCCCACCGCGGGCGGCGCCGCCTACGCCGCCGCCAAGGCCGCCGCCGAGGCGTGGACCCTCTCCCTGGCCGACGCGCTGCGCGACACCCACTCCGCGGCCGTCATCCTCGTCGTCAAGGCGCTGGTCAACGACGCCATGCGCGCGGCCAAGCCCGAGGCGCGCTTCGCCGGGTTCACCGACGTGCGCGACCTCGCCCAGGCCGTCGACGGGCTCTACGACCGACCCGCCACGGAGATCAACGGCACCCGACAGGACCTCACGACGTGACACCACGGCACGACCCCTCGCTCAAGGGCTTCGCCAGCGACAACTACGCCGGCGTCCACCCCGAGATCCTCCAGGCCATCGCCGAGGCCAACGGCGGTCACCAGATCGCCTACGGCGACGACGTCTACACCGAGGCGCTGGGCCAGGTCTTCCGCCGGCACTTCGGCGAGACGGCCCGCGCGTGGCCCGTGTTCAACGGCACCGCCGCCAACGTCGTCTCGCTGCGCTCCATGCTCGCCCCCTGGGAGGCGGTCGTCTGCGCCGAGACCGCCCACATCAACACCGACGAGGGCGGCGCCCCCGAGGTGGTCGCCGGCATCAAGCTGCTCACGGTCCCCACGCCCGACGGCAAGCTCACGCCCGAGCTGATCGACCGGCAGGCGTGGGGCTTCGGCGACGTCCACCGCGCCCAGCCGCGCGTGGTGTCCATCTCCAACACCACGGAGCTGGGCACCGTCTACACGCCGCAGGAGATCGCCGCGATATGCGCCCACGCCCACGAGCGTGGCCTGCTCGTCCACCTCGACGGCTCGCGCCTGACGAACGCCGCTGCCGCGCTCGACGTGTCCATGCGGGCGCTGACCACCGACGCGGGCGTCGACGTGCTCTCCTTCGGCGGCACCAAGATCGGCATGCTGTACGGCGAGGCCGTCGTGGTGCTCGACCCCGAGGCGGCCCGGGGCGTCGACTACCTGCGCAAGACGCTCATGCAGCTGTCGTCGAAGATGCGGTTCGTCTCCGCCCAGTTCGAGGCGCTGCTGTCGGGCGACCTGTGGCTGCGCAACGCCCGCCAGGCCAACGCCATGGGCCGGCGGCTGGCCGAGGCGGTCCGTGGCCTGCCGGGCGTGGAGGTGCCCCGGCCCGTCGAGGCCAACGCCGTCTTCGCGATCCTGCCCCGCGACGTCACCGAGCGCCTGCAGAAGCGCTTCCGCTTCTACACCTGGAACGAGGCGACGGGCGAGGTGCGCTGGATGTGCGCCTTCGACACCACCGAGGCCGACGTGGACGCCTTCGCGGCGGCCCTCGCCGAGGAGCTCGGCGAGGAGCCCGGCAAGGGTTAGCGCGCGCGGAGTGCGAGGCGGGCGGCCTGCCAGCCGCCCATCCCGTGCGTGCCCGCCCCCGGCGGGGTCGCCGCCGAGCACAGGAACACCCCGGGCAGCGGTGTGCGCCACGGCGCCGGCGACCAGACCGGCCGCCGGGCGAACTGGCCGAGGCTCGCCAGCCCGCCGCCGATGTCGCCGCCCACCAGGTTGGCGTCGAACGACTCCAGCGCCGCCGGCCCCATGGCGTGCCGGGCCAGCACCCGGTCCCGGAACCCCGGGGCGTACCTCTCGATCTGCGCCTCGATCGCGGCCGTCATGTCCACGGCCGAGCCGTTGGGCACGTGGCAGTAGCCCCACAGCGTGTGGCCGCCGCGCGTGGGGTCGGCCGCGTACGGCTGGACGAGCAGCACGTACGGGCGCGGCGAGTGGCGTCCGCGCGCCGTCTCGGCCTCGCTCAGCGCGATCTCCTCCAGCGTGCCGCCCAGGTGGACGGTGCCGGCCGAGGCGACGGCCGGGTCGCGCCACGGCACCGGTCCGTCGAGCGCCCAGTCCAGCTTGAACACCCCCGGCCCGTAGCGGTAGCGCCGCAGCCGCCGCCGGTAGGCCGGGGGCAGCTCCGCCATCTCCAGGAACTGCCGGGGCGTCACGTCGAGCACGACCGTCTCGGCGTCGAGCTCCGCGAGCTCGCGCAGGTGGCGTACCCGGTGCCCGGCGACCGCCTCCCCGCCCAGCTCGCGCAGCCTGGCCACCAGGGCGTCGGCCAGCGCCTGCGACCCGCCCCTGACCAGCGGCCAGCCCACCAGGTGCGCCAGCGCGCCGAGCATCAGGCCGTACGCGCTGCTGAGCGGCGCGCGCAGGTCCAGCAGCGAGTGCGCGGCCATCCCGGCGAACACGGCCCGGCCCTCGGTGGTGCGGAACACCCGCCGTGCGAACGCCGTGGCGGGCGTCAGGCCAGCGAGCCCGAACCCCGCCGCCGACGCGAACGTCCGGGGGCCGCCGCGCCACGGCCCGAGCGGCCTCAGCAGCAGGTCCGTGAGCGGCAGGCCGGCGCGCGCCGCCGCGCCCACGCTCGCCCGCCAGGCCGTGCCGTCCACGCCCAGCCCTTCGGAGGTACGGCGGGCGTCGCGGTGCACCAGCACCGCGGGCCGGTCGTCGAGAGGGTGGGCGGCGGCCACGGGCGGGTGCGCGAACTCCACCATCCGCTCCACGCCCAGCTCCCGGAACGCGGGCGAGGCCAGGGCCAGCGCCATGACCGTCGCCCCCACGTCGTGGACGCGGCCCGGCAGCGTCAGCTCCTCGGAGCGCAGACCGCCGCCGAACCGCTCGGCCGCCTCCAGCAGCACCACCTCGCGCCCGGCCGCGGCGAGCATGACGGCCGCGACGAGCCCGTTGGGACCCGACCCGACGACGACCGCCCGGCCGCTCACCCGAGCCCGCTCACTTCGCGGCATCCGGGACCCGCGCCGGCCGACGGGGGGATCACTTGAGGATGCTGGGGAGAGGCTGGGCGCCGCGCGCCCTGAGCAGGTCGGTCATGAGCTTGATCTCGCCCGTCTGACCCTTGACGATCTTCTCGGCCATACCGGCGACCTCCTCCCGGTCGGACAGCCGCAGCAGCCCCTGGGCCATCTGCACGCCGCCCTCGTGGTGGCGGATCATGAGCTGGAGGAACTGCACCTCGGCCTCCTTGCCCTGGAGGGACTTGAGCCGGGTCAGCTCCTCGGGGGTGGCCATCCCGGGCATCACTCCGGGCTGGGCCGCCGTGCCGCCGCCATGGCCGTGGCCGTTCATCCACGCCATCGGCCGCAGGTCGGTGGCCTGGTCGAGCCCCCACTGCTGGAGCCAGCCGAGGAACATCCCCCGCTGGTTGGACTGGGTGGTGATGATGTCGTAGGCCAGGTTGCGGATCTCCCGCGACCGGCTCTCGTCCCTGATCGTGAAGGCCATGTCGACGGCCTGCGCGTGGTGGGCGGCCATGTCGCGGGCGAACCCGGCCTCGGGGGAGGCGTCGGCCGGAGCGCCGCCCCGGCCGAACAGGAGGAAGAGCGCCGCGGCGGCGACGATCAGGACGGCGCAGCCGGCGAGCAGGGTGCTCCGCGCGGACCGGGCGGGCCTTGCTGGGGTTTCGGGGTTGTCCATGGCGTGTCCAGCGTACCCATCCCGGCGGCCCGATCCCCGCCTTCCGGCCGCCGTGAACCGGGCGTTAGGCGGCTTAAGCCCGCCTTATTCTCCTCATACGATTCCAGGGCATAGGGTGGCCCGGAGTTGGCACGCCGATGGAGGACGGATGAAGGAGAAGGCGCAGGCCCGGCGCGAGCATCTGGAGAAGATGCGCGCCGAGCAGAAGCGCAAGGAGCGGCGCGCGGCGTTCCTCATGTGGGGCGCGGGCGGGCTCGTGGTCGTGCTGCTCGTGGGCGTCGTCGGCTTCTACCTGGTCAAGCAGGCCAAGGAGACCTCGCTCGACGCGGTGTCCAACTACTCCTACGAGGCGGGCCAGCACGTGTGGACCCCGGTGACGTACAAGGAGACCCCGCCCGTCGGTGGCCAGCACAACAACTACTGGCAGGCGTGCGACATCTACGACAAGCCCATCCACAACGAGCACGCCGTCCACTCGATGGAGCACGGCGCCGTGTGGATCACCTATCGGCAGGACCTGCCCAAGCAGCAGGTGGACAAGCTCCGCAGCGTGGCCTCCAGCACGGGCCAGAAGGACTTCATGCTGGTGAGCCCGTACCCCAACCTGCCGTCGCCGATCGTGGCGTCCTCCTGGGGCCACCAGCTCAAGCTGGACAACCCCGACGACCCGAAGCTGCCCGCGTTCATCAAGAAGTTCCAGAACGGCAAGGACACCCCGGAGCCGGGCGCCATCTGCGGCGGTCCTGACGCGATCACCTCGACGGCCGACCAGGCGCCGCTGCCGCCGGAGCCGAAGGGCGACCAGCAGCAGCCGATGGAGACCCTCGCCCCGACCGCCAGCCCGACCCAGAGCAACAAGTAGTGGCCCGGCGCCCGCTCACGGCGTGAGCGGGCCGCCGCGCCACGACGGCAGCGGCCGCTCGCCCACGGCCACCTCGTAGGCGGCCCGCGCGAGCAGGCGGGTGGAGTCGAGCGTCGGCAGCGGGGAGACCTCAGGCGTCACGAGCAGCGGGATCTCCGTGCAGACCAGCGCGACCGCGTCACAGCCTCTCGCCGCGAGCCGCTCGATGACCCGGACGTACTCCTGGCGGGAGGCGTCCGTGAAGATGCCGTTGACCAGCTCCTCGAAGATGATCCGGTTCACCGTCTCGCGGTCGGCGGGACCGGGGACCTCGGCGGTGACGCCGCGCGCGGCCAGCGCCCGCGGGTAGACGGCCCCGTCCATGGTGTACCTGGTGCCGAGCACGCCCACGCGTCGCCGCCCTTCCGCGGCGGCCCGGTCCGCCACGATCTCGGCGATGTGCAGGCCGGGCAGCGCCAGGTCCGGGCCCGGGTGTTCGAGCGCCAGATGGGCGGTGTTGTCCGGGCAGGCGAAGAAGGCGGCGCCCGCCCTGGCGAGCCGCTCCACGCTCACGGCCAGGGTCTCCCGGACGGCCGCGTGGTCGCCGGCGTCCCAGGCGGGCATGCTGCGACCCATGGCGATGTAGTCGAGGGTCACGTCCGGATGCTCGTTGCGCCCGGTGCGGCGGAAGCCCTCCTGGCAGTACTCCAGGAAGCAGAGCGCCGCGCCCTCCGTGCTGTGCGCGAGGATGCCGGCATGGGGCATGCTGATCCCTCCGGTGTTCGGTGTGTCGAACGGTTGTATCGTCAGAGTGGACCAGCGGTCTGGCGTTCGTCAAACCGAACACTCGTCCCGGAGGAGCGAACGACCTTGGGAAGCGGCACCACCGGTGAGCCCGGCCTGATCGCGGTGATCGCCGCCTCGCTCCGCCGCGAGCGCGAGCGCGCCGGCCTGTCCCTGAGCGAGCTGGCCAAGCGGGCCGGCGTCGCCAAGTCCACCCTGTCGCAGATCGAGTCCGGCGCGGGCAACCCCGGCGTCGAGACGCTCTGGGCGCTGGCCACCGCGCTCGGCGTGCCGTTCAGCCGGCTCGTCGACCCGCCCCGGCCCGCCACCCGCGTGGTCCGGGCGGGGGAGGGGCCCGCCACCCACTCCGAGGTCGCCGGCTACACGGCCACCCTGCTCGCCTCCTGCCCCCCGAACGCCCGCCGTGACCTGTACCGGGTCGTGGCCCGGCCGGGGGAGCCCCGCCTGTCCACGCCACACCCGCCCGGCACGGTCGAGCACGTGGTCCTGGCCGCCGGCCGGGCCCTCGCCGGCCCGGCGGAGGAGCCGGTGGAGCTGCGGCCGGGCGACTACCTGACCTACCCGGGCGACGTGCCCCACATCTTCGACGCCCTCGCCCCGGACACCAGCGCGGTCTTCCTCATGGAGCACATCTGAGTCCCCGGGCGGGTTAGGCGGGAGGGCCGAGGACGTCCTCCGGCGGCGTCCACGCCAGGCCGTGGGCCTCGGCGACCGGGCGGCTCGTCAGGTGACCCTCGTGGGTGCTCAGCCCGCGCCCCAGCTCCGGGTC
The DNA here is from genome assembly GCF_040654215.1 of Nonomuraea sp. NPDC050733. Classification (NCBI taxonomy): domain Bacteria; kingdom Bacillati; phylum Actinomycetota; class Actinomycetes; order Streptosporangiales; family Streptosporangiaceae; genus Nonomuraea; species Nonomuraea sp. NPDC050733. The sequence goes on along the minus strand of NZ_JBFAHO010000010.1, from coordinate 12,910 downwards.
CAGGCGCATGGCCTGCCGCCAGCCCACGTCGGCGATGGCCAGCGCGTACGGCAGCGTCACGTTCGTCAGCGCGTACGTCGAGGTGTGCGGGACGGCGCCGGGCATGTTGGCCACGCAGTAGAACACCGACTCGTGGACCCGGTAGGTCGGATCGGCGTGCGTGGTGGGGCGGGAGTCCTCGAAGCAGCCGCCCTGGTCGATGGAGACGTCCACCAGCACCGAGCCCGGCTTCATACGGCTGACCAGGTCGTTGGTCACCAGCTTGGGCGCCCGTGCCCCCGGCACCAGCACCGCGCCGATGACGAGGTCCGCCTCCAGGACCGCGCGCTCGACCTCCAGCGTGTTGGAGGCGATCGTCTGGCAGTGACCCTGGTAGATGAGGTCCGCCTGGCGCAGCTTGTCGATGTTGCGGTCGAGCAGCACCACCTCGGCCTGCATGCCGAGCGCGATGGCCGCCGCGTTCATGCCGGACACCCCGGCGCCGATCACGACGACGTTCGCGGCGCGCACGCCGGACACGCCACCCATGAGCACGCCCCGCCCGCCGCCGCTGCGCATCAGGTGGTAGGCGCCCACCTGCGGCGCGAGCCGGCCCGCCACCTCCGACATGGGCGCCAGCAGCGGCAGCGCCCCGCCCGTCGTCTGCACGGTCTCGTACGCCACCCCGGTGACGCCCGAGTCGAGCATCGCCGTGGTGCAGTCGTTCGAGGCCGCCAGGTGCAGGTACGTGAACAGCACCTGCCCCTTGCGCATCCGGTGGTACTCCTCGGCCACCGGCTCCTTCACCTTGAGCACGAGGTCGCCCTCGGCCCACACCTCGTCCGCCGTGTCGAGGATCACGGCCCCCGCCGCCTTGAAGTACATGTCCGGGATGGACGAGCCGACGCCCGCCTCCCGCTCGACGAAGACCTGATGGCCGTTGCGCACCAGCTCGTGGACGCCCGCCGGGGTGAGCGCCACGCGGTACTCGTTGTCCTTGACCTCGCGGGGAACGCCGACCTTCATGACCCCACCCTCGTTTCGTCAGCCGGGCTGAATCGCTGCCATCCCCTCCTTATTCCTCCATTTCTCCGCTTCTCTCAGGACGGCGTGGAGGAATATCCGGTTGATTACCTTGGTGCCGCTCCTCCTCGCTAAGCTCACCGGCAGCCCGTACGTCAGGATGGGGTCGTCGAGGATGGACAAGCCGGAGGAGCCGCCACCAGCGGCCCCGGAGGAGCCGCAGGCCAGCAGGCTCACCACCATCGTGTTGATCGTCTCGCTCGTCCTCGTGGTGGTGATCGCGGGCGTGCTCGGCACCGTGGCCGTCCTCATGACGAGGAGCCCGGACGCGCCGCTGCTCGGCGGCGTGCCGCCCCAGCGTCTGCCGACGCCCATCCACTTCGCCCCGATCCGCGAGCAGAAGCCCGCGCCGTGCCCCGGCGCGGAGGCCGCGCTCGACGAGCGGCAGACCACGTGCTACCTGCTGGAGGACGGCGTCACGGTCGAGGCCGTGCAGCGGATCGAGCCGGTGCGGGAGAAGGACGGCACGTACTCCGTGCGCGTGGCGATCGCCCCGAAGTACAAGGAGAAGGTGGTCGCGCTCATCGACGAGATGGTGCCCGACCAGCGGCAGATCGCCGTCGTGCTGGTGCCCAGGACCGTCGTGGCCGCGCCCATCGTCACCCAGAGCATGGACGGCGACAGCCTGAGCATCGCGGGCTTCACCAAGGAGGAGGCCGAGGCCCTGGCCACCCGCCTGCTGGGCACCCCGCCCGCGACCGGTCAGCCGTCATCGGGCCAGCCGGGCACGGGCCAGCCGGGCACGGGCCAGCCGAGCACGGGACAGCCGGGCACGGGACAGCCCGGGACGGATCAGCCGGGGACAGGGGAGCAGCCGGGCACGGGACAGCAGACGGGGACCGGCCAGCCGCTGCCCGGCACCACGAACCCGGCCACCCAGAGCACCTCCGGCACCGGACTCACCGACACCACGGGCACCCAGACCACGGGCACCCAGACCACGGGCACCCAGACCACGGGCACCCAGACCACGGGCACCCAGACCACGGGCACCCAGACCACGGGCACCCAGACCACGG
>NZ_JBFAHO010000010.1:0-10731 GCF_040654215.1 Nonomuraea sp. NPDC050733 | reverse complement strand
GGGCACCCAGACCGGCCGCCGCGTTCCCGACCGCAAGTACGCCAGTTGCAAGGAGGCCGTGGCCGCCGGCCGCGGCCCGTACACCAAGGGCGTGCACGAGGAGTACTCCTGGTACGTCGACGCGGACGGCAACGGCGTGGCCTGCAACTCCGGCGACATCCGCTAGGCCGCCCACCCCCGCAGGGCCTCGATCGCGTAGTACGCAAGGAAGATCGCCGACACCACCCACAGCAGCCACGGGATCTCCGCGAACTTCCCGCGCGCCGCCTTGATCAGCGTGTACGAGATCACCCCCGCGCCCACCCCGTTCGTGATCGAGTACGTGAACGGCATCAGCGCGATCGTGAGGAACGCCGGGATGGCCATCTCCAGGTCGTCCCACGGCACGTTCCTGCTCTGCATCATCATCAGCGCCCCGACCAGCACCAGCGCCGGAGCCGCCGCCGCCGCGGGCACCACCCCGGCCAGCGGCGTGAACAGCAGCGTCAGCCCCATCAGCGCCCCGGTCACGACGGCGGCCAGGCCGGTCCGCGCGCCCTCGCCCACACCGGCCGCCGACTCCACGAACACCGTGTTGGCCGACGAGCTGGTCGCCCCGCCGATCACGCCGGCGATCCCGTCCACCGTGAGGATCCGCCCGAGCCTCGGCACCCGCCCTTGCTCGTCCACCATCCCGGCCTCGTCGCTCACGCCGATGATCGTGCCCATCGCGTCGAAGAACCCCGACAGCACCAGGGTGAACAGCACCACGGACGCCGTCAGCACCCCCGCGCGGGCGAACCCGCCGAACACGTCCACCTGCCCGACCAGCCCGAAGTCGGGCAGCGCGACCAGCTTCTCGGGCACCCGTGGCCGCACCACGCCCCACGAGCGGGGCTCCACACGGGCCACCACGTCCACGATCACCGCCAGGACCGCGGTGACGACGATGCTGATCAGGATCGCCGCCGGCATCCTCCGGACGTACAGGACGATCATCAGCAGCAGCCCGAAGCAGAACAGCGTGACCGGCCACCCCGTCAGGTGACCGGTCGAGCCGAGCTGCACCGGCGTCCCCGAGCCCGCCGTCACGAAGCCCGCGTCCACCAGCCCGATCAGCGCGATGAACATCCCGATCCCCACGCTGATCGCGTGCTTGAGCGCGAGCGGGATGGCGTTCATGATGAGCGCGCGCAGGCCCGTGACCGCCATCACGATGATGACCACGCCTTCGAGCACGACCAGGCCCATGGCCTGCGCCCACGTCATGTACGGCGCGGCCTGATAGGCGACGACCGCGTTCAGCCCGAGCCCGGCGGCCAGGCCGAACGGCGCGTTGCCGACGAAGGCCATCAGCAGCGTGCTGAGCGCGGCCGCCAGCGCGGTGGCCGTGGTGAGCTGCACGATCGTCAGCCTCGCCCCGGTCACGTCATGGGCGCCGGCGAGGATGATGGGGTTGAGCAGGACGATGTACGCCATCGCCATGAACGTCGTGAGACCGCCGCGCACCTCGCGCCCGACGGTCGTCTCCCGTCCCGTCAGCTCGAACACCCTGTCGAGCACGGACATCCCCCTTCGCCATGAGGGGGACTGCCGGTGCCCTTACCCGGCGAAAGAGCCGATCATGCCTGCTCGTGCCGGCCGCCGCCCACCAGCGCGACGAACTCCTCCAGCCCGATCCGGCCGTCGCCGTCGCTGTCGGCCGCCGCGATGAACGCCTCGACCTCCTCGTCGGTCACGCCCTGACCGCCCAGCGCCTGGTTGACCTGCCGGATCTCGGCCGCGGTCAGCAGGCCGTCGCCGTCGCTGTCGAACCGCTCGAACTCCGCCTTGGCCGCTTCACGCGCGTCCGCCATCGGATACCCTCCCCGTCGTCGGCCCCCTGACCCCGGCGGGAGTGGCCTCGCCGCCGTTGGGAGCCTGTCGTCAGACCGCGTCGTCGGACCGGTCCCAGAACAAGGCGATATCTTCGGGTCTGATCGGAACACGCGTCAACTCTCGTCCCGTCGCCGCGCGCACCGCCGCGGCGACGGCGGGCGTGGACGACAGCGTCGAAGGCTCGCCCGCGCCACGCAGCCCGTACGGCGCCGCCGGGTCCGGGTTCTCCAGCACGCGCAGCCGCATGGGCGGCATGTCCAGGATCGTGGGAATGAGATAGTCGGTGAACGACGGGTTCAGCACCCGGCCGTCGCGCACCTGGATCTCCTCCATCAGCGCCAGCCCGAGCCCCTGCGCCGAGCCGCCGTGGATCTGGCCCTCCAGCGCCTGCGGGTTGAGGACGCGGCCCACGTCCTGCACGGCCGCCAGCTCGACCACCTTGACCAGGCCCAGCTCCACGTCCACGTCCACGACGGCCCGGTGGACGCACAGCGCGAGCTGCGTGTGCGAGTCGCCCTGTCCCGTCTTCGGGTGCATCGGGTACGTCGGCCGGTGCCGGTACTCGCGGGTCTCCTCGATGGGGCCGAACTTCTCCAGCGCCTCCCGCGCGGGCAGCCCCTCGAACCGGGCCCGCACGGCCTCGCACGCGGCCTTGACCGCGCCGCCCGTCACGTACGACTGGCGGGAGGCCGACGACGAGCCGGCCGAGCCCACCGTGGTGTCGGCCGTCGCCACGGTCACGTGCTCGACGCCCAGCTCGGTCCGCGCGATCTGGGACTGGATCGTCACCAGCCCCTGGCCGACCTCCGCGGCGGCGGTGTGCACGGTCACGTGCGGCTCCCCGCCGACCAGCTCGGCCCGCACCCGGGCCGTCGAGTAGTCGTCGAAGCCCTCGGAGAAGCAGATGTTCTTGATGCCGACGCCGTAGCCGATGCCTCGCCGTACCGACTCGCCGTGGGTGGTCTGGGACACGCCGCCCGGCAGCATCCGCAGGTCGGAGCCGGAGCGCTCCGGCGGGAGCGGCATCGCCTCCAGCTCGCGCAGCATCCCGGCCAGCGGCGCCGGCGAGTCGATCACCTGCCCGGTGATGAGCGACGACCCCTGGGACACCGCGTTGCGCACCCGGATCTCCACCGGTGACAGGCCGCACGCCTCGGCCAGCCGGTCCATCTGCGACTCGTACGCGTAACACGCCTGCACCGCGCCGAACCCGCGCATCGCTCCGCACGGCGGGTTGTTGGTGTAGACGCCGGTCGCGTCCACCCGCACGTTCGGCACCTCGTACGGCCCGGCGCCAAGCGACGCGGCGTTGCCCACGACGGCGGGGGAGGAGGAGCAGTAGGCGCCCCCGTCGAGCAGGATGTCGGCCTTGACGTAGACCAGGCGGCCGTCGCGGGTGGCGCCGTGCTCGTAGCGCATGCGCGCCGGATGCCGGTGGACGTGGCCGAAGAACGACTCCTCCCGCCCGTACACGATCTTGACGGGCCGGTCCAGCCGCAGCGCCAGCATGCAGGCGTGGACCTGCATCGACAGGTCCTCGCGGGCCCCGAACGCGCCGCCCACCCCCGACAGCGTCAGCCGCACCTTCTCCGGCGGCAGGCCGAGGCAGGGCGCGAGCTGGTCGCGGTCCACGTGCAGCCACTGGGTGGCGATGTAGAGGTCGACGCCCCCGTCCTCGGCCGGCACCGCCAGCCCCGACTCCGGGCCCAGGAACGCCTGGTCCTGCATGCCGACCTCGTACTCGCCGGTGACCACGACCTCCGCCTCGAAGGTGTCGCCCACCCGCACCGGCTGGTGGCGCACGACGTCGCGGGACTCGCGCGGGTCCGTCACCGCGGGCCGCACCTCGTAGCCGACCACGATCGCCGCCGCGGCCCGCCGGGCGGTCTCCGGATGGTCGGCCGCCACCAGCGCCACCGGCTCACCCTGGTAGCGCACCTGGTCGACGGCCAGCACCGGCTGGTCCTTGACGTCGAGGCCGTAGAACTTCTCGCCGGGCACGTCCTCGTGGGTGAGCGCGGCCAGCACGCCCGGCATCGCCAGCGCCGGGCCCACGTCGATCGACCGGATCCACGCCGACGGGTGCGGGCTGCGCAGCGTCACGCCCCACACCATGCCGTCGAGCCACAGGTCGGAGGCGTAGGCGAACTCGCCCGTCACCTTCAGCGTCGCGTCGGGACGCGGAGCGCTCGCGCCGACGCCCCCGGTCCGGGGGCCGGCCCGGGTCCCGGCTCGCGTCTCCGTCTCGGTCATCCTTCGAGTACAGCACCGTCGCCGCGGCTGCTCCAATGCGCGGCGAGTGAAATCCCGGTCCGCACTCCACGGTGCGGACTTGTATATTCCTCCAAGTGCGCATCGGTGAGCTGCTGGCGGCGGAGGAGCTGCGGCTCCGGCTGCTCACCGGCGACCCCGGCGCCGAGTTCCGCGGCGTGCACATCACCGACCTGCCCGAGCCGGGCCGCTACCTGTCGGGCGGCGAGCTGGTGCTGACCGGGCTCATGTGGCGGCGCGGCCCCGCCGACTCGGCGCGGTTCGTCGCGGCGCTGGTGGCGGCCGGGGCGGCGGCCCTCGGCGCGGGCCTGGCCCGGCTCGGCCACGTCCCCGGCGACGTGGTGGCCGCCTGCGCCGACGCCGGCCTGCCGCTGCTGGAGGTGCCCACCGAGGTGTCGTTCGGCGCGCTGGCCGAGCTGGCCGGGCCCCGCCCGCCCGGCGGCCCGCGCGACCCCCGGGGCGCCCGCGACATCCGCGACGCCCGCGACGCGCTCGGCCGTCACCGCCGTCTCGTCGCCGCCGTCGCCGAGGGCGCGGGCCTGACCGAGCTGTTCGCGCTCACCGCCGCCGAGCTGGGCGTCACCGGAGCCGTCGTGTCCGCCTCCGGCGAGGTGATCGCCGGCGAGGCGGACGACCCCGTACGGCTGGCCCGCGCCTACCTCACCGCGCCCGTACTGCCCTGCCGGTCCGGCGCGCACACGGTGTTCGGCGTGGGCCGCGGCCACCGCGCGGCCGGCTGGCTCCTCGCCTGCGAGGGCGACCTGATGGACCGGGCCGACCTCGGCCACGAGCTGGCCGCCTGCGTGACCCTCGAACGCAACCGGATGGAGGAGGGCCGCCGGGTCGAGCGGCGGCTGGCCGGGCAGCTCGTCATGGCCGCCCTCACCGAGTCCGACCCGGCCGGCCTGGCCGCCCGGCTGCGCACCTGCGGCATCGGCGCCGACGAGCCGTACGTGGTGGCGAGCGCCGCCCTCCCCGGAGACGGCCCGCCGGGAAGCGCCGCCACGCGCGGCCCCGACGCGGCGACGCTCGGCGGGCGGGCGCTGGAGGAGCTGCTCGGCCGCGAGGTGGTGGCGGCGACCGGCGCCGACGGCGCGGTGGCGGTGGTGCCGCTGGGCGGCGCGAGCGCCGGCGAGCTGGCCGAGCGGCTGCGGCGGGGCGCCGAAGTGCTGGCCGCGCTGCCGGGCGGGCGGCTGCGCGTGGGGCTCAGCGGCGCGCTGACCGGCGCGGCGGCCCTGCGTGGCGGCATCGAGGAGGCCGCGCACGCGAGGCGGCTGGCGGATGCCCGCTCGGGCGGGGTGGTGACCAGCGACGAGATCTACACGCACGCGCTGCTGCTGGCCACGGTGCCGGGCGACGTGCGGCGCTCGTTCGCCGGCCGGCTGCTGGGGCCGTTGATCGACTACGACCGGCGGCACCAGTCGGACCTGGTGCGGACGCTCGGCACGTTCCTGGACTGCGCGGGCTCCTGGAACGCCTGCGGTGAGAGGCTGCACGTGCACGTCAACACCGTGCGTTACCGGATCGGGCGGGTGGAGGAGCTCACTGGCCGCGACCTGTCGTCGATGGCCGACCGGGTCGACTTCTTCCTGGCGCTAAGGGCCGGGTGATGAGGCGGCGCCGTGCCGGAGGCGCCTGATGGGGGGACATGCCCGCCGATGCCGCCTCGTGCGGAAGGCGGCACGGACCATGCCCACACCGTGGTGCGGCTCCGGCACCGATTCAGCGTTTGGTGCGGTCAGCAGCACATGGGAATGTCGAATTTCGCCATGATTTGGTCCGACTGGGATGGAGACGAGTCGGCTGTCGCGGCCGTAGCATTGCCTGCGACGGCCACACCTGCCGTCAACAACGCAACGAGTACGGACAGGGCAATGCGCGTGCGCATGGGGGTTCTCCCTCGCCTATGGGTTGCTCGGACATCATCCTCTCAGGGAGCGGGACCTGTGACCACATCTGACCTGATCGGACTCCGTATCAAGACGGTGAGGCGGCAGCGTGGTCTGTCCCAGGCGCAGCTCGCGCATCCGGAGTTGTCGGACAGCTACGTCTCCCTGATCGAGAGTGGCAAGCGTACTCCGACGCCCGCCGTCCTTGAGCTCCTGGCCCAGAAACTGGACTGTTCGCTGTCCTACCTCCTCAACGGCGTGACAGCCGAGCAGATGGAGGACATCGAGCTCGCGCTCGGCTACGCGAGGATGGCTCTCGAGAACGGTGAGGTCCAGGAGGCCCGCACCCGTTTCGCCGAGCTGCTGGCCAACCACAACCTCGCAGGTCTCGCAGGACTGCGTCAAGACACCCAGTTCGGGCTGGCGCTGGCGCTGGAGGCGTGCGGAGAGCTGGAGGCGGCGATCTCCATGCTCGGCCGGCTGCAGGACGAGGACGTCAGCCCCGACAGGCGGATCGAGATCGCCGTCGCCCTGTGCCGCGTCTACCGGCAGAGCGACCGGCTCAGCGAGGCGATCAAGGTCGGGGAGGCCGTCCTCGGCGGCGCGGCCCGCCCGGCCTGGACCGACGGCATGGTGGAGCTCGGCGCCACGCTGCTGTCGGCCTACTTCTACAGCGGCGACCTGCTGCGCGCCCGCCAGTTCGCCGCCGAGCTGCTCAACGCCGCCGACATGCTGGGCACGCCCAGGGCGGTCATCGCCGCCAACTGGAACGCGGCGGTCGTGGCCGAGAGCGCCGGCCACGGTGAGGAGTCCCTGGCCTTCCTGGAGCGGGCCCTGGCCATCCAGTCGGAGACCGGCCAGCCGCGCAGCCTCGCCCGCACCCGCGTCGCCTACGCGGCCCTGAAGCTCCGCGTCCACCCGGAGGCCATCGACGAGGTCCGCGCCATGCTGCTGCGGGCCGAGGAGGAGCTCGCGCAGACCTCAGCGAGCACGCTCGACCGGGCCAACGCCCAGGTCGAGCTGGCCCGCGCCGAGGTCATGGCGGGCAACTACGAGCAGGCCGTCCGGCACGGCCGCTCCGGGCAGGAGCTGATGCCGACGACCGCGGGGGCGCAGGAGGCCGAGGCGCACCTGCTGCTGAGCCGCGCCTACGGCGGGCTCGGCCACGTCGCCGACGCCGAGCGCGAGCTCAACGCGGTGCGCGACTGGCTCACGCCGTTGCCCGACTCCCGTCGCGTCGCCGGCACCTGGTACGCCGCGGCGGAGAGCATGGAGCTGCTGGGCGACGCCGACGGCAGCGTCGAGGCCTACCGGCGAGCGCTCGCCTGCGCGGGGCTGTAACCGAGGTAGGGACCGGGCGGTGGCGTCGGTAGCCTGGAGATGCCATGAAGAGACCTCTGATCGCGGCAGTCACCGCGTTCCTCGCCGCCCTGTTCCTGCTCGGCACCGCCGGGCCCGCCCTGGCGCACGACTCGCTCAAGAGCAGCGACCCGGCCAAGGGGTCCACGGTCAAGACCGTCGAGCAGGTGAAGCTGGAGTTCAGCGCCAGGGTGCGGATGCCGTTCGTGATCGTCCGCGGAGCCGACGGCGCCCAGCACCAGGCGGGGGCGGCCGAGGCCGACGGGCCGGTGGTCCTCCAGCGGCTCAAGGAGACGCTGGCCGACGGCGCGTACACCATCGCCTACCGTGTCGTCTCCTCCGACGGCCACCCCATCGAGGGCGAGATCCCGTTCACCGTGAAGGGCGCTCCCAAGCCTGAGGCGCAGGCGTCCGAGACGGCGGCGGCCCAGCCGGTCGCCACGGCGTCGCAGCCGCCCTCCGCGGCCCCCGCCTCCTCCCCGGCCTCCTCATCCCCGGCCTCCTCGGCCCCCGCCGCGGCGGCGACGGCGCAGGCCGCGCAGGGCGCCTCCTCGGCCACGTTCCCCGTCTGGCTGCTGGTCGTCGTGGGCGCGCTGGCCGGGATCGGCGTCGGCTTCCTCATCAGCATGCGCAAGAAGCGGCCGTGACCAGGGCCGCGCGTCTCGCGCTCGCGGCGGCGGCAGCGGCGGTCGCCGCCCTGGTGATCGCCATGATCGTCGGAGGCGCGGCCTTCCCCCGGATCATCGCCGGCCTGCCCGACGCCGGCGTGCTCACCCGCTGGGGACTGCCGCTGGCCAAGCTGGCGATGGACGCCGCCGGAGTCCTCACCGTGGGCCTGCTCCTGGCGGCCACCGCGCTGCTGCCCAGCGACAAGGGAATGCTCGGCACGACCGCCACCGGCTACGTCCGGGCCTCCTCCTGGGCCGCTCTGACCTGGGCCGGCAGCGCCTTCCTCACCCTGGTCTTCGAGGTCTCCGACTCCTGGGGGCAGCCCGTCCTCCAGGCCGTCTCCACCGGCAACTACCTCAGCTCCTACGCCACCCAGACCAGCCAGGGCATCGCGCTGACGCTGGTCATCCTGTTCGCGGTGGCCATCTCGCTGTTCTCCCGGGGCGCCATCACCGCCGGCTCCTCGGCCGGGTTGCTGGTGTTCGCGCTGGTCACGCTGCTGCCCCCGGCTCTCACCGGGCACGCCTCCTCCTCGCCCAACCACAACCTGGCCACCTCCGCCCTGTCGCTGCACCTGCTGGCGCTCGCGCTGTGGGTCGGCGGCCTCCTCGTCCTCGCCCTGCACGCCGCCCGCCGCGAGCCGCGGCTCGACATCGCCGCCGCCCGCTTCTCCCGGATGGCCCTGTGGTGCTACATCGGCGTGGGCGTGTCCGGGGTGTTCAGCGTCGTCGCCCGGCTCTCCGCCGTCTCCGACCTGTGGACGTCGTCGTACGGCGTGCTCGTCGTGGCGAAGATCGTCGCGTTCGTGCTGCTCGGCTACGTCGGCTGGTGGCACCGGGAGCGCACCGTCTCCGCCCTGCAGGGCGGCCGGCCCGGCGCCTTCACCCGGCTGGCGGCCGGCGAGGCGCTGCTCATGGCGGCCACCGTCGGCCTCGCCGTCGCGCTGTCGCGCACCCGCCCGCCGGAGGTCAGCCTCCCCGCCGACCGGGCCTTCGAGCTGCTCGGCTTCCCGATGCCGCCGCCGATCTCCCTGGCCAACCTGGCCACGCTGTGGTGGCTCGACCTGTTCTTCGCGCTCGTGGCCGCCGTCCTGGCCGGTCTGTACGCCGCCGGGGTGATCAGGCTCCTGCGGCGGGGCGACGCCTGGCCGTGGGGCCGCACCGCCTCGTGGTTCCTGGGGGTGGCGATCCTCGTCATCGCCACGCAGAGCGGCCTGGCCCGCTACGCCAAGGTCATGTTCGACGTGCACATGATCGAGCACATGATCCTGGCCATGATCGTGCCGATCTTCCTCGTGCTGGGCGGTCCGGTCACGCTCGCCCTGCGCGCGCTCAAGCCGGCCGCCCGGCGCGCCGACCGCGGCCCGCGCGAGTGGCTGACCACGATCCTGCACAGCCGCTTCGTGAAGGTGGTCGGCCACCCGGGCATCGCCACCGCCCTGTTCATCGTCTCGACGTACGCGCTGTACTTCACGCCGCTGTTCGCCTCGGCCATGGAGGAGCACCTCGGGCACATCACGATGACCCTGCACTTCCTGCTCAGCGGGTCGCTGTTCTTCTGGGTCATCATCGGCGTCGACCCGGCTCCGCACCGCCTGCCGTACGTGGGCAAGCTGCTGACACTGTTCGTCACGATGCCGTTCCACGCGTTCTTCGGCGTCGCGCTCATGATGACCGGCACGGTCATCGCCTCCGACTGGTACGAGCAGCTCGGCCGCACCTGGGGCGGGCCGCTCATCGACGAGCAGCGCGACGGCGGCGCCATCGCCTGGGGCTTCGGCGAGATCCCCACGCTCATCGTGCTGCTGGCCATCGCCGTGCAGTGGTACGGCGACGAGGACCGCAAGGCGCGCCGCGCCGACCGGCGGGCCGACCGCGGCGCGCGCGACCCGGAGCTCGACGCCTACAACGCCTACCTGGCCCGCCTCGACCGCGCGGACAAGGCCGACCAGCCCGACTGACCGCGCGGGCGGGGCGCGTAGCCGTACGGGCAGGGCAATCTATCCTCCCGCCGTGCGCCTCCCACCCGCCAGGTAGCCTTGCCGTACGGGGAGATGGGCATCACCTTCCCGCAGGGATGTGCGAGACCTTGAGGGGGGCGCGCATCCGGCGCGTGACGCCGGTGTGGGGTCCGGCCAGGAGTCCGGGATGCCCAGGAAGGCGAGCAGAGGTGGAAGAAACGCGCATGCGTGAGGGGCGGGGCCTCGCCGAGACCCTCGAGAGCCAGTTGACGCAGTGGTCGGAGCGCACCGGCATCCGCGTGGAGATCTGGGCCCTGCCCGCCGCCGATGTGCCCGCCCCCGTCGCCCAGGCCGTCCTGGAGGCGCTGCGTGAGGCGCTGGCCAACGTGGAGCGGCACAGCGGCGCGAGCGTCGTGTCGGTGGCCGTCACCGCGGGCGCCGACGGCCTGCGCATGACCGTGAGCGACCACGGCCGCGGCTTCCCGCCGGAGAAGGCGGGGCGCGGCGTCGCCCGGATGCGGGCCGCCATCGCCGGGGTCGGCGGCAACCTGTCGGTCAGCAGCGTGAAGGGCGAGGGCACCACCGTCACCGCGGCGGTGCCCCGGCGCTGACCGCGGCTCCGCCGGCTAGGTGTATTGACCACGAGCGTTGTTAACAGTGGGGGTTGATCAAAGGAGAGGCCTCCGGTGTGGTGTAGGTGTCGAATCTTCACCGCGCGGAGGCCTC
>NZ_JBFAHO010000009.1:190448-253710 GCF_040654215.1 Nonomuraea sp. NPDC050733 | reverse complement strand
GGGCGCGGCGGCGGGCCGGCCGCCGCGCCGGTGGCGGCGCGCCTGGCGGCCGATCCCCTGAAGGACGAAGACCAGGGAGGCGGCGTGCTGGACCTCCTGGGCGGCGACGACGGAGACGGCGGGCTGCCCGTCCTGGGCGGAGACCACGGAGGCGGCGGGCTGGCCGTGTGCGCCGACCTGCCGGTGGCCGTCGTGCACATCGGCTCCTGCGGCCCGCCCCCGGGACCGATCTGCGTGGACGTGCCGCCGGTGGTCAGCGTCGAGATCGGATCGTGCCGCCGGCCCCGGGCGGCGCCCGCTCCCACGGTCAGGCCGACCCCCACCGTCACACCGCCGGCGGCCCCGACCCGCACCCCCACGCCCCGGGCCACGCCGACCCGCCGCCCCACCCCCGCCCTCACCCGGACCCCGGCCCCGGTCCGTAGCTCACCGGCGCACAGTCCGGCCCCGGTCCGCGCACCGGCACGCCACACGGTACGAACCGAGACGCCGGTGCCCTCCCACACCACGTCCCCGACGCCGGAGCCGACGCCCACCCGGGCGGCGTTCCACCCACCCCGCAAGCAGGCCGCCCCGGCGCAGAAACGCCGCAGCCCGCTGGGCTCGGTGCTGGTCATGGTGGTGGTGACCACCCTGATCGCCTCGACCACAGCCGTCGCCTTCGCCACGCGTTAGCTGTTGCAGGACAGGAGCTTCCTGACGACGTACGGTTCGCCCGGCACGTGAACCCCGGCTGACTCGGGCGAGCGCGACCCGGCTCACAGGCCGGCACGTGCTCCCGCGTCAGCGCCGTGCGGTGCGGAGGTGGATGCGTTCGCCCTGCTTGCCGAAGAGGCTGAGCACTTCGACGCTGCCGCGCCCGGCGGCGCCGAACCAGTGCGGGATCCGGCAGTCGAACTCGGCTGCCTCGCCGGCTCCCATGACGAAGTCGTGATCGCCCAGTTTCACGCGGAGCCGTCCGCGCAGCACGTAGAGCCATTCGTGGCCCGCGTGCGTCCGCAGGTGGGGCTCTTCGTCGTGCGCTGGAATGGTCATCTTGTACGCGCGTGGCTCTCCCTGCTGCCGCGACAACGGGACCAGCACGCGGCCGTCTTTTCTGGTGGGCTCCTGCGGCACGCGCGGATCGACTATCCGGGGTGCGGCGACGATCTCGTCGAGCGGGATGCCCAGCGCCGCGGTGATCGGCAGGAGCAGTTCGAGGCTCGGCTTGCGCTGAGCCGACTCCAGCCGGGACAGCGTGCTGGTCGAGATGCCGGTGGCTCGCGCGAGATCGGCCAGGCTGATGCCCTTCTTCTCACGGGCGCGTCGCAGCCGAGGAGCGATCTGCTCTATCACGGCGCTGACGCTCGGTTGCTCGTTCATGGAGGCAGTCAATCCATGCGTCCCGGAATCAGCAACGAAGGTTGCTGATTCCGGGCAGATCTTCCGATCCTTGCGGCGGAGGTGATCCGTATGGAAGCGACAACGGATTCAACGAGCGGATCGATGTCGGAGGCGCCGCGGGAGGCGCGCTCCACCGCCGCCGTCAACAGGACCGGCCGGCTGCTCGAACGGGAGCCGTCCGCGGCCGTCTCGTCTCATGGGCTCGGCGTCGAGGGGGTGATCTGATGGCCGGCGTCACCGTGGAGGCGTCCCGGAGCGCTCGCTCCGACAGGTTGCCCGCCGGGGTGTACCTGCTCGGGTTCAGCCTGTTCGCGATGGGGACCGCGGAGTTCCTGTTGGCCGGCGTCCTGCCGGCGGTGGCCGCCGATCTGGACGTCACGCTCTCGGAAGCCGGGTTCCTGATCACCGCGTTCGCGCTGGGAGTCGTGATCGGCGGGCCGCCCTTCGCCGTGCTGAGCCTGCGGTGGCCCCGCCGTACCGCGCTGGTGGCGACGCAGGGCGTCTTCGCGGCCGGCATCGTCGTCGGGCTGCTCGGGAACTACCAGGTCCTGTTGCTGACGAGGGCGGTTTCGGGCATCGCCTACGCGGGCTTCTTCGCCGTCGCGGCGGTGACCGCGATCAGCCTGGTGACGCCGGACCGCAACGCTCGCGCCTCCGGAGTCGTGGTCAGCGGGCTCAGCGTGGCCATGGTGATCGGCGGTCCCGCGGGGACGCTGCTCAGCCACTTCATCCAATGGCGCGGCGGCTTCTGGGCTGTTGTGGCCCTGACGGTCGCCGGGATCATGGGATGCCTCCTCGGACTCCCCGCCGCCGGCTCAGCCACTGACCGGCCCACCCGGCCGAGTGTCGCGCGGGAACTCGCCACGATGCGGAAACCGGCGCTCTGGGGCATCTACGCGATCACGATCCTGACCACCGCGGCGTACATGATCACGTTCAACCACCTGGCGGCCATGCTCGCCGGCGTCACCGCCGTCCCCGAGGTCTGGATCCCGGCGATCCTCGCGCTCTTCGGAGTCGGGGCCTTCGCCGGTCTGTCCATCGGCGGCCGCGTCTCCGACCGGCGCCCTCACCTCGCACTTCTCGCCGGAGCGTCGGCGATCGTGATCCTTTCGGCCGTGCTGGTGGTCGCGATCCAGCAGGTCTGGGCGGTGGTGCCCACGGTCTTCCTGATCGGCGTCGCCGCGTTCGTGCTCAACCCCGCCGTCTACGGACGCGTCTTCACCATCGCGGCCGACGCGCCGACCCTCGCCGGCGCCACCACCGTGTCGGCGTTCCAACTGGGCATCAGCATCACCCCCGTCCTGGCGGCCGCCTCACTCATGCGCGGGGCCGCTCTCACCTCGGTCTGCTGGATCGGGGCCGCCCTCGCGGCGGCTGCTGTGCCGCTCATCCTCCTGGACCGGGTCCGTTCGGCCCGGCGAGCGGCGGCCGGCCCGACCGCGGCCGCCAACCAGCAGTAGACCCACGGCCTGGTGAGACATCCTATGTCTCACCAGGCATCATTTCGCCGGTGAGGCCGCATGAGCAACGAACCCGCCGCAACCGGGGAAGACCTTACGTCCGATCGACGGATCCCAGCGGAGACAGATCCCATCTTTGCTCCCGGAGGGCGATGGATCAGCGACCGTTCCTCGTTCAAGCCCCATTACATCGGATGTCTATCCTCCAACCACTGACTCTAGATTAGGAAAGTTTACTAAAAGCTGGAGCGTTCCAAGATCTGAAATCTGTTGACGGTCGTGACTATTTGTGGGAACACCATGAAAAGCTCCCATCTTTCACTCTCGGCAGGAGCACCCCATGATCTTACGAAGGCCCCGGAGACCCGCCGCCGTCGCCCTGCTAGCCCTCCTCGCCGGACTCCTCGCCGCGCCGCCGCCCACGGCCGAGGCAGCCGAGCCGGCCAAGACCGTCAAGGTCACCGCGGCCGCCTCCCGGTACGAGGCCGAGAGCGCC
Source organism: Nonomuraea sp. NPDC050733 (assembly GCF_040654215.1). Lineage (NCBI taxonomy): Bacteria > Bacillati > Actinomycetota > Actinomycetes > Streptosporangiales > Streptosporangiaceae > Nonomuraea > Nonomuraea sp. NPDC050733. The sequence goes on along the minus strand of NZ_JBFAHO010000009.1, from coordinate 250,368 downwards.
ACCGTCTCCCAGGGGGCCGTCGAGTCCAACCACACCGGCTACTCCGGCACCGGCTTCGTCAACGGCGACAACGTCGCGGGCTCCTTCACCGAGTGGACCGTCGACGCCCCCGCCGCCGGCACCGCCACCCTGTCCTTCCGCTACGCCAACGGCACCGCCTCCGACCGGCCCAGCGACATCGCCGTCAACGGCACCGTCGTGGCCGCCGGCCGGGTGTTCGCCGCGACCGCGAACTGGGACACCTGGGCCACCGCCACGCTCACCGTCCCGCTGGTCGCCGGGGCCAACAAGGTCCGGGCCACCGCCTCCACCGCCGGCGGCAACCCGAACTGGGACTACCTCGACGTCGAACCGCAGGCCGGCGCCTTCACCGACTACCAGGCCGAGAGCGCCACCATCGCGCAGGGCGTGGTCGAGTCGAACCACGCCGGCTACACCGGCTCGGGCTTCGTCAACTACGACAACGTGACCGGCTCGTACGTCGAGTTCGCCGTCAGCGCCGCCACCGCCGGTCCGCAGACCCTGGCCTTCCGGTTCGCCAACGGCACCACCACCGACCGCCCGATGAGCGTCACCGTCAACGGCACCCAGGTGGCCGCGAGCCGGTCGTTCCCCGGCACCGGCGCCTGGACGACGTGGCAGGAGATCAGCGTCACCGCCACCCTCGTCGCCGGCGCCAACACCGTCCGCGCCACCTCCACGACCGCCGGCGGCGGGCCGAACCTCGACCGGCTACGCGTGAGCGGCCCCGGCGACACCGTGAAGCCGACCCCGCCCGGCCGGCCGGTGTGCGGCGACATCACGCACAACAGCCTCCGGCTCGACTGGCCGGCCTCGACCGACGACATCGGCGTGGTCGCCTACGACATCTTCCACCAGGGCACGCAGATCGCCACCGCGACCGCCCCGCCGTACACGCTGACCGGCCTGAACCCCGACTTCGCCTACCAGCTCTCCGTCTTCGCCCGCGACGCGTCCGGGAACGTGTCGGCGAGCAGCCCCGAGGCGAACTGCCGGACGCTGCCCGCGCCCGCCGACGACCCGCCGTCGCAGCCAGGCCGTCCCACGGTGTCCGGGGTCCAGCCCACCTCCGCCACCGTCGCCTGGACCGCCTCCACCGACGACGGCGGCGTGCGCGCCTACCTCGTACGCGACCAGGCCGGCGCCGTCCTGCAGACCGTCACCGGCACTCCGCCGGCCACCACCGCGACGGTCCCGCTGGAGTGCAACCACACCTACCAGCTCGACGTCGTCGCCCGCGACACCGCCGGACAGCTCTCCACCCCGAGCGCCGCGTCCGCGAGCTTCACCACCGGCGCGTGCGGCACCGTCCCGCAGACGCCCACCACGGTGGCGAGCGGCTGGGACGTGCCGTGGGACGTCTCCTGGGCGCCGGACGGCTCGTTCGCCCTCGTCACCGAACGCGACACCTTCCGCGTGTACAAGGTGACCGCCGCCGGCGCCAAGACGCAGGTCGGCACCGTCCCCAACGTCCAGACCACGGACGGCGAGGGCGGCCTCATGGGCGTGGCCATGTCGAAGACCTGGAACGGCACCTCCGACCAGGACGTGTTCTTCATGCACACCGCCTCCGAGGGCAACCGCGTGGCGAGGATGACCTTCAACGGCACCGCGCTCGGCGGCTACACCTCGATCCTGCAGGGCATCGACAAGAACAGGTACCACAACGGCGGCCGGATCAGGTTCGGCCCCGACGGTTACCTGTACGTCACGACCGGCGACGCCCAGCAGTCCAGCAACGCCCCGGACCTCGCCTCGCTCAACGGCAAGATCCTGCGCATCACCAGGACCGGCGCCGCCGCGCCCGGCAACCCGTTCGGCACGCGGGTCTACAGCTACGGCCACCGCAACCCGCAGGGCCTGGCCTGGGACTCCGCCGGCCGGCTGTGGTCCTCCGAGCTGGGCAACTCCTCGCGCGACGAGCTGAACCTGATCCAGCCGGGCAAGAACTACGGCTGGCCCACCTGCGAGGGGACGTGCAGTACGTCCGGCATGACCAACCCCAAGCACACCTGGAGCGTCTCCGAGGCCTCGCCCAGCGGCATCGCCATCGTGAACGACACGGTGTTCATGGCGGCCCTGCGCGGCCAGCGGCTGTGGCGCATCGTGCTGAACGGCGAGAACGTCTCGACGGTCAACTCGTACTTCAACGGCACGTACGGCCGGCTGCGCGCGGTGGAGAAGGTGCCGAACGCGAGCGCCATCTGGTTCGGCTCCACCAACTCCGACAACAACGGCAGCGGCGCGGCGGACGTGATCCGCAGGACGAACATCCGGTAACCGCCGCGGCAGAACCACCTCCGAGACATCAACCGAGGCAGGACAGATGAACCTCTCACGACGCCGCTTCGGCGCGTTCCTCGGCGCCGCCGCCCTCGCCCCCGCCCTCTCCGCCGTCCCGGGGCGCGCCGCCGAGGCCGCCCGCGCCGCCGGCCTGCTCCCGTCCGGGATGCGCTGGCAGCTCCTGTGGTCACCGTCGGCTTCCTCGGACGGCATGAACGCGTGGGAGACCGTCGAGGACGACCGCGCCGACTCACACCCCGCGGGTCAACCGCACATCCGCCCCGACGGGAACAACTACCGCTTCACCATGCACCTGGCCGACCGCGACACCAGCACCGACAGGCAGCGCCAGGAGGTCACCGGCAACCGCACGAGCGGCGGCTACCTGAAGTGGAAGTCCGGGGAGCTGTGGCGGGTCACCTATTCGATGTACATCCCGAGCACCCTCAAGGCGACCACCACCTTCACCCACATCTTCCAGACCAAGATGCCGGGCACGGGCACCGGCCCGATCACCGTCACCTCGCTGCGCCGGGTGAACGGTGCGCAGACCATCGAGCACAAGGTGTTCGAGCCGGACATCCTGGTCGGCAGAGCCGACCTGACGCCGCTCCAGAACACCTGGATCGACATCGACTACGAGCTCAGGATCGGTGACGGCGGCGCCGGCGCGGTGCGCTGGGTGGTCCGCAAGGGCGGCGCCACGGTGGTGGACGCGGTCAAGACCGGCGTCGACACGTTCCTCGGCGACCGGGTCCGCCCGAAGTGGGGCATCTACCGCTCGCTGGGCGACACCTCCGGCTCGCTCCAGGACTGCCATCTGCTGCTGACGAACCTGCGCGCGTACAAGGCGGTCACATGAATCTCCCCGGACGCGGCGGCACACCCGCCCGGAGAGCACCTGCCTGGCTGCTCGCCCTCGCTCTCCTCCTTCCGGCGCTCCCCGCCCTGGCCCCGACGCCCGCCCACGCGGCGGCCGAGTTCGACGTCCGCGACTACGGCGCGACCGGCAACGGCAGCACCAACGACGACGACGCGATCGACCGGGCCGTCAACGCGGCGAGCGCCGCCCCGGGCGGCGTCGTCGTCTTCCCGTCCGGCACGTACCGCTCCCGGACGATCCACCTCAAGAGCCACATCACCCTGCGCCTCGACAGTGGCGCCACCATCCGCGCCGCCTCCAGCGGCATGGACGCCCCCGAGTCCAACCCGTACGACGACTACCAGGACTTCGGCCACAGCCACTTCCACAACTCGCTGCTGGTCGGGCAGGACGTCACCGACGTCCACATCACCGGGTCCGGCACGATCGACGGCGACGGCAACCTGTCCACCAGCAACTCGCCGCCCTCCGGCGCGGGCAACAAGGCCATCGCCCTGACCGGCTGTGCCGACGTCAGCGTCACCGGCATCACGATCCGCCGCGGCGGCCACTTCATGGTGCTGCTCAACGGCTGCCACGACGTCCTCATCGACGACCTCAAGACCGTCTACGCCGACGAGGGCGTCCGTGACGGCGTGAACATCATCAACAGCTGGAACGTCACCGTGTCCGACAGCCGCATCGAGGCGAGCGACGACGCCGTCGTCCTCAAGAGCGACTACGCCCTCGGCGCCACCCACACCAGCCAGAACATCCGCGTCCGGAACTCCGTCGTCTACTCCCACGAGAACAACGCCCTGCAGTTCGGCTCGGAGACGTGCGGCGACTTCCGCGACGTCCGCTTCGACGACGTCACCGTGCTCGGCGCCGGCAAGGCCGGCATCGGCCTGGTCTCGATGGACGGCGCCACCATCGAGGACGTCCACTACACGAACATCACCCTGACCAGGACCACCACGCCCGTCTTCATGAAGATCGGCGAGCGTCGGCGCTGCCCCGGCTCGCCGCCCGCCGGCCGCATCCGCGACATCCACCTCACCAACGTGACCGGCACGAACCTCACCGCGCCCGAGCCGTCCGGCACCACCGGCGGCTCCGAGCTGACCAGCACCATCACCGGCACCCCGGCCGTCGACATCGGCCCCGGCATCACCCTGTCCGGCGTCCGGCTGACCGTCCCCGGCGGACACCCCGCCTCCGACGCGAGCCGGGTGCCCGGCGAGTTCCTCACCAGCTACCCGCCGCGCGACTACGGCACCCGGCCCGCCTTCGGCCTGTGGACCCGGCACGTCACGGGGCTGACCGTCGACGGCGGCAGCGCGTTCCGGACCGGCAGGAACGACGACCGGCCCGCCGTCGTCGCCGACGACGGCTCGGGTGTCCGCCTCGACGTCACCGCGCAGCGCGGCTCCGGCAGCGCCTACGACGTGGGCGTCAGCGGCGTCACCGGCTACGCCGTGTCCGGCGCCGACACGACCGGCCGCCCGCTGCGGGTGCGCGCCACCGGCTCCACGCCGATCCCCGGCCAGAGCGTCACCCTGTACGGCGAGGCGGAGGCGGGCACGGTCACCGCGCCCATGCAGACCGTCCAGGACCCGGCGGCCTCCGGCGGGTCGTACGTGACCGTCGCCGCGGGCAACAACGCCAAGACCAGCGCCCCCGCCACCGGTCACGCCACGCTCTCCTTCACCCTGCCGAGCACGGGGCCGAGCACGGGGCCGAGCACGGGGCCGAGCACGGGGCCGAGCGCGGGCACGTACCAGGTGTGGGCCCGGGTGATCGCCCCGACCCGCGAGGACGACTCGTTCTGGGCGCGCGCCGACGACGGCGCGTGGACGAGCTGGAACGAGCTCCCGCTCGGCTCCTCCTGGCACTGGGCGCGCCTGCCCGTGACCTACGACCTGTCGACCGGCTCCCACACCGTGACCTTCGCCTACCGCGAGGACGGCGCCCGCCTCGACCGCGTCGCCATCTCCAGCGACCCATCGTTCACCCCGTCCTCCTGAGGAGCCGCCCATGAGCCGATCCCGCCGTTTGGCGTTACCCGCCGTGCTGGTCCTCCTGCTCACGTTCCTGGTCGCGGGAACCGCCCGCGCCGAGCTGACCCATCCCCGCCAGGCGTTCCTGCGATCCGCCGTCGGCGGCCTGTTCCTGCACTGGGGCATGCGCACCTCGCCCCAGCACACGAGCTGCTCCGCCTGGGAGTCGGCCGTCACCGGCGGAGGCTGGAAACCCGACTACTGGGTCGACGAGGCCAGGAAGCTGCGCACCCAGTACATCGTGCTGGCCACCTTCCACTCCCGGCTCGGCTACGCCCGGCCGTACCCCTCCGGCGTCCCCGGCTCCTGCCGGACGAGCAGGGACTTCCTCGGGGAGCTGATCGACGCCGCCGACGCGCGCGGGCTGAAGGTCATCCACTACATGACCGACGACCCGCAGTGGTGGAACGAGGGCCTGTCCTCCGGCCAGTCGTGGCTCGACTCGGCCGCCTACTCCGCCTACAAGGGGCACACCGTCGATCTGCACACCCGCGACGGGTTCGGCGAGTACAGCTACGACCTGTTCGTCGAGCAGATGGCCCGCTACCCCAAGCTGGCCGGCTTCTGGATCGACAACGACAACGCCTACTGGGAGCGCAACGGCCTGTACGAGCGGATCCGCCGCGACCGTCCCGACATGACGCTGTCCAACAACAACGAGGACACGCCGATCATGGACATGATCAGCAACGAGCAGAAGACGGGGATGACGCCGGACTACGACTACCCGCAGGCGGTCTACACGGCGCTGCCCCGGCTCACCGAGGCCGACTTCAAGCTGCCCACCGCGGGCCCCTGGTGGTACGGCGGGTCGGACCAGGCCGTCGACCGGCGGCTGACGCTCGGCCGGCTGATCACGAACGTGGGCTCGTCCGTCAAGGCCCTCATGGCGGAGACGCCGATGAAGGCCGGCCGCATGCCGCCCGCGCAGGAGGCGTTCAACACCTTCGCCGACGGCTACCTCGGCGCCATCTGGGAGTCGATCGGCGGCACCGAGGGCGGCGGCTACCTCAACGGCGGCCTCGACCCCGGCTTCTGGAGCTCGGGCGCGCACGGCGTCACCACCGTCAGCCGCGCCGACCCGAACCTGCACTACGTCCACGTGCTCACCCGCCCATCCGGGAGCACGCTGTCGCTGCGTGACAACGGCTACCGCATCGCCTCCGTCACGAACCTGCGCACCGGCGCCGCCGTCTCCTTCACCCAGTCCAACGGCTCGCTGAAGCTCAGCGGCGTCTCCTCGTGGGACCCGTACGACACGGTGTTCAAGGTGGTCTCGAGTGGACGGGAGGGGATCCACTCGGGCGTCACCCTGTCCGCGTCCGCCTCCGCGAGCGGCCACCCGGCCTCCCATGCCGGCGACCGCGACCACCTCACCTACTGGGACGCCGGCTCCGCCGAGCCGGTGTCGCTCCGCTTCGACCTCGGCAGCGCCAAGCCGATCCGCTACATCGGCCTCAACCAGCGCGAGGACTCCACCACCTACCCGGCGTCCGGCTCGGCGCGGATCAAGTCCTACCGCGTGTACGTCAGCTCCGACGGCTCCACCTGGGGCAGCGCGATCAAGACCGGCACGCTGCCGAACCAGCGCGGCGTGCAGTTCATCGACGTGCCCGCCACCACGGCCCGGTACGTGCGGCTGGAGAAGGTCAGCACCCACGGCGTCGCCCGCCTGCGCGTGGACGAGGCGTGGATCGGCGGCTCCTACGCCCGGCCCGCTCCGGCCTCCGCCGGCTGACCCGGCCGTCCCCCCGGCGGTCCGCCCCTCGGCGGGCCGCCACCCCCCAACGAGAGGAGCGGACCCGTGAGATGGATCAGGCTGTGCGCGGCCGTGGCGGCGGTCGTGCTGTTCACCGCCGCGCTGACCGCCGTCCCGGCGGCCCCGGCCGCCGCCTCCGACAACGGGCTGTCGATCCGGCCCGCCATGGGCTGGAGCAGCTGGAGCTTCGTGCGCCGCCAGCCCGACGAGGCCAAGATGAAGGCGCAGGCCGACGCCCTGGTCAGCAGCGGCCTGGCCGCCAAGGGCTACGTGTACGTCAACCTGGACGACTTCTACCAGAAGTGCGACTCCAACGGCTTCACCGTGGACGGGTTCGGCCGGTGGGCGGTCGACACCGCCAAGTTCCCCGGCGGCATCAAGGCGCTGGCCGACTACGTGCACGCCAAGGGGCTGAAGTTCGGCTTCTACGTCACCCCGGGCATCGCCAAGAACGCCGTCACCCGCAACACCCCGGTCGAGGGCACCTCTTACCACGCGCAGGACATCGCCGACACCACGCGGACGCACAAGAACTACAACTGCAAGAACATGTACCGCCTCACGTACTCCCACCCGGGCGCGCAGGCGTTCATCGACTCCTGGGCGGACCAGATGGCCTCGTGGGGCGTCGACTACCTGAAGATCGACGGGGTCGACGCGACGACGGTCGCCGACGTCGAGGCGTGGGACAAGGCGCTGCGGCAGACCGGCCGGCCCATCAACTTCGCGCTGTCCAACAACCTGCCCATCGCCCAGGCCGCCACCTGGAAGCGGCTCGCCAACAGCTGGCGCACCCAGGGCGACGTCGAGTGCTACTGCGGCCCCGGCTCCAACGGCAGCGGCTTCCCGCTGACCGACTGGTCGCACGTCTCCAGCCGGTTCAACTCGGCCGCGAGCTGGCAGCAGTACGCCGGGCCCGGCGGCTGGAACGACCTGGACTCGCTGGAGATCGGCAACGGCGACCAGATCGGCCTCACCGCCGACCAGCGCCGCTCCCACCTCACGCTGTGGGCGATGGCCGCCAGCCCGCTGCTGCTCGGCAGCGATCTGACCGCCCTCACCTCGACCGACCTGACCATGCTCACCAACGACCGCCTCATCGCGGTCGACCAGGACGGGGTCGCCGCCCAGCGGATCGTGAGCAGCGGCGTCAACCAGGTGTGGCGCAAGCGGGAGGCGAACGGCGACTACGTCGTGGCGCTGTTCAACACCGGCACGTCGGGCAACTCCACGGTCAGCGTCACCTGGTCGCAGGTCGGCTTCAGCGGCTCCGCCCAGGTCACGAACCTGTGGTCGGGATCCTCCGAGGGGACGGTGGCGTCTTCGTACAGCGCCACGCTGCGGCCGGGCGAGACGCGCCTCATCCGCGCCCGGCCCGCCGGAGCAGTGCCCCGTTACGAGGCCGAGAACGCGACGATCGCGCAGGGCGTGGTGGAGTCGAACCACGCCGGCTACTCCGGCACCGGCTTCGTCAACACCGACAACGCGGTGGGGGCGTACGTGGAGTTCGTGGTGACGGCCGCACGGGCCGGCGACGCCGCGCTCACCCTCCGCTACGCCAACGGCACCACGGCCGCGCGGCCGATGGCGGTCACGGTGAACGGAGCGGCCGCGCTCACGCGCGACTTCCCGGGGACGGGGGCGTGGACGACGTGGGCCGGCGCCACGTTCACCGTGCCGTTGCAGGCGGGGGCCAACACGGTCCGCTTCACGGCCACCACGGCCGACGGCGGCCCGAACCTCGACCACCTCGACGCCGGGGCCTGACGGGGGAGGGCCTGGTAGAGGGGGCGGGTCGCGTTCCGCGTGCGCGGCCCGCTCTCGCGTAGGCTCCCGGCCATGCGGACGCTGGCGGGTGTGGACGTCGGGACGACGCACGTCAAGGTCGCCTTCCACGACGACACCGGCCGGTGCCTGGCCGAGGACCGGCGGCCGACCCCGCGCGACCTGCCCGGCCTGGTGGCGGCCGTGGCCGGGGGCCTGCGCCGGTGCGCCGACCGCGCCGGACGCCCGCCCGAGGCCATCGGCGTCACCGGCATGGCCGAGACCGGCGTGCCGCTCGACGCCGGTGGCCGCCCCCTCACCCCGCTCATCTGGTGGACCGACCCCCGGGGCGCCGAGGAGGCCGCCGAGCTGGCCCGTGACGAGGTGGCGCTGTTCGACGTCACCGGGCACCGCGCCACCGCCAAGACGCCGCTGGCCAAGTGGCTGTGGTTGCGCCGCCACGAGCCGGCCGTACTGGACGGCATGCGCTGGTGGGCCGGCGTGCCCGACGCCGTCGCCCACGCGCTCACCGGCGCGCTGCGCACCCACGAGACGCTCGCCGCCCGCACCCTCGCCTACGACCCGGCGAAGGGCGCGTACGACGCCGGCCTGCTCGCGCTCGCCGGCCTCGACCCCGACCGGCTGCCGCCGCCGGCGCACGCCGTGGAGCCGGTCGGCGGCGCGGTGGTCGGCCTCGACGGGGTGACGGCCGGGACGCCGGTGGTGATCGCCGGCCACGACCACGCGGTGGGCTGCTGGGCCGCCGGCGTCCGCCGCCCGGGCGACGCGGGCGACTCGCTGGGCACGGCCGAGGCTGTCATGGTCCCGGCCGCCGCTCCGCCGGACCCCCGGGCGGCCCTCGACCTCGGGATCACGGCGGACCCGTCCCTCGACGGCCGGCATGTCATGCTGGTCGGCGGCCTGTCCAGCAGCGGCGCGCTGCTCGACTGGCTCCTCGCCCTCCTCCTGCCCTCCGCCACCGCCGGCGACCGGTACGCCGCGCTGCCCGGCCTGCTGGAGGGCGTGGCGCTGCCCACGGGCGTCATCGCCGAGCCGTACCTGCGGGGGCGCGCCGCGCCGGCCCCTGACCCCGGCCGGCGCCTGACGCTGTCGGGGCTGGACGCCGGCCACGGGCCCGGCGACCTGCTGGCCGCCGCGATCGAGGGCACCTGTCTGCACACCCGCTGGACGCTGGCCGAGCTCACCGCGCTGGCGGGGACGGAGGTCCGGCGGCTGACCGTGTTCGGCGGGCAGGTCAGGGTCCCGCTGTGGATGCGGGTCAAGGCGGCCGTGTCCGCCCCGCCGGTGGAGATGGTGCCGGCGGGCGACGCGGTGTGCGCGGGCGCCGCCCTCATCGCCGGGCAGGCCGGCGGCTCCCTCGACGACGTCCCGATCCTGCCCCGCGAGCCCCTGCCCCGCGACCCGGCCCTCGCGACCGCCTACGACGCCGCGTACGAACGCTTCCTCGCCTCGGCGACCGCCCCACGCCCCCCGTACGGACAGGAATCACGATGACGGCACCCCATCCGCACTCCGGCGACGTCCCCGAGGGGGGGCGGTGGCCCGCCGACGCCGGACCTGCCGGCCCGGCCCGGCTGCCCTGACCCGGTGAGCGCCTGACCCGCCGCGTCCCTGAGCGCGTTGTGTCCCTGAGCGTTGTGTCCCTGAGCGTTGTGTCCCTGAGCATGGGGGAAGAGCCGGCGGGGGCGCGTGGTTGCAAGGGGCGTGGAGGAGATCGACGTCGTGGTCATCGGCGCCGGGCAGGCGGGACTGTCCAGCGCGTACTTCCTGCGCCGCTTCGGCCTGGACCCCCTGGTCCTGGACGCCGCCGAGGGGCCCGGCGGGGCGTGGCGGCACCGGTCGCCGACGCTGACCATGGACAAGGTCCACGGCGTGTTCGACCTGCCCGGCAGCAGGCGCGACCGGACGGCCGGCGGCGACCGCCCGGCCGCCGCCGTGGTGCCCGCCTACTACGAGTCCTACGAGCGCGGCCTCGGCCTGCGCGTGCTCCGCCCGGTCGAGGTGAGCGCCGTCACGCGCGGTCCGGGCGACCGGCTGACCGTCGCCTCCGGCGCGGGGGAGTGGGCCGCGCGCGCCGTCGTCAACGCCACCGGCACCTGGACCCGCCCCCACTGGCCGTACTATCCGGGCGCCCGCGACTTCCGGGGCAGGCAGCTCCACTACGCCGGCTACCGGGGGCCTGAGGAGTTCCGGGGCCTGCGGGTGGTCGTGGTGGGCGGCGGCAGCTCCGCCGCGCACGTGCTGTCCGAGCTGGCCGGCGTCGCGGCGGGCACGCTGTGGGTGACCCGCCGCCCGCCGCTGTTCCGGGACGACGACTTCGGCGAGGACGCCCGCCGGGAGGCGGTCGCCCAGGTCGAGCAGCGGGTACGCGCGGGGCTGCCGCCGCAGAGCGTGGTCAGCGTGACCGGCCTCGGCTACTCCACGGTCGTCCGCGAGGCGCTGGAGAAGGGCGCGCTGGAACGGCTGCCGATGTTCGCCCGGCTCACCCCGCACGGCGTCGCGTGGGCCGACGGCACCGAGGAGGAGGCCGACGCCGTCGTCTGGGCCACCGGGTTCCGCTCCGCCCTGAACCACCTGGCGCCGCTCCGGCTGCGCGAGCCGGGAGGCGGGATCGCGGTGGACGGCACCCAGGTGGTGGCCGAGCCCCGGCTCCAGCTCGTCGGCTACGGCCCGTCGGCCAGCACGATCGGCGCCAACCGTGCGGGCCGTACGGCCGCCTCCAACGTGCGCCGCCTCCTCACAGCCGCCACCCGGGCCGCGTGAGGCAGCACTCGGCCGTTCGCGCAAGGGGAAATGCCCATCATGTCGAGGTTCCGGGTGCGGCAGGTCCATGCCTGGACACGCCGCGTCACTGAGAGGTAACGTCCCGACATCAGGATCTTTATCGCATAAAAGGATGGGATGTCGGGTCGGGAGGTGCGCCGCCATCGTGACGGAACGCGACGTGACGGGGCCGGACCACGTCAAGGGCACATGCGACATGAAAGGCCGATGCGGTTCGACCGGCGCACGCGACCCGAGAGGGCCAGTCCTGGCGGGGCAGGATGGAGACGCGTCCCCCCGCTCGTCCGGCCACCATGACGCCCCCGCGCCACCGGCCCCCATCCCCCGGCGGCAGCGCGACCCGTTCCAGGCCGCGCTGAGTCCCACGGCCAGGCGGGCGGTCGCGGGCGGGCTCCTGCTCGCCACCGTGGCCGCCCTGGCGGCGGCCCTCGCCATCTGGAACGGCCGCGCCGCCGACGGAGCCCCCTGCGCCACCGCGCGAGCCGTCCCCGCGCAGGCGGCCCCCGCGCAGGCGGCCCCCGCTCAAGCCGCCCCCGCTCAAGTCGCTGTCTCACCCGTCGCGCACCCAGCCGTGTCACCCGTCGCGAACGCGGCGATTCCCGGCGTAGTGGTGTGATCCCCTAATATCTACCCTCGGTAAGAGGGCGTTCGCCGGACCGTCACGAATTTCGGCCGGCTCCGCCCTGCGGCACGGCCGAAGGAGAAGCGTGGCGGTTGCGTCCCCCGCCGACCGGCGGCGCGGCCCGCTCAGAACCCTCCACCTCCCCCTGGCGCTGGTCCTGACCCTGTCGTGGACCATGACGGGCCAGCCGGCGCAGGCGGAGCCGGCACCACGGGCCTCACACGCGGAGCCCCTCGCCCGCCCGGCGCAGGCCGCGCCGAAACCCACGGTCAAGCAGCTCAAGAAGGAGCTCGCCGCGCTCCAGAAGGAGTCCGACCGGCTCATCACCGACTACTACAACGGCCGCATCGCCCACGAGAAGGCCGAGAAGGCGGAGAAGGCCGCCAAGGCGCGGCTCGCCGCGGCCCAGGAGGTGTTCGACCGGGAGTCGTCGGAGCTGCGCGCGATGGCCGTCGCCCAGTACACCGGCGCCGTTCCCAGCGAGCAGGAGCTGATCTCCAGCGTGGACCCGGGCGCGCTGCTGGGCCGGCTCGCGCTCACCCGCCACCTCGCCGACCGGCAGCACGCCAGGTTGAGCGGATTCGCCCGGGTCAGGGACGAGCGCGCCGCCGCCGAGGCCGAGGCCGCCGCCCGCACCGCCGAGCTGGCCGACCAGATCGAGGACCTGGCCGGGAGCAAGGAGAAGGCGCAGAAGCAGATCGACAGGATCAAGGACAAGATCGACCAGCTCTACCAGGCGCCGGGGGTGCGCCGCTCGGACGGCACCTGGGTGCCGCAGCTCCCCGAGGGGCCCGACCACATCACACCCCGGATGCGCCTGGTCAAGACCCTCGTCGAGGAGCGCTTCGACGTGCCGTTCGGGATCGGCTGCTACCGGACCATCCAGGACGGCGGCGAGCACCCGCTCGGACGGGCGTGCGACTTCATGCTGAGCCGCGGCGGCGCCATGCCGACGGCCGCCGAGGTGGCGCGCGGCAACGAGATCGCCGCCTGGGCGATCAAGAACTCCCGGCGGCTGGGGATCATGTACATCATCTACCGGCAGCGGATCTGGCACGCCCGTACGGGAACCTGGCGGATGATGTCCAACCGCGGCGGCACCACCGCCAACCACTACGACCACCCGCACATCTCGGTCTACTAGCCGGGCGCCGCGGAGCCGGGCTTTCACCGGCGCCTCGGCGCGGACCTCCGGACGGCGAGAACATGGACGTGATCTGCTCCCACGCCCGGGGGTGAGCTCATCGGCTGCGGCCGCGGGGCCGCAACCGCGTGCCGGGCAGGACGGGCGCGGGCAGCGGGTCGCCGTCGAACCCCGCCACCGTCCCGAACCCCTCGCCGTCCATCCACTCCTTGCGGAACGCGACGATCTCGTCGTGGTCGCGCCCCACGAAGTTCCACCACATCACGATCTCCTCGGGGAACGGCTCGCCGCCGATCACCAGGACCCGCCCCTCCCCGCGCAGGGCCAGGCTCGTACGGCCCGGCGGCACGTACAGCAGCGGCCCCCGTTCCAGCGGCTCCACCTCGCCGTCGAGCAGCAGCAGCCCGTGCTCGAACCCCCGGTCGAGCGGCAGCTCGGCCGCCCCCGACATGGTGACCTCGGCCCCGGCCAGCGGCGTGAGGGCCGTCGCCGGCGACCTCTCCCCGGCGAACGACCCCATGACGACCGTCGCGCCGAAGCCCGGCCCGGACACCCGCGGCAGCTCCGCGTGGTGCTCGAACCCCGGCTCCATGCCCCGGGCCTCGCCGGGCAGTGCCACCCAGAGCTGCACCCCGTGCAGCAGCTCCTCGCCCGACTCCTCCGAGTGGGAGATGCCGCGCCCGGCGGTCATCAGGTTGAGCTGCCCCGGGCGTACCACCTGGCGGCTGCCCACGCTGTCACGGTGCAGCACCTCACCCGACAGCAGCCAGCTCACGGTCTGCAGCCCGGTGTGCGGGTGCGGCGGCACGCGCATCGTGGCCACCTCGGGCCCGTAGGCGTCGACGAAGCACCACGCGCCGACCATCCGGCGGTGCACGCCGGGCAGGGTCCTGCTCACGCGCATCGCGCGTGGCCCGCCCAGCGGCACCTCTCTGCCGGGGAGCAGCTCGGTCGAGACGCCGTCCGCCGCGCCGCACCGGACCATCTCGCCGGGGTCCCGCTCCAGGTTGCTCATGCAGTGACTGTACGGCGGGATCTCCGGGCTCGTGCGATCAGGCCAGGGTCTCCCACCAGCCGTCCACGGCCGGGGCCGCGCCCGGATCCACGGCCTCGCCGGGCCGCGGCACCACGATCGACACGTCGCGCGCCTTGGCCTCCCGCCACAGCCGCTCCACCGGCTCCGCCCACGGGTGCAGCGCCAGCGTGAACGTCGCCCAGTGGACCGGCAGCAGCACCCGGCCGCCGAGGTCGAGGTGGGCGTTGACCGCCTCCTCGGGGTTCATGTGGATGTCCGGCCAGGCGGGGCTGTAGGCGCCGATCGGCATGAGGGTCAGGTCGAACGGCCCGTGCGCCGACCCGATGCCGCGGTAGCCCTCGAAGTAGCCGGAGTCGCCCGCGTAGAAGACCCGGCGGGTCGGCCCGGCCACCACCCACGAGCCCCACAACGTGTCGTTGCGGGCGAGCGTGCGCCCGGAGAAGTGGCGGGCGGCCGTCGCGACGAAGCGCAGCCCCGCCACCTCGGCCTCCTCCTCCCAGTCGAGCTCGATGATCCGGTACGCGGGCACGCCCCAGCGCTCCAGGTGCGCGCCGATGCCCAGCGGCACCAGGAACGGCGCCTTCTGCGTGGCCGTCAGCGTGCGGACCGTCGCCATGTCGAGGTGGTCGTAGTGGTCGTGCGAGATCGCGATGGCGTCCACCAGCGGCAGGCTCGCGAGCGGCACCGGCACCGGGTGGTGCCGCTTCGGCCCGACGAGCTGCGAGGGGGAGGGGCGCCGGCTCCACACCGGGTCGAACAGCACCCGACGCCCCTCGATCTCCACCAGCGTGGAGGCGTGGCCGTACCAGATCGCGCGCACACCGTCCGGCGGCGCCTCGCCCGCGGGCGGGACGCGCAGCGGCACGGGCCCGGCCGGCCGGCGCTGGTCGCGGTCCTTGGCCAGCTCGCCCAGCATGTTCGCCGGCGGCGCGTTCAGCACCTCCGTCGCCTCGGGCATGGTGTTGACGAACGCGCCGTCCCTGAACTGCGGCGAGCGCCTGATCCGCTCGGCCCGCCCAGGTCCCGACCTCAGGGGCCGCACGCCCAGTTCCGCGGGTACGTCGCGCAGGGCCCACCCCGCCGCGGCCAGGGCCGCCCCGCCCATGAGGATCCGTCGTGCCGTCCGCAGTGCCGCCATTCGTTCACTCTCCCCTGGAAGTATGTTCCGTCCTGCTCAACCGCTCGGGGCGCCCGTGCTGTTCCCGATTACGGCGATATATCGCGATAGATTCAGACCGTCTTGATCGCTCCGCCGTCGATGACGTGGTCGGCGCCGTTGACGCTCGCGGCGCGCGGCGAGGCCGGACACATCACCAGGGCGGCGACCACCGTCGGCCGGACGAACCTACCGGTCGCCGTCCCGCTGCCGGCCGCACCCCCCGCGAGCGGTTGCTCGTGCCCCGGGCCCGGCGAGGCCGCGAGAGCCGCGCCGCACCCCTGTGGATCTTCCCATGTCACCGTGGGGGCCAGGCCGGGGGATACGGCGCCGCACTAGCGGCGATCTCGGGCTGGGCGCGGCTCCTTGGAAAGCGAGGGCCCTCCGGAGGCGGACGGCGCTTCGGCCGGGGACGGCTCTTCGGCTCGGGAGGGCTCCCTGGCTGGATGAGGCCAGGGGTTGGGCCGGCAGCCGTCCAGCGTCTTCGACTGCTGCACCATGACCGGTGCGAGCCGCCCCGGTCCCGGGCACGAGCTGTGGCCGTGGCCCATAGCGTGCCCCACCTCATGGCTGATCACGTACCGGCGGTAGGCGTCCAGGTCCCCTCGGTACTGCGGCACGCCGTACGCCCAGCGGCGGGCGTTGATGACGGAACGGGAACCGTTCCAGCAGGACAGGTCGCCGCCGGTGCGCAACGGCAGGCACTGCCGGTCGGTCAGGGAGGGGCTGGACAGGGCCACGCGCACCCGCACCGGGCCGCCGTCCACCCGCTGGAACCGCGCCCAGCCGCGCGGGTCATTGAGGGTGCGGTGCACCTCGGCGGCGAACCGGTGGGCGTCGAACGGAAGCCCCCGCTCCACCTCGACGAGGTACCGCACCACCCCGCCGCCACCCGACCGCGCGGGCGCTCCGCCCCCGACGACGTCGTACCGCCCGGACGCCGCGTACGGCACCTTGACCATGTTCGCGACCTTGACCCGGTGCTGGCCCTTGACGTGGCCCGGGGGCTTTGCCTGGCCTGGGGGCTTTGCCTGGCCCGGAGCCGTGGCCTCGTTCGGGGTCTTGGCCTGGTCGGAGCCCGCGGGCTCAGGGGGCCCGGCGGCCGGACCCGCCGACGCGGCGCGCTTCCCGGCGATGGAGGGAAGATCCATGAGCCCGGTGGCCACGAGGGGCACCGCCACGCATCCCCCGGCGACCAGGACCACGATCAGCACCGTCGACGGACGCACCGCGCCTCCCCACTCGATCACGGTGGGGAGGTGTCGATCGTATGCCGGGCGGTGGCCCCGCCCCGGGACTCCGGCCACAAGGTCATGTCCCAATCGCGTAGATCGTCCGTCTAGCCCCGTACCTCCAGGAAGCGTCGGTGAGGCCAGGAAGCGTCAGTGCGGTCGGAAGTGTCAGTGAGGTCAGGTATGTGGTGCAGGTGCGGTCAGGAGGGGAGACGGTACGGCGACAGGTCCAGCGGCGGGCGCTCGCCCAGCGCGAGGTCCGCGGCGAGGCGTCCCGCGTACGGCCCCGCCGTCAGGCCGTACGCGCTCAACCCCGTGGCCACCACCACCCGCTCGCCGGCGCGGCACACGAGCGGCGGCCCGCCCGCGTGCACCGGACGCAGCCCCACCCGCACTTCCGTCATCGCCGCCCCGGCCAGCCCGGGCGCGAGGCGGAGCCCGGCGCGCAGCACCTCGTCCAGCCCGCCCATCGTGACGTGCGGCGCGAACCCCACATCCTCGACCGTCGCCCCCACGACCACCCGCGAGCCCGGGAACCCCAGCAGGTAGGGGCCGTTGTGGGGGAGCACCATCGGCCACCCGGCCGTGTCGGCGCCGTCGAGGGTCGCGTGCACGATCTGCCCCCGCCTCGGGAACACGGGCACCTCCAGCCCGAGCGGCGCGCACACCATCCCGGTCCACGCCCCCGCCGCCACGACCACCACATCGGCCGCAACCCTCTCCCCACGCCGGCCCTCCCCACCGCCGGCCTCCCGGCCACGGCCCTCCAGGCCACGGGCCTCCCGACCACGGACCTCACGGCCGGTCGCGGGGCGATCACCGGAGCCGACCGCCGGTCGATCGCCGGAGCCGGTCGCGGGGCGATCGCCGGAGAGAGGCGCGGCCTGCCGCCACGACCCGCCGCCGTCCGCCTCCACCCGCCCCGGCATGCCCATCCCCGAGCCCGTGGACGCGCCACCCTCCGCGAACGCGCCATCATCCGGGAACGCGCCACCCTCCGCGGGCCGCCCTTCCCGGAGACAGTCCGCGTGGAGGCCCGCGACGTCATGGGACGACGCCTCAGCCCCCGAAACCAACGCCTCAGCCCTCGAGATCAGCAGCACCTCGCCCTCCGCCGTCAGCGTGGCCGTGCCGGTGCGGACCTCGGCCCCCTGCCGGACCGCCGCGCGCAGCAGCGCGTCCCGTACGGCACGGCCGTCGACGCGGGCCGCGCCCGGCACGTGCAGCGCGCTCAACCCGGCCGCCAGCGGCGGAAACAGCCGCGACGGGTCCGGCACCACGGTCACCTCGCCCATCTCGGGCGCACCGGCCCGGCGGCGCTCGAGCAGTGCCCGTACCGGCTCAAGCTCCGCCGGATCCTCGGCGACCAGCAGCGCCCCCACCCGCTCGTACCCGATGTCCTCGCCCAGCGCCTCCACCAGCTCGGGGTAGTGCCGCGCGCCCTCGCGGGCCAGGGCGTACCAGGCGTCGTCGCCCGGGTGGTCCACCCACGGGCACACGATCCCCGCGCCGGCCGCCGTGGCCTGCCCTTCCAGCGCCGCGTCCACCACGATGACGTCCGCTCCGCGACGGCTCAGGTGGTAGGCCGCGCTCGCCCCGACGATCCCGCTTCCGATCACTACGACCCGCATGCCGCCATGATTCCAGCCCACCCCGAACAACCACCCGGCGCCCGCCCCCCGGCCAACCGCGCGAACGGCCCGGCCAGGCGACCGGAACGCTCCGCCGCGGCCCCACCGGCCAGCACGGCACCCAGCGTGCGAGCCCCGCGGCTGCCTCCGGCGACAAGGTCGTGACCTACCGCGACCCCGCCAAGAGCCGATGATCATAGGAGGGAGGCGTAGAGAGGGTGATGTGGTGTTCGACGGCGTGGAGGAAGTGCCGTGGAAGCGGCTCGGGTTCGGTGGGACGGGTCCGGTGCCGGGCCTGTTGCGTGAGATCGCGGCGGCGCCGCCGGGCAGGCGCGCGGAGTCACCGGTGCGGCGGCTGCGGCACGGCCTTTTCCCCACCTTCCAGCCCCGCGAGGTCGTCGGCGCGGCGCCCTGCCTGGTGCCGTACCTGGTGGAGGCGGCCGGGGTCGCCGGCCAACCGCACCGGGGGCTGGTCCTGGACCTCATGACGGACATCGCGCTCAGCGCCCCCCCACCGTGACCCGTTCCGGGATCTCGATGCCGGGCCCGAGCCCGATCACGCGGCGCTGGCGCGTGCGGCCATGGTCGAGCGCGCCGACGCGCTGGTGCTGCTGCTGGACGACGTCGCGCCGAAGGTCGTGGTGGAGGCGGCGCGGCTGCTGGCCTGCCTGCCTGAGGCCGCGCCGACCAGCGTCCCGGCCTTACGGGCGCGAGCCGAGAAAGCCCTGCGGCGGGCGGGTGACACCGGAGCGGTGGCCTGCGTGCTGGCTGTGGCATGGCTGGCGGCGGCCGAGCACGCGGACCGGTTCGCCGGGCTGCTCGCCGCCGGCGCCGCCCAGCGTGACGTACGCGCGGCCGCGGCCGCGGGGCTGGCACTGGCCGAACCCGAAGCGGCACCGCCGGGCGAAGCGGTGATCACGCTGCTGGCCGACGCGGAGGCCGACCGGAGGAGGGTCTGCCACCGCATCCCCTGGCACGGCGACGGCATGACGCCCCTCGGCTCGGCTCTCCTGCGTGCCGAGCGCTGGCATCGCGCCCTGGCCCGGGAGCTGCTGAGCCGCCCGGAGCAGGGCGAAACGGGAGGCGCCCTCCTCGCCGCGCAGCAGGCGATCGCCTCTTGGAGGGCGTCGCCGGCGGACCTGCTGCCGATGCTCGCCGACACCGCGCGGGACCTCATGGCGGACGTACCTTCGCGACCACCCAGGCGCGAACCCGGCCGGCAGCACTCGCTCGCGTACGCGGTCCGGGTGATCGCCGAGTCCGGGCGGGCCGCTGCGGCGCAGGCCGACCTGCTGGCCGGGATGCTGACCGGCGACCCCGCCGAGCCGTGGCCGGAGGTGGCCGCTCCCGCAGTGGAGGGCCTCGCCAGGCTCGGTGACGGCCGCTGCGTGCCCTGGCTCGTCGCAGCCCTCCTCGACGAGTACGGCCACGTCAAGCATCTCGACGTCTCCGCCATGATCCCCGCCATGGTGGCGCACGCGCCCGCCCTGACCCCGGCCCTGCGATCTCTGCTCGGCCCTTCGTCACGAGGTGGCGGCGGCATGCAGGGTGTGGAGTGCATGGAGGCGCTGGTCTCGTGGGGAGCGGCCGCGGCGCCGGTGGTGCCGGCGATCGCCGCCCGGGTCCCCGACAGATACCTTTCGGTCGCGTTGCCGCTGTTCGGGGCGGTCGGCCCGGCGGCGGTCGAGGTCCTGCCGCGGGTGCTGGCCCTGCTCGACGACGAGCAGTCCCGGCACGTGGCGGCCTGGGCGGCATGGCGGATCACCGGCGAGCCGGAGCAGGCCGGGCAGGCGGCGACCCTGCTCACCGAGCACCTCACCCGCCTCGGCCCTCATGCGGCGGACGACATCGCGCCGCTGCTCGAACAGCTCGGCCCCGCCGCCGGGATCGCGGTTCCGGTCCTGCGCGAGCAGCTCCACGACGCCGACCGCGGCGGGCGGGCCGGCCAGGTGGCGCCGGCGCGGGCGCTGTGGGCGATCACCGGCGAGAGCGGCGGGCTGGTCGAGCCGCTGCTGAAGGCCATCACCGTGAGGCCGCTGCCCACCGCCGGCTACCTGGGACCGGCCTCCGAGCTGCGCGCGGTCGAGGCCCTGGGCATGATGGGCCCCGCGGCCGAGCCCGCCGTACCGCAGCTGGAGCTCGTCGCGAACGGCCGGGCCCGCGTGACGTCCTGGGACGCCTGGGCCGACGAGCGGTACCAGCACGCCGCCCGTCGTGCCCTGGCCCTCATCCAGGGGTGACACGAGGGCATCCCCTCTAGGAGGGGGATCCGCCGAGCCGTGGAGCGCGGGCCAGCCACAGGGTGACGGCCAGTGGGATCCCGGTGATCGCGGCCAGCGCCGCCGCGGTCACCGGACCCAGAGTCAGGGGAGGCAGCAGGAACAGGCACGCGATCGGGACCAGCGCGATCAGTGCGCGGCGCCCGACGGGGGAGCGCAGCGCGAGCAGCGCGAAGGCCAGCGCGACGGCGGCGGGCGGCCGCAGGGACGACGACGGGGAGGTCTGGACGCCCACCACGGCGATCGCCAGCGCCCCAGCCGCCCAGCCCAGCAGCCGCGGCACGCCCAGGGAGCCGGCCCCCGGCGAAGGCGCGAAGGTGAGCATCACGGCGCACACGCAGGCGGGAAGGACGCCCAGCGCGACACCGCCCACTTCCACCAGCACCACGTGGGCGGGCGCGAGGCTGAGGACCGTGGGGACGAGGAGCGCCGCGCCCAGCGCGGCCCAGGCCCACAGGCAGGCGGCGGCCGCCTTCCGGCGTCCGAGACAGACCAGGTGCACGACCAGCACGTACGGCAGAGCGAAGGTGAGCGTGAGCAGGGCCGGCCCGGAGTACCCGCGGCCGGCCAGGATCGCGGACTCGAAGAGCCGGCCGGCCAGCGACGCGAGCGGCGCGATGAACGCGGCGAGGTCCATGGCGGTCCGCCAGAGCCGCAGGGACTCGGGCGGCAGCGGGCGCCGCAGCCGGATCACGAGGGCGCCGCGCAGCACGTCGAGCGTGTCCCGGGCGGACGGCCGGTCACGCCCCGGCTCCGTCGCCGCGAGCAGGACGGCGAGCATCTCGTCCTCGTGCACGGCGCGGTGCTCGTTCGGGTACCACGCCAGCAGCCTGCGGTAACGGCGCTCCAGCGGGGTCACGCCGCGCCTCCCGGAGCGGCCGCCGGACGCGCGGGCACACCCAGCCGGGCGCCGAGCCGCGAGACGGCGGTGTCGGCATGACGGCGCAGCCGCTCGGCCTCGCCCGCCAGGCGCGTCGCGCCCGCCGACGTGAGGCGGTAGTAGCGCCGGGCGCGGCCGTCGACGACCTCTTCGCCGCCTGCCTCCACCAGGCCTTCACCCTGCAGCCGGTCGAGCGCCGCGTAGAGGGTGCCGGCGCGCAGCCGTACACGGTCGTCGGATATCCGCAGGATGTCGGTGATGACGCCGTACCCGTGCTGCGGCCCGGCGGCCAGCGCGGTCAGGATGAGGAACGTCGGCTCCTGCATCGATCTTTCAGTCATGCGGTTGATATATACCGATGATCTGAATGGCGTGCAAGGCGCGGACCTCCGAAACGGGTGGACACCTCTGGCAGGGCGTCACTAGGGTGTGGCCTCATGTCCAGCCCCGAGGCGTCAAGACGCTAGCCGCCGGTAGTCCGGTGGCCTCTTCCGACGTTGCCCGGCGCCCCTCCCGCCCGATGCGGCCCGAGGGTTTCTTCGCCGTGGCCGCCGTCGCCACCGGATCGCCGTAGCGCGGGCCGCGTCCGCCTCGAACCACGACATCACCCGACTGCCGCCTCGGCACGCCCGGGCACCCCTGTGCCGGACGTGCCGACCTGACGGCTCTCGTCGAACGCGGCCGGCCCGCCTCAGCTCACCTGACGAATCGGTCACAAGACATCGTTGCGGAGTTTCGCCGTGCCTTTCGCCCTTTACCTGCTCGGACTGGCGGTGTTCGCCATGGGCACGTCCGAGTTCATGCTGTCCGGACTCGTCCCGGACATCGCGTCCGACATGAACGTGTCCGTCCCGGCCGCCGGAGCGCTCACCTCGGCGTTCGCCGCCGGGATGATCGTTGGCGCGCCCCTGATGGCCGTTCTCAGCCTGCGCTGGCCGCGCCGCCGCGCGCTGCTGGCGTTCCTGGTCTCGTTCCTGCTCCTCCACGTGCTCGGCGCGGTCACCACCGGCTTCGAGGTGCTGCTGGTGACCCGGTTCGCGGGGGCCGTGGCCAACGCCGGGTTCCTCGCGGTGGCCGTGGCCACCGCCGCCGCCCTGGCGCCATCGGCCGCCAAGGGCCGGGCCACGTCCATCCTCCTCGGCGGGGTCACCCTGGCCTGCGTCGCCGGCGTCCCGGCCGGGGCGCTGCTGGGGCAGCTGTGGGGGTGGCGGTCGGCGTTCTGGGCCGTCGCCCTGCTGTCGGCGCCCGCCGTCATCGCCGTCCTGCGCTCCATCCCGGCAGCTCCGGGCCGTACGCAGGTCGCTCCGGCCCGTACGGAGGCCGTTCCGGCCCGTACGGAGGCCGATCAGGCCCGTACGGAAACGGGCGTGGCCGGGGCGGGCGGCGGTGCGGGTCGTGAGGCGCGGGCGCTGCGCGACCCCCGGCCCCTGGTGCTCCTCCTGCTGGCCGCGCTGGTCAACGGCGCCACGTTCTGCACGTTCACGTACCTCGCCCCGCTGGCCACCACCGTCAGCGGGATCGCGCCCGCGTGGATGCCCGGCCTGCTGGCGCTGTTCGGGCTCGGCTCGTTCGCCGGTGTCACCGTCAGCGGGCGGCTGGCCGACAGCCGTCCCCGGCTCCTCCTGACGGCCGGCGGGGCGGCGCTGGTCGTGGGGTGGGCGGTGTTCGCGGCGGCCGCCGACCGGCCGGCGGCCGTGCCGGTGCTGGTCTTCACGCTGGGAGCCCTGTCGTTCGCTGTCGGCTCCACCCTGGTGTCCCAGGTCCTGTACGCGGCCCCGGGAGCGCCGACGCTGGCCGGGAGCTTCGCCACGGCGGCCTTCAACGTGGGCGCCGCCGCCGGCCCCTGGCTCGGCGGGGTCACGATCGGCGCCGGGCTGGGCTACCGCTCGCCGCTCTGGGTGAGCGCGGCGCTGGTGGCCCTCGCGCTCGCCTTCGCCACGACGGCACACGCGCTGGAACGCGTCAGGACCAGGCCCGTCACGGCGCCCCGGACGGGTGTCGTGGGAGAGAAGTGACCCCGGGCAGACGGGCTGTGCCGACGTCCGGGCCGAGCGCCGCCTGGTCGTACGGGCGGCGCTCGACGCTGAGGTTGTGGGAGCCGCGCCACCGGCGTCGACAGCCCGCCGCGCCGGCGTCGGGCCGGCCTATGGCCCGGAGCGCGGCGGTGGGCCGGCCACCAGGGAGCCGTCGCCTTCGCCCGGCTGGACCAGGCCGCTCTCGTACGCGAGATGGACGAGCTGGGCGCGATCACGTGCCCCGAGCTTGGTCAGCAGCCGGCTGACATACGTGCGGGTGGTGGCCGGGCTGAGGAACAGGCGCCGGGAGATCTCGTCGTTGGAGCGCCCGGCGGCGATCTCGGCGAGCAGTTCCCGCTCGCGCTCGGTGAGCGCTGCCGGCAGATTCCCGCGAGGCGCAGGATGCCGGTGGGCGACGGCCGCCAGCACGCGCCGGGTGACCGAGGGCGACAGCAGCGCCTCGCCGCCCGCCACCGTGCGTACCGCCGCACGCAGCTCGTCCGGGGCGGAGTTCTTCAGCAGGAACCCCGACGAGCCCGCGTGGATGGCGTCGAAAAGATACTCGTCGGTGTCGAAGGTGGTGAGCACGACGACCCGCACCTCACGCAGCCGCTCGTCGGCCACGATGCGCCGAGTCGCCTCGATCCCGTCGGCCCCCGGCATGCGAATGTCCATGAGCACGACGTCAGGCTGCTCCGCGACCGCCAGCGCGTATCCCGCCGTGCCGTCAGCGGCCTCGCCGACGACGGTGATGTCCGGGGCCCGCTCCAGCAGCACCCGCAGCCCCGCGCGTATCAGCTCCTGGTCGTCGACCAGCGCGAGCCGGATCATCGCGGCGCCTCCAGCGGAAGCGGCGCCTCCAGCGGAAGCGACGCCTCGACGCGGAACCCGGCGCCGGGGCGCGAGCTCACCGCCACGTGGCCGCCCAGCAGGGCGGCCCGCTCCCGCATTCCGGCCAGCCCGCGCCCGGCCGGCTCGCGAGGCAGGTCGGCGCCGCGCCCGTCGTCGGCGACGGTGATGGCGAGCCGGTCGCGTTCGTAGCCCAGGCGGACCTCCGCCTTGGTGGCCCGGGCGTGCCGCAGGCAGTTGGTCAGCGACTCCTGCACGATCCGGCAGGCAGTCGCGTCCACGACCACGGGCAGGGACACCGGCTCACCCTCGGTGCTGAGCTGCACCGTCAACCCTCTGCCGGTGGTCGCCGCCACCAGCGCGTCCAGGTGGCGCAGGCTGGCCGTGGGCGCGCGGCCGTCGCCCTGCTCGGCGTCCCTGAGCAGCCCGAGGGTGCCGCGCAGCTCGCGTATGGCGTCGTCGCCGGCCCGCCGGATGATCGTCAGCGCCGAGCGGGCCGTGGCCGGATCCTCGTCGAGGGTCTCCCTGGCCACGTCAGCCTGGACGGAGATCACCGCGATCGTGTGGCCGAGCACATCGTGCAGGTCCCGCGCGATCCGCAGCCGCTCCTCCTCCACGCGCCGCCGGGCCTCACGCTCGCGCTCCGCCGCGGCCCGCGCGATCGTGCGGCGCTGCTCGGCACGCAACAGCCGGGTCGCCCGTACGGCCGCGCCGAGCGCGATCGCGGCCACCATCAGCCCGATCGTGGACGACAGCTCGAACCCCAGCAGGTATTCCGGGTCCTCGCCGTCGCGCAGCCGGAACGTGGTGCTCACCAGCACGAGGGCCGCCGCGACCGTCGCGGCGACCACGAGGCTGCCCGCCTCGGCCGCGGAGTAGAGGGCTGCCGCCACCGGCAGGGCCAGCCCGATCGGCGGGTAACCGGCGGCGTGGTAGGCGATCAGGCCGACCGCGGTCGCGGACAGCGCCAGCACGGGGAAGCGCCGCCGTACGAGCATGAGCGCGCCCAGCCCGGCCGCGAACACGTATGCCACCAGGTCGGGACTGCGCGTGCCGCCGAGATCCATCGCGACGGCCACGGCCACGACGGCTGACACGGCCATGCCCAGTGCCGCGTCGCCGAGCCGCTGACGGTTGTCCGGATGCACGTCCCGAGGATAGCCAGGCCGGCCGACGGCCCCGTAGTCCCCCGATGTTGACACCCGCTGTCGCCTCCAGCCGATTCCCGCGCCCGCCGCGGCGATCTAGCGTTCGGCGGCATGAGAACACTCGGGGTGGCCATTCTCGGCCTCTTCGCCGGGCTGGCCGTGGGATTCGTCCTGTTCAGCGAGGTACTGGCGAGGCTGGTCGTGAGCAACGGCACGGTACGAGCACCGTGGACGTTCATCATCGGATTCGGCCCGCAGATCCTGGCCGTGGTGGGTGCGGTCGCCGCGGTTCTGATCGACAACGCGCGGAGGAGCAAGTCGTGAGCCTGTCCCGGCGGCGTTTCCTGCGGACCGCCGCGAGCGGCCTGGTCATGGCGCCCCTGGCGGGCTGCAGCGGGTCCACGAACGGCGGCGGGTCCACCGGCGGCGCCAACGTGGAGACCCAGTCCAGCGCCGGCAGCCTGCTCCGCAGCACGGCCCGGCTGCCGGAGCCGTTCACCGTGCCGTTGCCGATCCCGCCGGTGCTGCGCCCCTCCGGCACCGACGTGTACGAGATCACCCAACGCGTCGGCCAGGCGGAGATCCTGCCCGGCCTGCGCACACAGGTGTGGGGGTACAACGGGATCTTCCCCGGCCCCACGATCGTGTCCAGACGCGGCCGCAAGACCGTCGTGCGCCACCGCAACGAGCTGCCTGAGCCCGTCGTCGTGCACCTGCACGGCGGCAGGACCCCCGCCGAGCACGACGGCTACCCCACCGACCTCGTCAGCCCCGGAGCCGTCCACGAGTACGTGTATCCGCTCGACCAGCCCGCGGCCACCCTGTGGTACCACGACCACCGGATGGACCACACCGGACGGCAGGTCTACCAGGGACTCGCCGGCTTCCACCTCGTGCACGACGACGAGGAAGAAGCGCTCCCGCTGCCGAAGGGCGAGCGGGACGTCCCCCTCATGATCGCCGACCGCTCCTTCGCCGAGGACGGCTCGATGATCTACCCGGACCTGCACAGCGACTTCATCAGCGGCGTGCTGGGGGACTGCGTGCTGGTGAACGGGGCGCCGTGGCCGGTCATGGAGGTCACCGCCACCCGCTACCGCTTCCGCGTCCTCAACGCCTCCAACGCCCGCCGCTACCGGCTCGCGCTCGATCCGCCGCCGCCCCGCGGAGTGTCGTTCGTCCAGATCGGCAGCGACCTGGGCCTGCTCGGCGCGCCTGTCGCGCACGCCGAGCTGCAGATCGCCCAGGCGGAGCGGTTCGACGTGGTGGTCGACTTCTCCGCTTATCCGGTCGGGCAGGCGGTGACGCTGACGAACCGGCTCGGCGAGGACGGCACCGCCCACGTCATGCGCTTCGTGGTGGCTCGCAGGGCGGCTGACGACAGCCGCGTCCCGGCCAAGCTGACCGACTTCCGGCCGCTGTCGCCGTCAGAGGCCGTCGTGGAGCGGACCTTCACCTTCCAGCGTGGCGGCGCGGAACGGCACGGCATGAGCCTGTGGACGGTCAACGGCCGGGCGTTCAGCCCCGACCACATCGCGGCCACCCCCAGGCTCGGCACGGTGGAGCGGTGGAAGCTGCGCGCGCAGAACGTGGCGCACCCCGTCCACATCCACCTCGCGCCCTTCCAGGTGCTGGACCCCGGCCCCTACGCCACCGGCTGGAAGGACACCGTCGACCTGGCCAGCGGCGACCAGGCCGAGGTCCTGCTCCGGTTCGACTCCTACCGCGGCAAGTACGTCTTCCACTGCCACAACCTCGAACACGAGGACATGATGATGATGGCCAACTTCCGCATCACCTGACCGGCGTCACAGGTGCCGCTCGGGATCCTCCGGGGCGCGCCGCCCGGGTCACGGCTCCAGCAGGTGCCCGCGCAGCGCCTCCACCAGGTCGCCTCCGACCCCCAGGCGCTCCGCGGCGTACCCCTCGACGGAGCCGTGCGCGGCGGCCAGGTCCGCCAGGAAGAACCTCATGATGTCGCCCGGCGCCCGCCCGTAGCCGGGCCAGACCAGGGTCCGGTCCGGGTGCGCGGCGCGCCAGTCCGAGATGAGCCGTGCGGAGGCCAGCTCCGTGAGGGCGAAGTCGGCGACGACGGTCTCCTCGTCCACTCCCGCCAGTGTCAGCACGAGGGCGGCGAGCAGCCCGGTGCGGTCCTTGCCGGACGCGCAGTGGAACACCAGGGGCGCGTTGTCGTCCGCGGCGATGATCTCCAGTGCCTGCCGCAGCTCCGCCGCGCCGTCGTCGGCCACCTCGGCGTACCGGTCGGCCAGGAAGCGGGCCGTGTCGACGTCCGGGCCGAGCGCCGCCTGGTCGTACGGGCGGTGCTCGACGCTGAGGTTGTGGTAGGCGAGCCCGTCGAGGTGCCGGACCCGCCCCTTGGCCGCGATCTCCCACGGGTAGCGCAGGTCGATCACCGTGCGGACGCCCAGCTCCACGAACCGGTCCCAGTCGGCGCCCTGGAGCTTGGCCAGTGAGTCGGCCCGGTAGAGCCGGCCCCAGCGCAGCACGCGACCGTCCCGGGTGCGGTAGCCGCCCAGATCCCGGAAGTTGTGCACCCGCTCGAACGCGATGTGCCGTGTCATCGGCCCGCGGACCAGCCGTACAGCTTCATCAGCCGGGCCGCCACCCGGGTGAAGCGGTCGACGTCGAGCACCGCGCCCTCACGCCTGATGTCGTCCTCGTCCAGCACGAACACCCGGTCCAGCCGCGCGTGCGACACCCTGCCGTCACGGCCCCAGGCGCCGACCTCCACCCAGTCGGGCCCGTCGTCGCCCTTGCTGGACAGCATGACGCCGAGCAGCCTCCGCCCGGTACGGCCGACGACCAGCAGCGGACGGTCCTTGCCCCGCGCCGTGTCCTCCTCGTACGGCACCCACGCCCAGACGATCTCGCCGGGGTCGGCCAGGCCGTCGAGGTCGGGGGAGTAGGCCAGCGTGGCGGCCTGGGCCGTCGAGTGGATCTCACGCACCGCGCCGCGGAGGGGTCGCGGGTCTTCACCTTGATCGTGCACGTGGGCATCCTAGGCTCTCCACCGATCGTCCGCGCGCGGCGGCGTCAGGAGGCGGCGCAGGACGGCGGGGGTGTGGCCGGCGTGGTGGCGTACCGTGCGCGTCAGGTGGGCCTGGTCGGCGAAGCCCAGGTCGGCCGCCAGCCGCGCCAGGCTCTCCTCCCCGGCCTCCAGCCGGTCGAGCGCCCGGCCGACGCGCACCCGGTTGCGGTAGTGGGTGAGGGAGACGCCCAGCTCGCGGGTGAACGCCCGGCTGAGCCGGTACGGCGAGACGGCCAGGAACTCGGCCAGCGACAGCAGCCCGGCCGCCGCCTCGTGGCCGGAGGCGATGGCCTCGCGCGCCGCCTCCACGACCGTGCCCACCGGCGCCCCGGGCCCCGATCCGGCGCCCGGGGGGCCGGGCGGGGGAGGGGTCGTGCGGCTGACGGCGGTGGCCACCAGCGGCAGCAGGGCCTCGGTCAGCTCGTAGGCGGGGTCGCCGCTCCGCGTGGCCGCCAGGAGGCGGCGGTGGGCCAGGTCGAGGCGGGCGTCGACGTACACCGTCGAACGGGCCGGCCGCCCACGCTCACCGGTGAGGACCCGCCACAGGCGAGGGGAGAGGCGCAGCGAGGTGCACTCGTCGCCGCCCGTCGGATGCGCGAAGCGCTCCTCCTCGCCGGGCAGCGCCAGGTACGCCATCGTCGGGTCCACCAGCGTGCCCCGGCCGCCGGCCATCCGCCGGAACCGGCCCCGCCGCACCAGCACCAGCAGGTACGCGGACCCCACCTCGACCGGTGACCACCCGCGATGGTCGTCGACGCAGGTCACCGCGTCGACCGTGAACCCCGGCCCGCCCCCGAGCCGCACACCTGTACGCACCCCGCGCACGTTATGCCCCGGGTACGACAATCCCAGCCGCCGCCTGCGTGCGCGTCCGGACCGAAAGACCCGGAGCGGTGCTGCAGAGGTGCAAGGATGTTCAAGACCGTGGCGTCGGCGACCGGCAGGCTGGGCCGCATGACGACTCTTTCCACGATCATTTTCGACTGCGCCGACCCGGCCGCGCTCGCGGCCTTCTACGCCAAGGCCACCGGCTGGCGGCTCGGCGAGGGCGACGCCGACTACGCCACCGTCGAGGGCGGCCCCGTCACGCTGGCCTTCCAGCGGGTGGACGGATACGGCGGCGGCCCCGGCTGGCCGGGCGGCGACAAGCACCTCCACCTGGACTTCCAGGTGCCGGATGTCGGCGCCGCCCGTGCGGAGCTGGTCGCCCTGGGCGCGTCCGTGCCGGACTTCCAGCCGGGCAAGGACGAGTGGACGGTGTTCACCGACCCCGAGGGCCACCCGTTCTGCGTCTCGGCGGCCTGAGCGCCCCAGTGCGGGGACCCGGCGGGGCGCCGGAGCAGCACAGCGACGGGCCGGGTCCCGCCAGACCCGGCCCGCCAAGCCTCCCCGAGCCCCCGGACACGTCGGGTCCGGGGCCCGGGTCCGAGCCGTACGGTTACGCCAGGCGCTCGGTGCGCGCCCGACGCCGTACGGTTACGCCAGGTCCGAGCCGATACGGCTACGCCGGGTGCTCGGTGCGGTCGCCCGACCAGTCCGTGTGGAAGGCGCCCTCCCGGTCCACCCGGAGGTACGTGTGCGCGCCGAAGAAGTCGCGCAGCCCCTGCACCAGCGCCGCCGGCAGCCGGTCGCGGCGCAGCCCGTCGTAGTAGGCGAGCGCCGAGGAGAAGCCCGGCGTCGGCACGCCGATCCGGACGGCCGTGGTGACCACCCGCCGCCAGGCGTCCTGCGCCACGTTGAGCGCCGCCGCGAACGTCGGGTCCGCGAGCAGCGTCGGCAGCGCCGGGTCGGCGTCGTAGGCCGAGCGGATCCGGTCGAGGAACTTGGCCCGGATGATGCACCCGCCCCGCCAGATGGTGGCCATCGCGCCCAGGTCGAGGTCCCAGCCGTACTCCTTGGAGGCGGCGGCCATCTGGTCGAAGCCCTGCGCGTACGCGACGATCTTGGACGCGTACAGGGCCTGGCGCACGTCCTCGACCAGCTCGCGCCCGCCGACGCCCGACAGCTTCGGCCCTTCCAGGCCCCTGGCGGCGGCGCGCTGCTCGGGGTGGCCCGACAGGGCGCGGGCGAAGACCGCCTCGGCGATGCCGGTGACCGGCACGCCCAGGTCGAGGGCGCTCTGCACGGTCCAGCGGCCCGTGCCCTTCTGCTCGGCCTGGTCGACCACCACGTCCACGAACGGCTTGCCGGTGGCCGCGTCGACCTGCTCCAGCACCTCGGCGGTGATCTCGATGAGGTACGAGTCCAGCTCGCCCTGGTTCCACTCGCGGAACACCGCGGCCAGCTCGGCCGGGGTCGCGCCGAGCGCCTGCCGCAGCAGGTCGTACGACTCGGCGATGAGCTGCATGTCGGAGTACTCGATGCCGTTGTGCACCATCTTGACGAAGTGCCCGGCGCCGTCGGGGCCCACGTGCACCGCGCACGGCACGCCGTCGACCTTGGCCGAGATGTCCTGCAGGATCGGCCCGAGCGCATCCCACGACTCCGTGGAGCCGCCCGGCATGATGCTCGGCCCGTTGAGCGCGCCCTCCTCGCCGCCGGAGATGCCGGTGCCGACGAAGTGGATGCCCTTCTCACGCAGCGCCGCCTCGCGCCGCCGGGTGTCGGCGAAGTGCGCGTTGCCACCGTCGACGATCATGTCGCCGGGCTCCATCAGCTCCGCGAGCTGGTCGATCACCGCGTCGGTCCCCGCGCCGGCCTTCACCATGATGATCGCCCGCCGGGGCCGCTTCAGCGAGGCCACGAAGTCGGAGAGCTCCTCGGCGGCGACGAACGTGCCCTCGCCGCCGAACTCCTTGACCAGCTGCTGCGTGCGGCTCGTGGAACGGTTGTGCACGGCCACCGCGTAGCCGTGCCTGGCCAGGTTGCGGGCCAGGTTGCGTCCCATGGTCGCCAGTCCGGTGACGCCGATGTCTGCCAAGTCCATTTCAGCTCCTCTATCGGGGATACGCACGGTCAAGCCTCATCAGTTCGACCGGATATTCCCCGCCACGCCGATCGCTCCGGGCCGGAACCGCTCAGTCGACGCCGCGCACGCCGAGCTCGTCCAGCCTGTCCAGCATGTCCGCCGGGTCGGCGTACACCCGGAAGGCGCCCGTACGCTCAAGCTCGTCCCTGCCGTAACCGCCGGACAGGAGCCCGATCCCGAGCGCGCCCGCCCTGCGCGCGGCGAGCAGGTCCCAGACGCTGTCTCCCACCACCATCGCATGCGCCGGATCGACGTCGAGCAGCGCCGCACCCGCCAGGAACAGGTCGGGGTCCGGCTTGGCGCGGCGCACCAGGTCGCGGGTGACCATCGGCGTGTCCTCCGGCAGGCCCAGCATGCCGAGCGCCAGCCGCGCCGTACGGGCGTAGCCGCTGGTGGCGATCGCCCACGGCACGCCGCGCGAGGACAGCTCCGCCAGCAGCTCGGCGGCGCCGGGCAGCGGGCGGACGGAGTGGACCTGCTCGGTGTAGGCGTCGGCGTGGGTGTTCTGCAGCTCGTCGATCTGCTCCTGGGTGAGCTTCAGCCCCGTCTCCCGCAGCAGTGCGCTGACGAACAGCCCGCCGCTCATCCCGATGCGCCGGTGGATCCGCCACACCGACAGATCGATGCCCATCCCGGACAGCGCCTGCCGCCAGGCGATCACGTGCTGGTACACGCTGTCGATCAGGGTGCCGTCGAGGTCGAACAGGAACGCCGGGGTGGGGGCCTGCGGGAAGTCACTCATGGGTCCATGACACCATGAGCGGATGAGGATCATCATCGCGGGCGGTCACGGGAAGATCGCGCTCCGGCTTGGGCGGCTGCTCGGGAGCGCCGCCACCGGCCTGGTGCGCAACCCCGCGCACGTGGCCGACGTCGAGGCCACCGGGGCCCGGGCCGTGGTCTGCGACCTGGAGAGCGCCGGAGCCGAGGAGCTGGCGGCGATCCTCGACGGCGCCGACGCGGCCGTGTTCGCCGCCGGGGCCGGGCCGGGCAGCGGCGTGGCCCGCAAGGACACCGTCGACCGGGCCGCGTCCGTGCTGCTCGCCGATGCGGCGGAGCGGGCGGGGGTGCGCCGGTTCCTGCAGGTCTCGTCGATGGGCGCGGGCAGGCCGCCCGCGCCGGGAAGCGACGAGGTCTGGACGGCGTACATCACGGCCAAGACCGAGGCCGAGGAGGACCTGCGCCGCCGCGGGCTCGACTGGACGATCGTCCGGCCGGGCGGGCTCACCGACGACCCGGGCACGGGCCAGGTGCGGCTCGCGCCGGAGGTGCCGCGCGGCACGGTGCCCCGCGACGACGTGGCCGCCGTGCTGGCCGAGCTGCTGCGCGAGCGGGCCGCGATCGGCCGGGTCCTGGAGCTGGTGTCCGGTGACACGCCGATCCCGCAGGCGATCGCCTCGGTGCGCTGAGCCGCTCCCTGCGCCGGGCCTCTCTCCGCGCCGGGCCTCTCTCTGCGCCGGGCCTCTCCCCGTGCTGGGCCTCTCCCCGTGCTGGGCCGCGGGTCCGGGCCGGGTCGCGGTCCGGGCTGGTCAGGGTTTTGCCGTTCGGCGGCGCGGGGTTGGCTTTGGCTTGCGGCGTCCCCGGTTAGGGGTTCCCTCAGTGCGCGAGAAGGGACCCGTAATGTCGGATATGTCGCTCTTTGGGGGAGACCCGTTCAAGCGGTTCGAGGAGCTCACCGGCCGGATGTTCGGCGACGCGTGGCCCCCCGCCCGGCCCAGTGTGCAGCGCGTCGACATCGGCAGGCTGCTCAGCGAGCCGGCCCGGCAGGTCCTCACCGACGCCATGGAGACCGCCGGGCGGCGCGGCGCCGAGGACCTCGGCGTGCTCGACCTGCTCGACGCCCTGACCCGGGCCGACCGGACCAGCGCCCTGCTCCGGGCGGCCGGCGTCAACGTGGAGCGGCTGCGCGAACGCGCCGAGGCCGCCGCCACGCCCGGCGAGCCCGCCGGCGAGCCGCCCGCCACGCTGTCCCCGGGCGTCAAGCGCACCCTCCTCGACGCCCAGCGCATCGCCCGCGCCCTCGCCTCCTCCTACATCGGCCCCGAGCATCTCCTGCTCGCCCTCGCCGCCAATCCCGGCTCCACCGCCGCCCGGCTGCTCCAGGAGGAGGGCGTCTCCGTCCAGGAGCTCCAACGCGCCATGGCGTACGGCGACGAGCCACGCCCGTCCGAGCGGGCCCCCGCCAGCGACACGCCGTCGCTCGACCAGTTCGGCAGGGACCTGACCGAGGAGGCCCGCCAGGGCCGCATCGACCCGGTCGTCGGCCGCGAGGACGAGATCGAGCAGGCCCTGGAGGTGCTGTCCCGCCGTACCAAGAACAACCCGGCGCTCATCGGCGAGCCCGGCGTCGGCAAGACCGCCATCGTCGAGGGCATCGCGCAGCGCATCGTGAACGGCGACGTGCCCGACCCGCTGAAGGACCGCCGCGTCGTCGCGCTCGACCTGACCGGCATGGTGGCCGGGACGAAGTACCGGGGCGAGTTCGAGGAGCGCATCAAGAAGGTCGTGGACGAGGTGCGCGCCCAGGCCGACCGGACGATCGTGTTCATCGACGAGATGCACACGCTCGTCGGCGCCGGCTCGGCCGAGGGCGGCATGGACGCCGCCAACATCCTCAAGCCCGCCCTCGCGCGCGGCGAGTTGCACGTCATCGCCGCCACCACGATCGACGAGTACCGCAAGAACGTCGAGAAGGACGCCGCCCTCGAACGCCGCTTCCAGCCGATCCTCGTCTCCGAGCCGACCGTCGAGGAGACGATCGAGATCCTGCGCGGCCTGCGCGACGCCTACGAGGCCCACCACCAGGCCCGCATCACCGACGAGGCGCTGCACGCCGCCGCCATCCTGTCCGACCGGTACATCCCCGACCGGTTCCTGCCGGACAAGGCCATCGACCTCATGGACCAGGCAGCCGCCCGGGTACGGCTGCGCGCCCGTACCCCCGGCACCGACGTGCGGGACCTGGAGGAGCGTCTCGACGCGCTGCGCCGCGACAAGGACCAGGCCGTGGCCAACGAGGACTTCGACCGGGCCAAGGAGCTGTCGTCGGAGATGGGCAAGCTGCGCCCCGAGCTGGAGCGCGCCCGGCAGGTACGTGACGAGGCGCCGCAGGTCATGGCCGAGGACGTCGCCGAGATCGTCTCCCGCCGGACCGGAATCCCGGTGCGCCAGCTCACCGAGCAGGAGCGCGAACGGCTGATGCGGCTGGAGGAGCACCTGCACCAGCGGGTCGTCGGCCAGGACGAGGCGGTCGTCGCGATCGCCGAGGCGGTCCGCCGCTCCCGCGCCGGGCTGTCCGACCCGCACCGGCCGATCGGCAGCTTCCTGTTCCTCGGGCCGACCGGCGTCGGCAAGACCGAGCTGGCCCGCGCGCTGGCGGCGGCCCTGTTCGGCGGCGAGGACCACATGGTCCGGCTGGACATGAGCGAGTACCAGGAGCGCCACACGGTCTCCCGGCTCGTCGGCGCCCCTCCCGGCTACGTCGGCTACGAGGAGGCCGGGCAGCTCACCGAGGCCGTTCGCCGCCGCCCGCACGGGGTGCTCCTGCTCGACGAGATCGAGAAGGCCCATCCCGACGTGACCAACATCCTGCTGCAGATGCTCGACGACGGCCGCCTGACCGACGGGCAGGGCCGCACCGTCGACTTCACCAACACGATCGTCATCATGACCAGCAACATCGGCGCCCAGCTCATCCTGGATTCGGGCGAGGACCCCGCCAGGATCGGCCCCGCCCTGGAGGAGCGCCTCATGGACCTGCTGCGGCACTCCATGCGGCCCGAGCTGCTCAACCGGATCGACGAGACGATCATCTTCGAGCGGCTCGGCCGCGAGGAGCTCCGGCAGATCGTCGAGCTGCTGCTGGAGCGCACCCGGCAGCGGCTGCGCGGCCAGGACATCGACCTCCAGGTCTCCGAGGCGGCCGTGGACTGGCTGGCCGAGCGCGGCCACCAGCCCGAGTTCGGCGCCCGGCCGCTGCGCCGCACCATCCAGCGCGAGCTGGACAACCGGCTGTCGGCGATGCTGCTGACGGGCGAGGTCGCCGAGGGCGGCCGGGTGATGGTGGACGTGGAGAACGAGCGGCTGTCCCTGCGCGCCCACAACCCGGAGCCGGTCGGCGCCTGACCGCGCCCTCCCGGGTGGAGCGGGTGATCAGCGCCTGCGGGCCAGCGTGACGCCGTCGCGCACCGGCAGCATCACCGACTCCACCCGCTCGTCCTGGGCGATCAGCTCGTTGACCTGCCGGATCGCCACCTGGCTCGGCTCCTGGAACGCCGGGTCGAACACGCGGCCGCCCTGGAAGACGTTGTCGAGCACGATCAGCCCGCCTGGGCGCAGCCGGGAGACGATCTCCTCGTAGTAGGCCGGGTAGCTCGGCTTGTCGGCGTCGATGAAGGCGAAGTCGTAGACCGGCTCGGCGGGCAGCGCGCGCAGCGTGTCGAGCGCCGGCCCGATCCGCAGCTCGACGCGGTCCGCCACGCCCGCGCGCTCCCAGTACTCGCGGGCGATGGACGTCCACTCCTCGCTCACGTCGCAGGCGAGCAGGTGGCCGTCCTCGGGCAGGGCGCGGGCGACGCAGAGGGAGGAGTAGCCGGTGAACACCCCGACCTCGATCGCCCGGCGGGCCCCCGTCATGCGGACGAGCAGGGACAGGAACGCGCCCTCGTCATGCGAGATCTGCATGCCGGCGGCGCCGCCGGTGGCCTCGCGGGTCCGCGCCACCAGCTCCCGGAGCAGCTCGTCCGGCTGGGTGCAGTGCGTGAGCAGGTAGTCGCCGGCGACGGGGGAGAGGATCTCCAGCTCGTCGCCCGCGACCGGCTCCGTCCATTCGGTGCGCAGCTCCTCCTGCGTGGCGCAGCGCAGCAGGTGCCGTGTGACGACGTCCTGGACCCCGGCCAGCGCCTCCGCGTCCGCCGCCGTCGCGATCATCTCCAGGGCGCCCCCGGCCGGCGCCAGCACGCACGCCCCGTGCGAGAGGGCGATGGTCGCCCGGCCGTCGGTGGACAGGGTCGTGGTGACCTTGCGCCCGAGGTGGGAGACGAGCTGCTTGATGTAGCGCTCCGCGCGGTCGGTGGGGACGTACGCCGTCGAGATGGGCATCAGGCTCCTTCGATCAGAGGCGGCTCCCTGGCAACCTACCCACGGGGGTCCGGGCTGAGCACCGTGCCGTCATCGGGTTCGGTCCCGGTCGTCCCGGTGTCGCCGGTCGCTTCCGGGCTCGTCGTCGGAAGGGCGCCGCCCTCGGGCAGGTCCGCGATCTGGGTGTCGTCGATGACCCCGTCGTCGTCCGTGGGCTCCTGGCCGTCGTCCGGGCTCTGCTCGCGCACCGGCGCGCAGGATGAGCCGCAGCCGCCGAAGCGGGCCGTGTCCACCGGCGTGAACGGCGTCGCCGGCGTCCCCTTCAGGGCCGCCAGCATGGTGTCCTTCCAGATCGGGCCGGGCACGGAGGCGCCCTGGACCGAGCCGAAGTACCGGCCGCCGAGGGTGACCCCGGTCAGCTTGTACCGCTGCGAGCCGCGCGGGTCGCCGATGCTGACCGCGCCCGCGAGGTCCGGCGTGAACCCGGCGAACCACGCGCTGGCGTACCCGTCGGTGGTGCCCGTCTTGCCGGCCGCGGGCCGGCCGATGCCGCCGACGCCGCTCATCGTGCCCTGGGTGAACACGCCGGACAGCACGTTCGCCGCCGCGTCGGCCACGGGCGCGTCCATCGCCTGCCGGCACTGCGGCGCGAAGGAGGTGGACCGGCCCGTCGAGATGTCGGTGACCTTGGTGATGGCCAGCGGCGCGCAGTACTTGCCGCGGGCCGCGATGCCCGCGTAGGCGGCCGCCACGGTCACCGGGTCCATCTCGTTGATGCCGAGCGTGAACGTCTCCACCTCGTGCAGGGGCTTGCCGTCGGCCCGCCGGATGCCCAGCGACTTGGCCGTCTCCACGGTCTCGCACAGGCCGACCCGCTGCTCCAGCGCCACGAAGAACGTGTTGACGGACCCCCACGTGCCGGTCGCCAGCGTCTTGAACCCGCCCGTGCCCTCGTCGTTGGTGACCGGCCACGACGGGATGCCCATGTTGTTGCCCTCGCAGTCCTTGAAGGAGGACGCGGAGGGGGCGGTGTAACTGCCGCCGACGCTGATGCCGTCGCCGATCTTCATGCCCTTCTTGAGGGCCGTGAGGAGGGTGAAGGTCTTGAACGTCGAGCCCGCCTGGAACCCGACCAGCCCGCCGTGCCGCATGTCGGCCACCGGGTTGTACGAGATCTCGTGCTTCCTGGTGTCGCTGCCGAACGGCCGGCTGGCCGCCATGGCCCTGATCATGCCGGTGCCGGGCTCGACCAGCGCCTCGGAGGCGAGCGCCCGGTCGGAGGCGCGCACGTACTTCTTGACGGCCTTGTCCGCGGCGGCCTGCGCCTTCGGGTCGAGCGTCGTGTAGATCCGCAGGCCGCCCCGGCGGAACGCCTCCTGCCGGGCGCGCGGGGTCTTGCCGAACGCCTTGTTCGTCAGCAGCTCGTAGCGGACGTACTCGCAGAAGTACGGCGCCGAGACGGTGGCCTGGCAGCCGTTGGGCTGGCTGAGGCCCTTGTAACCGAGCTTGGTGGCCTTGGCCTCGGCGGCCTCCTCGGGCGTGATGACCTTCAGCTCCGCCATCCGGTCGAGCACGGTGTTGCGCCGGTCGAGCAGCGCCTTGCGCGCCTTGGCGCCGATCGCCGGATCGGTGGTGTTCGGGTTCTGGACGGCTCCGGCCAGGGTCGCCGCCTGCGGCAGG
Organism: Nonomuraea sp. NPDC050733; assembly: GCF_040654215.1. NCBI lineage: Bacteria > Bacillati > Actinomycetota > Actinomycetes > Streptosporangiales > Streptosporangiaceae > Nonomuraea > Nonomuraea sp. NPDC050733. The sequence goes on along the minus strand of NZ_JBFAHO010000009.1, from coordinate 212,046 downwards.
GTCAGCCGGGCCGCGGACACCCCGAAGAAGCGCCGGGCCGCCGACTCCACGCCGTTCGCGCCCGCCCCGAAGTACACGATGTTGAGGTACTTCGCCAGGATCTCGTCCTTGGTGTACTTCTTCTCGACGCTCATCGCGTAGCGCAGCTCGTTGAGCTTGCGGGCGTAGCTGGCCTCCAGGGCCTTCTCCTTGCCCTCCTCGGTGTCGGCCGAGTTGAGCAGCACCTGCTTGACGTACTGCTGGGTGATGCTGGAGCCGCCCTGGCTCACCCCGCCCGAGCCGAAGTTCTTGGCCAGGGCGCGCATGGTGCCCTCGATGTCGATCGCGCCGTGCTGGTAGAAGCGGTCGTCCTCGATGGCGACGATGGCCTTGCGCATGATCTCGGAGATCTGGTCCAGCCGCACCACCTTGCGGTCCTCGGCGTAGAACTGCGCGATCCGCTTGCCCTTGGCGTCGTACACCGTGGACGCCTGCGGCAGCGGCGGCTCCGCCAGCTCCATCGGCTGCAGGTTGAGCTCCTCGGCGGCGGAGACGACCGCCGCGCCGGAGCCGCCCACGGCGGGCAGCGCGATGGCCGCGACGAGGACGCCGGCGGCAGCCGCCGCTCCGGTCAGGCGGACGACGCCTGTCAGCCGGGCATGGCTCCGCGTGGGGTTCGCTTGGGGCATGGCGGTCATCCGACCACAACCGGCTCCGCCTGTCCAAGACTGCGCCACCGGCCGCGTCATACGGAATCTGATATCACCGCAGCTCACCGGTCACGCCTTCGGTGGTTGCGCCCGTTCTGGTAGGTATGGCGGATGCGCATCAAGCCGTGGGCCGCCGTGGCGGCGGCCGTCCCCCTCGCCGCGGGCTGCGTGTCGGCCCCGCCGGCCGCCGCCTCCGCCTTCCCTTCCGCGTCCGCCGCTCTGGCGGTCTCCCGTACGTCTGTCGTGCCGCCCGTCGTGCCGGGCGGGACCACGGCCGCCTGGGTGGTGTTCGACCGGAAGGCCGGCGGCACGGGGCGGATCGTGGCCACCAGGAACGCCCACCGGGCGTTCCGCTCGGCCTCGGTGGTGAAGATCCTGCTCGCCATCGACTACCTGGAGTCCCGCAGGACCGTTCCGCCGGCCGACGCCCGCCTGCTCAAGAGCATGCTGCGCTCCAGCGACGACGACGCCGCCTCGACGCTGTGGGACCGCGCCGGCAAGGGCGCCGTCATCACGCGGCAGGCGCGCCGGCTCGGGCTGTCCGACACGGCTCCGCCGCCCGCCGCCAAGCCCGGCTTCTGGGGGTACACCTCGCTCAGCGCGTACGACGTGGTCCGCGTCTACCGTTACCTGCTCGACCGGGCCGCGCCGCGCGTCCGCGACACCATCCTCGGCCATCTGCGGGCCGCCACGCCGTGCGGCAGCGACGGCTTCGACCAGTACTTCGGCATCCCGCGCGCCGTGCCCCGGCCGTGGGCGGTCAAGCAGGGCTGGTCGGGATTCGGGTCGGTGCCGCCCGTACGGTGCGCCGCCGCGCCGGCCTCCCCGGCGACCCGCGCCCCGGCGGCCTCGGCCGTGACCCGTGGCGGGCCGGACCCGGCCGTGACGCAGGGGGCGCCGGGCTCGGTCCCGGCCGCGGCGCAGGGGGCCGCAGCCGTGGCGCAGGACGCCTCGATCTCGGCCGTGGCGCTGCGCGCCCGCGGCTCCGGGGTGCCGGACCTGGGGCGGCCGGTCCTGCACACGACCGGCCTGGTGGGCAAGGACGACAGGTACGTGCTGGCGGTCCTGACGGCGCACCCGGCGGGCGGCACGTGGAGCTCCTCGGTGCGCCGCGTCACGCGCCTGACCGCGGACCTGTACCGCGGCCTGCGCTGAAGTCTCGCCCGCGGGCGGCCGTCACGGGGCGCGCGAGGAGTCAGCGGACGCCGGCCGTGTACGCGGCGTAGACCTTCTTCGGCACGACCATCCGCCACGCCTCGACGACCAGCTCCCGCATCTCGTCGAGGTCGATGGCCGCCATCCGGACGAGCACCCAGTGATACCGCAGGTCGCGCTCGTCCGGCATCATGAACGTGTCGGGCTCGGCGGCCACCAGCGCCTCGCGCTCCTCCTTGGGGAACGCGAAGCCCATCACGGTCTCGTCACGCGAGAACGCGACGTAGACGATCGACCCCACCCGGAACTTCACGCGATCCCTGATGAGGTGCTCCGACGACCGGGGCAGGGTGGACGCGAGCCGCCGCACGTCCTCGACTGTCACCATGCCGCCCAACGTAGCGTCCCCCACCGACAATCCACCCGGCAATCCACCCGGCAAGCCGGCCGCCCCGGCTCCGGCGGACCGCCGCGACGGCCGGGCAGGACCGGAGAGGACCGGAGGGGGAGAGGGCGGCCAGGGCGTCCGCGTGCCAGGGGCCGGACATGGGGGACGGGCCGGCGGCGCGGTCGCCGGCCCGTCCCTCGACGCGCGGCTCAGTCGTTGCCGCGCGCGGCCGAGATGTCGCCGAGCGCCGACTCCGGGTCACGCTCCACCGCCAGGTCGCCCAGGCTGACGATGCCGACGGCCTGGCCCTTCTCGACGACGGGCAGGCGCCGTACGGCGTTCGCGCGCATGAGCTGAACGGCCTGGTCGACGCTCGTGTCGGGGCCGACCGTCTCGACGGAGGGGCTGCACGCCTCGCGGACCGGCGTGTCGGGGCCCTTCTCCGTGGCGACCACGCGCACGGCGATGTCCCGGTCGGTGACGATGCCGCTGACCCGGCCGTTGTCGTTGACGATCACGGCCCCGGCGTCGTTGTCGCGCATCAGCGCCGCGGCGACGGAGACGGGCTGGTCCGCCTCCACCGCCGCGGGCTGAGTCGTCATGATGTCTGCCACGGTCTTCGCCATGGGGGTTCCTCCTCATCCAGCGTCGTCCGGCCGGCGTGGCTCGCCGGCCCGGCCCCTCTACCCCTCTCGTCCGCGCTCTCACCCCCGATCCGCCATATCCATCGATCTCGTATTGCGAGACGAATCTTCTCTCATCATGAGACAGTGGCTAGGGTTGTCGCGTCGGGCCGGTCATGGGGCCGGACGGGGACGAAGGAGTTCTGATGGACGCCGTATACACGCACGGCCACCACGAGTCCGTGCTGCGCTCGCACCGCTGGCGCACCGCCGAGAACTCGGCGGCGTACCTGCTGCCGCAGCTGAAGCCGCACATGACGGTGCTGGACGTGGGCAGCGGGCCGGGAACCATCACCGCCGACCTGGCCTCCAGGGTGGCGCACGTGACCGCGTCCGAGGTGACCCCCGAGGCGCTGGAGATCACCAAGGCGGAGCTGGCCGCCCGCGGCGTCGCCAACGCCGGCTTCGCCGTGGCCGACGTGCACGCGCTGGACTTCCCGGACGACACGTTCTGCGTCGTCCACGCTCACCAGGTGCTCCAGCACGTGGGCGACCCGGTGCGGGCGCTGCGCGAGATGCGGCGCGTGGCCAAGCCCCGCGGCTTCGTGGCGGCGCGTGACAGTGACTACGCGGCCTTCGCCTGGTACCCCCGGGTGCCGGCGCTCGACGACTGGATGGCCCTCTACCAGCGGGTCGCGCGGGGCAACGGCGGCGAGCCGGACGCCGGACGGCGGCTGCTGTCGTGGGCGCGGGCGGCCGGGTTCGAGGATGTGACGGCCACCTCGTCCACCTGGTGCTTCGCCACGCCGGAGGACCGTGCGTGGTGGGGCGGCATGTGGGCTGAGCGCGTCCTCAGCTCCGCCATGGCCGACCAGGCCGTGGCCACCGGCGCCGCCACCCGCGACGACCTGCGCCGCATCTCCGACGGGTGGCGCGAGTGGGCGGCGGCCGAGGACGGCTGGCTGTCCATCCTGCACGGCGAGATCCTCTGCCGCGCCTGACCCGGCCCGGCCACCCCGCGCGGCCGGCCGCCGCCAGCCCCACCCCCAGGCCACCCCGTGCGGCCACCGCCCCACCCCCACCCGAATCGACAGCCGTGGCGGGGGCGGCGGTTCGGTTGAACTTCCGGTTTTCGGAACGATGGTCTAACCTTCGGAATATGTCCGACTTGGTGACCGGCCTCGCCGACGCGGCGAGCGGCGCCGAGCCCCGGCTCGTCGGGGCCGATCGCGTGCTGGCGGTGCTGGCCGAGCTGGCCCGGCACCCCGACGGGATCGCCCTGGAGGAGATGGCGCGCGCCGTGGCCAGTCCCAAGCCGACCGTCCACCGCGCTCTGGCCTCGCTGCGCCGCGCCGGGTTCGCCTCCAGGAACAGCCACGGCCACTACGTGCTGGGGGACGAGTTCCTGCGTATGGCCTTCGCCCACCACGAGGCCCGGCCGGACCACGTCAGGATCACCCCGGTCCTCCAGGCGCTGTGCGAGCGCTACGGCGAGACGGCGCACTACGCCGTGCTGGACGGCGTCTCGGTCGTCTACCGCTCCAAGCTCGACCCGCCCGCCGGCGCGGTGCGGCTGACCTCGGTCGTGGGAGGCCGCAACCCGGCGCACTGCACCGCCGTCGGCAAGGTGCTGCTCGCCGACGCCCTGCGCGACGAGGACGCGGTACGCGGCTGGGTCGCCGGCCGGCGGCTGGAACAGCCCACCGAGCGCTCGATCGGCACGGTCGGAGAGCTGCACGCCGAGCTGGTCCGCACCCGCGAGCGGGGCTACGCCGTGGACGACCAGGAGAACGAGCCCGGCGTCAACTGCGTCGCGGTCCCCGCCTACCTGACCTCGCCCACGGTGCCCAGCGGCGCCGTCAGCGTCAGCGGCCTGGCCTACCGCACGCCGCTGCGGCGGCTCGTCGACGACCTGCCCGCCATCCACGCCATCGTCACCGGCCGGCGGACCACATGACGCCCACCCCGGCGCACCGCACACTGCCCACCCCGGCGCCCACCCCGGTCCACCGCACCGCGCCCACCAGGCGCGCCGAGTGACGCCGTCGTCCCGATCCTGAACCCACGGAGAGAGCACCTTGTACCTCATGCGCATCGGCGCGCCCGGCGCCGAGAAGCCCGTCGTCCGCGTGGACGACGCCCGCTACGTCGACGTCTCCGATCTCGCGCCCGACTTCGACGAGAGGTTCTTCGGCGCGGGCGGCGCCGCCCTGCTGGCCGCGCCGGTGGCCGAGCGGATCGCCGCGGGACACACCCGTGAGTTCGCCGGCGAGCGGGTGGGCCCGCCCATCGCCCGTCCGCACCAGATCCTGTGCGTCGGCCTCAACTACAGCGACCACGCCGCCGAGACCGGCCAGGCCGTGCCGGACGAGCCGATCCTGTTCACCAAGTCGCCCAACACGCTCGTCGGCCCGTACGACGACGTGCGCATCCCGCGCGGGTCCACCAAGACCGACTGGGAGGTCGAGCTGGGCATCGTGATCGGCAGGCGCGCCTCGTACCTGGACTCGGTGGAGGAGGCCGCGGCCGCCATCGCCGGCTACTGCGTCGTCAACGACGTCAGCGAGCGATCCTTCCAGATGGAGCGCGGCGGCCAGTGGTCCAAGGGCAAGTCCGCCGAGACCTTCAACCCGGCCGGCCCCTGGCTGGTCACCCCGGACGAGATCGCCGACGTCAGGAACCTCGGCATGTGGCTGGACGTCAACGGGGTCCGGCGGCAGACCGGCACCACCAAGACGATGATCTTCGACCCGTACGTCATCGTCCATTACCTGAGCCAGTTCATGGTGCTGGAGCCCGGCGACCTCATCAACACCGGCACCCCGCCGGGCGTCGGCATGGGCTTGAACCCGCAGGTCTGGCTGCGGCCGGGCGACGTGATGGAGCTGGGCGTCGACGGGCTCGGCAGCCAGCGCCAGAACGTCGTGGGACCGAGATAGGGCCTCGGGCCCGCACGAGAACCACCCCTGGAAAAGAGCACGAGTGTGACCGACCCTGAACCGCGGCGGCTGCGCACCCCCGACCCCGCCGTCCTGGCGGCCGTGGAGAACGCCGTGCCGGCGATCACCCGGTCACGGGCGAGTGACCGGCTGGGCATGGCCCACGACGCCTCCCACTACCTGCTCACCCCGCAGGCCGTCCTGGTGCCCGGGAACGCGGGGCAGGTGGCGGCGCTGATGCGGACGGGCCTGCCGCTGACGTTCCGCTCCGGCGGCACCAGCCTCAGCGGGCAGGGGGTCAGCGAGCACCTGCTGGTCGACACCCGGCGGCACTTTCGCGACATCGAGGTGCTCGACGGCGGCGCCCGCGTGCGGGTGCAGCCGGGCGCCGTGCTCCGCCAGGTCAACGCCCGGCTCGCCCCGTACGGCCGCAAGCTGGGCCCCGACCCGGCCAGCGAGTCGGCGTGCACGATCGGCGGCGTCGTCGCCAACAACTCCAGCGGCATGACCTGCGGCACGCACGCCAACACGTACCAGACCCTGGAGTCGATGGTGCTGGTGCTGCCCAGCGGCACCGTCGTCGACACCGCCGCCCCCGACGCCGACGCCCGGCTGCGGGCGCTCGAACCCGAGCTGGCCGAGGGCCTGGAACGGCTGCGCGACCGCGTCCGCGGCGACGCCGGCTCGGTGCGCCGCATCACCGCGCAGTTCTCGCTGAAGAACACCATGGGGTACGGGCTCAACAGCTTCCTCGACCACACCTCGCCCGCGCAGATCCTCGCCCACCTGGTCATCGGCAGCGAGGGCACGCTGGCCTTCGTCGCCGAAGCGGTCCTGCGCACCGTCCCGGCGCACCGCCAGGCCGCCACCGGCCTGCTCATCCTCCCCACGCTGCGCGCCGCGACGGCGGCGCTGCCGCGGCTCGTCGCCGCCGGCCCCGCCGCCGTCGAGCTGCTGGACGCCGAGTCCCTGCGGGTGGCGCAGACCGACCCGAAGGCCGACGACGTCCTCCGCGCCCTGACCGTGGACCAGCACGCGGCGCTGCTCGTGGAGTGGCAGGAGTCGGACGCCGACCTGCTGGCCGAGCACGAGCGCGCGGCCGGGCAGGTGTTCGCCGAGCTGGAGACGGCCGCCCCCGCGCGGCTGAGCAGGGACACCGGTGGCCGCGCCGCGCTGTGGCACATCCGCAAGGGGCTGTACGCCTCCGTCGCCGGGGCCCGCCCCAGCGGCACGACCGCCCTGCTGGAGGACGTCGCCGTCCCCGTGCCGGCCCTGGCCGACCTCTGCGACGACCTGACCGAGCTGTTCGCCAAGCACCGCTACGAGCGCAGCGTCATCTTCGGCCACGCCAAGGACGGCAACCTGCACTTCATGCTCAACGAGCGCTTCGGCACGGACCTGGAGCGCTACGCCGACTTCACCGAGGACATGGTCGCCGCCGTCCTCGACCGCGGCGGCACGCTCAAGGCCGAGCACGGCACCGGCCGCGTCATGGCGCCGTTCGTCCGCCGCCAGTACGGCGACGAGCTGTACGACGTGATGCGCGAGGTCAAACGGCTCTGCGACCCCGGCGGCACGCTCAACCCCGGCGTCGTCCTCACCGACGACCCGCGGGCCCACCTGCGCGACCTCAAGACCGTCGTCACCGTCGAGCCCGAGGTCGACCGGTGCGTCGAGTGCGGCTACTGCGAGCCCGTCTGCCCCAGCCGCGACCTCACCACCACCCCGCGCCAGCGCATCGTGCTGCGCCGCGAGCTCGCCGCCGCCCACGCCTGCGGGGACCACGCCCTGGCGCGGGAGCTGGAGGAGGAGTACGGCTACGACGCCGTCGACACCTGCGCCGTGGACGGCATGTGCGCCACGGCCTGCCCCGTCCTCATCAACACCGGAGACCTCACCAAGCGCCTGCGCGGCGAGCGGCACGGCCGCGCCGCGCAGGCGGGCTGGAAGGCCGCCGCCGACCACTGGGGCGCCGTGACGCGCACCCTCGACGTGGCGATGGACGTGGCCGGAACCGCGCCGGCCGGGCTCGTCGAGGGCGCCGCGCGGGCCGCCCGCGCGGTCGCCGGAGCCGACAACGTCCCCCGGTGGAGCCGCGACCTGCCCAAGGGCGGAACCCGGCGCAGGGCCGCACCCGCCGCCGACGCCGACGCGGTCTACGTGCCGTCCTGCCTGAACACCCTGTTCGCCCCGGCGGACGGCGGGCCGGGCGTCATGGCCGCGCTGCTGAGGCTCGCGGAGCGGGCGGGCGTGCGGCTGCACGTGCCCACGGACATAGCGAGCCTGTGCTGCGGCACCCCGTGGTCGTCCAAGGGCTTCACCCGAGGCCACGACGTGATGGCCCGCCGCGTCCGCGACTCACTCGCGGCGGCCACCGGCGGGGGAGGCATCCCGGTCGTCAGCGACGCCGCCTCCTGCACCGAGGGCTTCGAACGGCTCGCCGCCACGGCCTCGCCCGCCGTTCAGGTGATCGACGCGGTGACGTTCGTGGCGGACCATGTCCTGCCGGGCCTGCCCGAGGGGCGCCGCCTGGCCTCGCTCGCCCTGCACCCCACCTGCTCCTCGACCCGGCTCGGCCTCGACGCGGCCATCCGCCGTGTCGCCGAGGCGGTCGCCGAGCAGGTCGTCGTCCCCGACGGCTGGCAGTGCTGCGCCTTCGCCGGCGACCGCGGCCTGCTCCACCCGGAGCTGACCGCCTCCGCCACCCGCGCCGAGGCCGCCTCGGTCACGAGCGGCGACTTCACCGCCCACGCCTCCGTCAACCGCACCTGCGAGCTGGGCCTGACCCGCGCCACCGGAAAGCCCTACCACCACCTCATCGAGCTCCTCGACCAGGTCACGGCATGACGAGGCGCACAGTCACATTCCGAGGGTGCGGGCGCGCTGCCACTGGGGGTCGCGGTAGAGGACCACGTCGGTGCCGGCCAGCAGCTCGTCGGGGGCCGACAGCATGGTGATCTCACCGTCGGCCTGGAGACCCAGCAGCAGGTCGCGCACCCTCGGCCCCACCGGGAGGCGGCCCGCCTGGACGCCCAGCCCGGCGCGGACCGCGTCGGCGACCTCCGACAGGTGGAACGGCCCGTCGAAGCCCGCCACGACGTCCCGGACGACGCTCATCGTGATGAGCTGCTCGGCCTCGGTGTGAGCGAGCTGCCAGATGACCTGCTCGCGCCGCCGGCCGGTGGCGGCGCACGACGTGCAGCCCCGCGTCAGGCCCGGCGCGAACCCCGGCGCCACCTGCTCCTCCGCGGATCCCAGGCAGACGGTGCACTGCCCGGTCTCGGCGGCGTGCACCTCGGCGCTCATGCGGGTGGGCAGGTGCTCGCCGCAGTCGCAGACATGGGCCTCACCCAGGATGGCGGCGGCGGGCGGAGTGATCGTGTGCTTCGTCATCGCCGCCGACTCTACCCGCGCCCGCCCGAGCCCGAGCCCGCCGAGCCCGCCGTACGACGCTCAGCCGCCCGCCGTACGCAGCCGGCACCACGGGTGCGGCGCGTCAGCCCGTGCCCGACGATTCGCGGGCGACAAGCCGCCGGGCCGTTTCGAGTTGCTGCTCCTTGCTCAGCTTCAGCATCCGGAACTGCTCGGCGTGGCCGCGAACGGCGTCGTTCTGGAGGCGTTCCTCCGCTCTGGCCCAAACCGGGACCAGGCCGGTCTTCTCCTTGCACCGCACATCGGCCACAGCCACCCGTATTTCCGCGGAAGACGGCTTTTCGTCCCGCATCCACCGTTCGTCGGTGACGGCCTGGAGCGGGTCCGCATAATGGACGCCCGCGGCGGTCATGCACGCGCTCCACGACCGAAAGGCGCGCACCACGTTCTCGTCGCGCTGCGAGGCGTCGAAGGTCTGCGCGATGAGCCTGTTGAACAAGGACGAGTCGACTTTCGCGGCGCCCTGCAACCGGGTCCTGCGGATTTTTCTCGCGCATCCACCTCCGTCGTCGGCCGTGCCGTCGCCGTACGCGGCACGCCGTTCTCGAGCCGAGAGCTTCGCCGTCCGAAGGTCCCATCGCGCCCTTCGCGCGGCCACCGAGGGCCTCTCGGCGGGGACGTGGTAGCCGAAGAGCTGGGCCATCTGCGGTTCGATGACGCCGTAGCGGCGTCGGTGCGGTGGCTCGACGTCCTCCTGCCGGGCCTGCGGCAGCAGTTCCCACGCCATGCCCTGACCGCGCATGCAGTCACGGATGAGGATGTCCTCGGCGGCCTCGATGGTCATGATCTCGGCCGGCGAGAAGTTGTAGGCGTCGAAGGGCACAGTGAGCTCGCGCGCCTCCTCGCCCGGGAGCGGGACGCTCACGATCGGCGGGGCGGCCTGCCGCTGGGACGGTGATTGCGTCGTCGCCGCCGAGCAGCCGGCGGCGACGACGCACCCCAGGACGGCGCCCGTCAGCCGGGCGGACACCGGCGGCTTCGGTGCCATCGTGGCCGGGGCGTCGCGTGGACGGCACCGGGCCGTCCGGGGGTCAAGATCACAGTACGGAGCTCGTCTTGTTGTCCCAGCCGTTGTTGGTGAAGTCCTTGTCCTCGCTCTCGGGAGCCGCCGTGTAGCCCCTGGTGCCGGCACAGTTGGCGCGGTCGAACAGCCAGACGATCTTGCTCGAGTTGTTGACCATCGAGCTCGCCATGTTGTTGGCGACGCCGGTCATGTTCCTGCAGAAGCCCTTGATCGGAAACTGGACCTTGACTCCGCTCTGGTTGAAATTGTCGTGCTCGAACAGGCAGAACTCGCCGGTGGCGCACGCGTAGTTGTCGGTCGTGTCGGCCTGAGCGCTCGGAGCGAGGCCCATCAGGCAGGTGATGCCGACCAGGGCTGCGCCTGCGGTCCTCATGAGCTTTCGCCTCACCTGTGTATCCCTCCGATTGTGCGGATGTTTCGCGGCGGTCGACGGTTCGGACATGTCCCGCTCACAAACGGCAAACCTAGCGGTTGATGATCGACTGGGACAAGATCCCGTAATGCGGGTGAGGTGATCTCATGGGGCGACCGGCTCTTCACGCCCGTGTTCACGCGGGAGGTCGTCCATGAGCCGACGCCTCACCAGCGCCCCTCGACAGGCCGGCGGGCTAGCCTCGGATGGCGGCCAGGCCGTGCAGGCGGCGGAGGGCCTTGCGGGCGGCGGCGGAGACGCGCTCGTCCGGGTGGTGGTCGATGAAGACCCGGAGCACCTGAGCCGTCCACGGATGGTCGCCCAGGGCGAACAGCGCGAGGGTCGAGGCCTGCTCCTCCGCGTCCATCCCCATCGCGATCGAGGCGATCACCTCGTCCGTCTCGCCGCCGAACTCCAGCAGCGTCGCCGCCATGTCCACCAGCGCCCACGCGATCTCCTCCGGCGGCGACGGACGCTCGTCGCGGCCGAGCCGCGCGGCGATCACCGCACCGACCCGAGGCGTCTCCATCAGCCGGTCCAGCACCCGCCGGCCCTCGTCGCCGAAGTCCGTGGCCAGCAGCTCCACCCCGACGGCCCGGCTCAGCGGGCTCGCCGTGGCGAGCGCGGCGCCCACCTCCTCGGCGGCCTCGCCCCGGTCCTTGCCGGCCAGCCAGCCGGTGAGCTCCTCCAGCCGTTCCGGCTCCGGGTACGAGCGCAGGCCCAGCAGCAGCGCGGCGGCGTCCCGCGACGCGAACGACCCCATGACCGGGATGTCCTGCCCGGACGCCTCGCTGACCAGGCCCCTCGCCGCCCAGGACCCCAGGGGACTCAACACGTACGTCTCCTCGTCCGCCGGGCCGCTGTCCGCCCGGCGTCGCCGCCTGCCGGTCATGGCGGGCTCCCCGTCCGGCACGGGCGGCCGTACCAGCCCCAGCGCGCCCAGGACGCCGGGCGGGCCGGCCAGCCGCTCGCGCCGCATGAACAGGCGCACCAGCACCAGGAAGACCCGCTCGTCCCGGGTGACGACGTCCCGGCACACCTCGGCCCACGTCTGGAGGACCCGCCGGTCGTCCCCCTCCCGCAGGACCTCGGCCACCCGGGTCCCGGCGGCCTCGTCGAGCAGCTGTCCGGTCTCCGGGTCCTCGGCGGCAGGCGGCTCTTCGCCGGGACCGGCCCCGTCCGCCGGCTCCGTGGCGCTCAGCAGGTCCGCCGCCAGGGGAGTCGTCCGTACGGCCGCGGCCAGCTCGGCCTCGGAGGGCAGCCGGACCGGCGGCTGGAGGGGCAGCGTGTCGTCGTCGTTGGTGGCCACGACACTCATCCTGGCGGACCTGTCGCCCGCTGTGGCCACCACCCCGCATCTGAACCGCAGGACGGGCGACGCCGTACCTGCCGACAAGCAGATCTTCCAGATCCGCGTCATCGACCGGGAGGAGTGTCGTATGCGAGGTGCGTCGCGTGGACGGCCGTTCAAACCCTGGCTGACCCTGTTCGGCGGCATCGTGCTGCTGCTCGCGACGGGGCCGTCACCGCAGCAGGGGGCTGGCGTGTTACGGCTGTCGTCGAGCACGGGGCTCGTCACGGGGTTCGCCACCACCGGGACGAACGCCGCCGCCGAGACCATCGTCTGCCCGGGGGTGGCGGACCGGCTGCTGGCGGTTCCGGCGGCGGCGCGGGAGGAGGTGGATCGTAACCTGGCGTTGCTGGAGCGGCAGATCGCGGAGGCGAACGCGCGGCTGGTGTCGTCGGCGGGTGAGGGCGGTCCGAACTTCGTGCAGAACGCCATCCTGGGGCCGCTGGAGGACAAGCGGGTCGCCACGGTCAACCGCATCGCCACAGCCATCGGCCGCGTGGCCGCCCGCCCCGAAGGGCTCGTCGCGCTCGCGCCCTGCGCGCTGTCCGGCACGGGGGCACCGGCGCCCGCTCCGTCCGCCACGCAACCCTCGCAGACGGCGGCGCCGGACCCGTCCGCCACGGCGGCTCCGACCGACGGCGTCACGCCCCCCGCCACCCCTGGGCAGACCATCGTCTGCCCGGGGGTGGCGGACCGGCTGCCGGCGGTTCCGGCGGCGGCGCGGGAGGAGGTGGATCGTAACCTGGCGTTGCTGGAGCGGCAGATCGCGGAGGCGAACGCGCGGCTGGTGTCGTCGGCGGGTGAGGGCGGTCCGAACTTCGTGCAGAACGCCATCCTGGGGCCGCTGGAGGACAAGCGGGTCGCCACGGTCAACCGCATCGCCACAGCCATCGGCCGCGTGGCCGCCCGCCCCGAAGGGCTCGTCGCACTGGCTCCCTGCGCGCTGTCGGACTCCGGCACGCCCGGCTCGACGGCGTCCGCCTCGGCGAGCGCGGCGCCCGAGGCCACCGAGCCGGGTGCGGGGGACCCGGCGGCGATCGGGCCGACGGCGGACGACTTCGTCGACATCCGGCAGGTCGCCCGCGCCGAGCAGCCACGCGGGACGGACACGGGCTCCAGGGGGACGTACGACTCCCGCTGCGGCACCCCGCGGGAGACCCACGCCAACGAGGAGGACCTCATCACCGCCCCCGGCGTCCAGGACGGCGCCCAGCAGCTCCACGACTACGTGGGCAACATGTCGGCCGACGCCTTCTCCACCAACGAGAGCCTGGCCGCGGCCGGCACCACCTGCGTCCAGCGCGGCGACCGGTCCGCGTACTTCTGGCCCGCCCTGCGCGCCAGGGCCGCCGGCGACGTGGGCGCCGCCGCGACGGAACCCGCCACCACCGCGACAGCCACCGGCACGGAGGACGCGCAGGCGGACCAGGAGACCAACGTCGGAACGCCGGTGAAGCCCGTCGCCGTGCGCATCCAGTACCGGGGCAACCCGGCCTCCCCCGTCACGGCGATGCCGCGGTTCCTCAGGGTGCTCTCCGGCGACCCGAGGGCGCTCACCGACGGCGACGCCGACGTCCGGGCCGCGTGGAGCTGCACCGGCTTCACCGACCGGCTGACCGACAAGTACCCGATCTGCCCCAGCGGCAGCGACCTCGTCCGCGTCCACGACATGCCGAGCTGCTGGGACGGCGAGAACACCGACAGCGCCACCCACCGCTCCCACCTCGTCTTCCCCGGCGAGGACGGCGCCTGCCCGAGCGGCACACGGGCCGTCCCGCAGCTCCGCCTCACCCTCGTGTACGGCGAGCTGCCCGGCACCCGGCCGGAGGGCACGGACGTCCCCTTCGCGCTGGACTCGTTCGCCAGCGAGCGCCACGCCCCGCAGACCGCCCACGCCGGCGCCGTCGTCGTGATGTCGGACCGGCTCATGAGGACCGTCGTCCGCTGCCTCAACACGGGAAGGACCTGCTGAAACACCCGAAGGACCTGCTGGCCCCCTGACGGTCGCCGCCCGGCCCCAGCGAAGGCCGGGCGGCGACCGTAAGTGCCTCAGTGCTTCAGTGCTTCAGTGCTTCAGTGCTTCAGTGCTTCAGGGCCTCAGGGCCTCAGGGCCTCAGGGCGACAGGCGGGCGCGCGCCTCCTCCACCTGGCGCAGCACGGCCCGGGCGCCGCTCTCCTCCGCGAGCGCGGCCGCCTCGCCGGCCAGCGCCGCGTCGTCCCCGAAGACCGCGTCCTCGTAGAGCTCCCTCGCCCGCTCGATCCGGCTCTCCGCACCCATCACGCCGCCTCACCTGTCATCGAACTGCCGCACCCCGATTCGCACCGGGTCATGGTAGATCCTCGCGCGGGCGGGTAGGCGGCGACCGTGAGCAGGGACGGATCGGAAGAGGCGACACTCGCGGCGCTGGCCGCGAACGTCGGGATAGCGGTGTCCAAGTTCGTGGCGTTCTTCTTCACCGGCTCGTCGGCGATGCTGGCGGAGGGCATCCACTCCACCGCGGACTCCGGCAACCAGCTCCTGCTGATGCTGGGCCGCAGGCAGTCGGCGCACAAGCCCAGCCGGGCGCACCCGTTCGGCTACGGGGCCGTTCGCTACTTCTACGGCTTCCTGGTGTCCGTGGTGCTGTTCTTCGGCGGCGGCCTGTTCGCCCTGTACGAGGGGTACGAGAAGATCGTCAACCCGCATCCGCTGGAGAGCTGGCCGTGGGCCATCGGCGTCCTGCTGGTGGCCATCGTCATGGAGGGGCTGTCCCTGCGCACGGCCGTCCGGCACTCCAACGAGGTGCGCGCCGGGCGGTCGTGGGCCCGGTTCGTCAAGGAGGCCAAGGCCCCCGAGCTGCCCGTGGTGCTGCTGGAGGACACCGCGGCGCTGGCCGGGCTGGCGTTCGCGCTCGCCGGCGTGACGCTGTCGCTCGTCACCGGCAACACGGCGTTCGACGGCATGGGGTCGGTGGCGATCGGCCTGCTCCTGGTCGTCGTGTCGTTCACGCTGGCCCGGGAGACCAAGAGCATGATCATCGGTGAGTCCGCCTCGCCCGCGGTGCTGGGCGCGATCGAGGACGTCCTGCACAGCGACCCCTCGATCCGGTCGTTCACCGAGCTGCGGACGCTGCACCTCGGCCCCGACGACGTGCTCGTCGCCGCCCGCGTGATCATGCCGGCCGAGCAGGACGTGGACGAGGCGTCGCGGGCCCTGGCCGACACCGAGCGGCGCATCCGCGACCGGGTCCCGCTCGCCACCACGATCTACCTCCAGCCGGCGGCCCCCTCCTGACCGGTCGGCCCCGGCCGAGGGGGTTGCGCCGGGCGCCCGGGCGCTGATCTGATCGAAGGGTGAGCGCTTACGACGCCGTCTACCGGCGCAGCATCGACGACCCCGAGAGCTTCTGGGCGGAGGCCGCTGCGGGCGTCGACTGGGACGTGCCACCCGCGACCGTATTCCGCGACGGCCGGTGGTTCCCCGACGGCCGGCTCAACACCTGCTTCAACGCCGTGGACCGGCACGTCCTGGCCGGCCACGGCGAGCGCACGGCGCTGATCCACGACAGCCCCGTCACCGGCTCCGTGCGCGCCTACACCTACGCCGAGCTGCTCGACGAGGTGGCGCGGACCGCCGGGATGCTGCGCGACCTCGGTGTCGGCGCCGGCGACACCGTGGTGATCTACATGCCGATGGTGCCCGAGGCCGTGATCGCGATGCTGGCCTGCGCGCGGCTCGGCGCCGTCCACTCCGTGGTGTTCGGCGGATTCGCCGCCGCGGAGCTGGCCGTCCGCATCGACCATGCCCGCCCGGTCGTGGTGCTGTCGGCCTCGTGCGGCATCGAGCCGTCCCGCGTGGTCGCGTACAAGCCGCTGCTCGACGCCGCGCTGGAGCAGGCGGAGCACCGCCCGGACCACTGCGTGATCCTGCGGCGCCCGCAGGAGCCCGCCACCCTGACCGAGGGCCGTGACCTCGACTGGGCCGCCACCGTGCGCGACGCCGCGCCCGCCGGCTGCGTGAGCGTCGCCGCCACCGACCCGCTGTACGTCCTCTACACCTCCGGCACCACCGGCGCCCCCAAGGGCGTCGTGCGTGACAACGGCGGCCACGCCGTCGCGCTGCACTGGAGCATGGGCAACGTGTTCGGCGCCGCGCCCGGCGAGGTGTTCTGGGCCGCCTCCGACGTCGGCTGGGTCGTCGGGCACTCCTACATCGTGTACGGGCCGCTGCTGGCCGGCTGCACCACCGTCCTGTACGAGGGCAAGCCGGTCGGCACGCCCGACCCGGGCGCGTTCTGGCGGGTGGTGGCCATGCACGGGGTGCGGACCCTGTTCACCGCGCCGACCGCGCTCCGGGCCATCAAAAAGGAAGACCCCACCGGAGATTTCGCCAAAAAATGGGATTTGTCGAGTCTGCGATACCTCTTCCTGGCCGGCGAGCGGCTCGACCCGAACACCTACCACTGGGCCTCCGACCTGCTCGGCGTCCCCGTCATCGACCACTGGTGGCAGACCGAGACCGGCTGGCCCATCGCGGCCAACTGCGCGGGCCTCGGCCTGCTGCCCGTCAAGCCGGGCTCGCCCACCAAGCCCGTCCCCGGCTACGACGTGCGCATCCTCGACCCCGTCGGCGAGGAGTGCCCGCCCGGCGTGGAGGGCGCGGTCACCCTCCGCCTGCCCCTGCCGCCCGGCACACTGCCCACCCTGTATCACGACGACGCCCGTTTCACCGAGTCCTACCTGTCCCGCTATCCCGGCCACTACCTGACCGGCGACGGCGGCTACGTCGACGAGGACGGCTACCTGTTCGTCATGGGCCGCATCGACGACGTCATCAACGTCGCCGGCCACCGCCTGTCGACCGGGCAGATGGAGGAGGTCATCGCCGCCCACCCGGACGTGGCCGAGTGCGCGGTGATCGGCGTCGCCGACGACCTCAAGGGGGAGCTGCCGGTCGGGTTCGTCGTGCTCAAGGCGGGCGCGGACCGCGACCCGGCCGACGTCGAGCGGGAGGTCGCCGCCCTGGTGCGCGAGCGCATCGGCCCGGTCGCCGCCTTCCGCCGGACCGTGGTGGTCGGCCGCCTGCCCAAGACCCGCTCCGGCAAGATCCTGCGGGGCACCATGCGCGACATCGCGGCCGGGCGCCCCTACCGCGCGCCCTCCACGATCGAGGACCCGGCCGCGCTGGACGAGATCTCCGGCGCCCTCTGACCGGGCCCCGCCCCCGGAAGGAGCCGTCAGAGCTCCGCCGGCAGCTCGACCGTGATGGTCAGGCCGCCCTCGTCGCGCGGCCGGGCCACCACCGTGCCCCGGTGCGCCTCCGAGATCACCCGCACGATCGACAGCCCCAGCCCGCTGCCCCGGTCCGAGCGCAGCCGGTCGCCGTGCAGCCGCCGGAACGGCTCGAAGATCGTCTCGATCTCGTATGACGGCACCGGCAGGCCCGTGTTGGCCACCACCAGCTCGACCCGCTCGGCCCGCTGCCGCGTCGTCACCCACACCTCGCCCTTGGGGTGGTTGTGCCGGATGGCGTTCTCCACGAGGTTCTGCACCAGCCGCTCCACCAGCACCGCCTCGCCCGTGGTCGGCGCGCTGTCGAGCAGCCGGTGGATCGTCACCTCCCGCTCGGCCGCCTCGTCGGCCGCCAGGTCCAGCACGTGCTCGGCCACGTCCGTCAGGTCGAACGGCCGCCGGTCCAGCACCGCCTGCTCGCCCTCGGCCAGCGCCAGCAGCCCGTCGATGAGCCGCTCGTGGCGGGCGTTGACGAGCAGCAGCGACTCGCCGAGCCGCTTGACGTCGTCGGTGGCGTCGGGGCGGCGCACCGCCACGTCCACCAGCGTCCGATTGATGGTCAGCGGGGTGCGCAGCTCGTGGGAGGCGTTGGCGACGAAGCGCCGCTGGCCGTCGAAGGAGCGGGCCAGCCGGCCGAGCATGGTGTCGTAGGTGCCGGTCAGCTCCTTCAACTCGTCGTGCGGGCCCTCGTACGCGATGCGCTCGGTCAGGTCGTGGTTCTGCGCGACCCGGCGGGCGGTCTCGGTGACGTCGCTGAGGGGACGCAGGACCCACCCGGCGGCGCGCCGGCCGGCGCCGAACGCGATCCCCGCGGCGGCGAGCACGGCGAGCCCGCCGACCGTGCGCACGTTCGCCAGGGTGTCGCGCTCATAGGCGACGCGGACCTGCATCACGCGGTCACGGGCCACTTCGTAGTACGTGTCGCCGCGAGGGATCTCCCAGCCGTTCCGGACCTTGATGCGGGTCGGCGTGATCAGGCCGCTGCGGTACTGCAGGCTGTGCCGCACCGTCAGGTACACGCCCGTGACCACGAGCGTGCCGAGGACGGCCGTGACGACGGCTGAGGCCAGGGCGAAGCGCAGGCGCATGCTCATGGGATGCGGTACCCCGATCCCGGCACGGTCTCGATGACCTGCGGCTCGCCCAGCTTCTTGCGCAGCTTGGTCATCGTCGTGCGGACGGTGTTGGTGAAGGGGTCGATGTTCTCGTCCCACACCTTCTCCAGCAGCACCTCGGCGGAGACGACGGCGCCGCCCGCGCGCAGCAGCTCCGCCAGCACCCCGAACTCCTTGCGCGCCAGCGGCACGTAGCGGCCCCCGCGGAACACCTGCCGGTGCGCCCAGTCCAGCCGCACGCCGGCCCGCTCCAGCATCGGCGGGTCGGCCTTGCGGGCGCGGCGGCCGAGCGCGTGCACCCGCGCCACCAGCTCCTCGAACGCGAACGGCTTGGTCAGGTAGTCGTCGGCGCCCAGCGACAGCCCCGCCACGCGCGAGCGCACGTCGCCCGCCGCGGTCAGCATGAGCACCCGCACCAGCCAGCCCTCCTGGACCACGCGCGCGCACACGTCGTCGCCGTGGACCAGCGGCAGGTCCCGGTCGAGGATGAGCACGTCGTAGTCGTGCACGCCCAGCCGCTCCAGCGCGGCGTCACCGTCATAGGCGACGTCCACCGCCAGCGCCTCCCCGCGTAACCCCTCCGCGATCGAGTCGGCGAGCATCCGCTCGTCCTCTGCGATCAGAACACGCACCTGTGGCCCCCATATGACGCGAAAACCCCGGAAGTATTGCCCAAAGGGCATAACGCGGGCATAACCGAATTCGGTGATCCCCACGTTAGCGCCCGCCCGCTGGACTGCTTCCCCTATGGCCGGATCCGCCCGGTCCGTCCACGGGGAGGACAGCCATGGCGACCGCATTCGCGGCGTCCCTTCGCTCGCGCGTGCCCGGAGCGCCCGTCAGCGCCCGGCACCAGGGACATCTCCTCTTCGGTCTCGCCCTCGTGCCGGCCGCCGCGCTCCGGGTGCTCGTCATGCTGGGCTACGACACCGCGCAGCTCTACTGGTACGACTCGTTCACGTACCTGGACACGGCCGTGCACATGCGCCCGCAGGGCGCCTTCCACCCGGCCGGCTACGCGTGGTTCCTGTGGCTGCTGCGGCCCTTCCACAGTGTGGAGCTCGTCGCCGGGGTGCAGCACGCGATGGGCCTCGGGGTGGGCGTGATGATCTACGCGCTGCTGCGCCGCCGGTCGGTGCCCGGGTGGGGCGCCACACTGGCCGCCGCACCCGTATTGTTCGACCCGTCGTTCCTGCGGCTGGAGCACGCGGTCCTCTCCGACCTGCAGGTGATCTTCCTGGTGGTGGCGGCGCTGCTCGTGCTGATGTGGCGCGAGCAGGTCTCCACGCGCGCCGCTGCCCTCGCCGGCCTGCTCATCGCCCTGGCGGGCCTCACCCGCACGGCCGCGGCCCCGCTGCTGGGCATCGTCGTCCTCCATCTCCTCCTCCGGCGGGCGGGCTGGAGGCGGGTCGCCGCGGCGGCCGTCGCCGGGGCCCTGCCGCTGGTCGCCTACGCCGGCTGGTACGCCCAGCACCACGGCAGGTTCGCGCTCAGCGGCTCCGACGGCGTCGCGCTGTGGGCCCGCACGATGACGTTCGCCGACTGCTCGGTGATCCAGCCGCCGCCGGAGGAGGCCGTGCTCTGCCCGAACGGCACCGTCTCCGACGCCGCCTCCGAGTACGTGTGGGCCCCGGGCGCGTCGCTGAACCGGCTGCCCGGCGGCCGGTTCGCCCACAACGACCTGGCCCGCTCCTTCGCGCTGCGCGCCATCGCCGCCCAGCCGCTCGACTACCTGCGGGAGGTGGCCCGCGACACGGCGCTCGCCTTCACCTGGGAGCCCGTGCCGCATCCCCGCCGGATGAACCCGACGACCACGTTCCCGCGCGGCTCCTGGCCGCTGCCGGAGGAGCAGCCGCTCGTCGGGCAGGTCCGCCGGGAGTACGACCCGGACATCCACGGCATGAGCTCCGTCGAGCCGTACGCCTCGGTCCTGGCCGCCTACCGCTACCCGTGGTTCCTGCACGGCACGGTCTTCGGCCTGGTCCTGCTGGCGGGCGGCCTCGGGGCGATCGGCCTGCGAGCGGAGCGCCGCAAGGAGGCCGGTCCGGGGAAGGCGGAGCGCCGCCCTGCCCTGCTGCCCTGGGCGTTCGCGGTGTTCCTGCTGGTCGCCCCGGTGGCCGCCCTCGACTTCGACCACCGCTACGTGCTGCCCGCCATCCCGGTGGCCTGCGTCGCCGCCGCGCTGGCGGTGACCCGGACAGCCCGGACCCTGCGGACCAGGCGGAAGCCGCTGCTCAGCGGGGGCCGGTGAGGCGGACGTCGCCCTTGGCGGACAGCACGAACACCTGCCAGTTGTAGTACGCGTAGAAGCTGCGCGGATCGCGCCGCATCTGCCGGGCGTGCGCCTGGACCGCGTCCACGTAGTTGCCGGAGTGGTTGTAGGCGAACAGCGCGCGCCGGTAGTCGCCGGGAGCGCCCGACGCCTTCAGGTAGTTGGCCGCGCCGAGCACCGCGTCGCGCGCGTCGTGCACGTCGCCGCCCAGCCCGTACTGCCGCCACGTCGCCGGCATGAACTGCATCGGCCCCTGGGCCCCCGCCGAGCTGGACGAGGTGACCCGGCCGAACTTCGTCTCCACGAGCATGACCGCCGCCAGCACCTCCCACTCGACGCCGAACCGCTTCTCGGCCCGCGTCATGTAGCCGCGCAGCCGCTCGGCGGGCAGCGGCTCGGTCAGACGCATCTGCTTGCGGCGGGCGGCGCTGATGGGGCGGGCCAGCGACAGGAGGCTGCCGACGGCCTTGGCGTTGTCGCGCGCCTCGGCGGCCAGCCGCGCCGGCAGCCGCTCGGCCGTGCGCCGGGCCAGCGTGGCGTCGCGGGCCAGCACCCGGTAGACGCGCTGCTGGTGCAGGGAGAGCAGCACGACGTCCTGGGGCGGGCGCTCCTGGCCACCGCGGGTCCAGCGGTCGATCGCGGCGTACAGGGCGGTGCTGGTCTTCTCCAGGGCGGCGGCCAGCTCGGCCGGGTCGGTGGGGATGCTCGCGTCGGGTGCGGGCACGTCGGCGCCCGCCGCGGCGGGCGGGTCGTCTCCCCGCTCCTGGCCGGTGCCCGGCGCCGTCGGCTCGGGGGTGGCGCCCGGGGGAGCCTGCCGGGTGGCGCTCTGGGCGGGGGGGCGGGGGGGGCCCCCCCCCCCCCCCCCCCCCCCCCCACCCGCCCGGGCGCCGCAGCCCGGGGGCGCCGACAAAAAGGTGGGCGGGCAAC